>ONRL01000145.1 GCA_900320225.1 uncultured Lentisphaerota bacterium
CCGAAGGAATGGGGCGCCCACATGTCGAAGGGGCGTCCCTCCCCGCGCGGCGAAGCGAAGGCCGGCTTCAGCACGCATCCGCCCTACAAGAAGGGCGCGGGGTTCATCTGGAGCGACTTCCCGCTGGATCTGCCGGCCGTGACGCCGCTCGCGTTCTCCTGCTCCAATTTCCTCGTGGATAACCACGACCAGCCGCCTTCCGACGGTGTGGAGTACAAGGTGTTCGTGGTGGAGGATGGACGCGAGCCGCATCTCGTCTGCTCGCAGATCGTGAAGGACATCCTCACATGGCAGGACATGTCGGGCGACCTCTCGCCGTGGGCGGGGAAGAAGATCACGCTTCGTCTCTGGACGGGTCCCGGCCCGAAGATGAACACGTGCTGCGACGGCGGCGGCTGGGGCGACGTGAAACTGCTGGTGGGTCCGCAGCCGAAGGTGCCGGACGAGTCCGACTGGACGGCGCGCGGCGCAGCGGCGCTTGCGGCCGCGAAGGCTGCGCGCACGGCGGGGACGGACGCGGCGGCGGGGCGTTGGCGTCTAGAGGCGAACGGTGTCGTGTATGGCGCGGGCGTGGCGTATGGAGAGCGTGGCCTCATCGACGGCGTGCTTGCGTTCACGGACGGCGAGAAGTCGATCGTGTTCCGCGGCTTCACCGCGAAGGTGGCGACGGACGACGGCATGCCGCCGCCCGAGGCAAAGGCCACGATCCGCGAGGAGAAGGGCACGTTGCGCATCTCCTGGTCGATTCCCGGCGCGACGCGCAACGCGGCCGGGTTCCCGCGTATCGTCGACCTCGCGGTCGGGCCGGCCTCCGAGAAGCCGTACCGTGTCTACATGGGCTTCGGCAACGTCGTGGAGGGTCCGAAGAAGTTCACGCTCGGCGCGAACGGGTTCGGCCTCTCCACGCGCCACGTGGGCGCGGACTACGCGAACGGCCTCTCCGTGGTGCAGGCCGTGGACGTGCAGGATTCGGTGGCCTGCGACGGCGAGAAGAATCTCTTCTCGCTCCATGCGCACCACGACGCGACGTTCACGTTCGTGCCGTCGTCGAAGGGCGCGTTCGAGGCGGGACGCCGTTTCCGCGCCGTGGCGGGCTACAAGGCGAGCCCCGGACGCGCCGCGCTCGGTTCACGCATGTGCCTCGACCAGTGGGGCGGCGACTACGCGCGGGCGGCAGAGGGCCTTGCGAGGGCGGCGAAGTACGGTTTGAACGACTCGATCTTCGTGAAGCACGCCTGGCAGCGCTGGGGCTACGACTACCGCCTGCCGGAGATATACCCGCCGGCCGGCGACGCGTCGGCGTTCGGCGCGATGCGCGAGGCGTGCCGCGCAGGGGGCATTCTCTTCTGTCCGCACGACAACTACACGGACATCTATCCCGACTGCGACGGCTACACCTACGACCTCACGGTGTTCAACCTGGACGGCACGCCGCAGCTCGCGTGGTTCAACCCCGGCCGCCACGCGCGTTCCTACCGCTGGGCGCCGCACGCGTTCCACCCCGAAGTTGCTGAAGGAGGGCTATGATCCCGACGCGATCTTCATTGACGTGTTTACTGCACACGGTCCGTTCGACTACATCGACCGCGAAGGACGCTTCCACTCGAAGAACGAGACCTCGGCAAGCTGGGGACGCGGCTTCGAGATGTACAGGCAGGGCTTCCGGCGTCCCGACACGGTGTGCGTGAGCGAGGCCGGCCAGGACCACCTCGTGGGCGTCGCGGACGCGGGGCAGAGCGACCACTTCGGCGCGCCGAAGGTGCTCGGGCGGGCGAACTTCGCGGACAGCGAGCGCACGCCGTGGCACGACATCGCGACGCACGGCTACTACGTGCTCTTCGCGGGGGGGCTCGGCGGACGCTACCAGGAGGAGAACGGCTGGCACAAGGGCGGCGACGCGGAACTCCACGGCTACGCCTCCGACGACTACCTCTCCAACGGCATCATCGGCGGACGCAACCCGATGTGCGACGGGCCGTTCTCGCGCAACGCGGTGAAGACGTACTGGCTCCAGCACGATGCGTGCGCGGAGCTCGGGAACGCCGAGTTCCTCGACCTGAAGTACGAGGGCAACATCCACCGCCAGCATTCGTTCTTCTCGGACGGCGGCGAGGTGTGGGCGAATCGCCAGACGAACGCGACGTGGCGTCTGCCGAACGGCGTGACGCTGCCGCCCTACGGCTACTACGCGCGCACACGCAACACGGCGAGCGGCGTGGTGGAGAAGGACGGCGTGCGCTGCGCCTTCGCGAAGTCGCCGAAGGGCATCTTTATCGACGCGCGCAAGCCGTCCTTGAGGCGCGCCTACGGCGCCGTCACGTATCCGCTGCGCGCCGAAGTCGTCGCGCCCGACCGCCTGCGCCTCCACGTGACGTGGGAGATGACGCGTCCGGCGCCCGACTACCAGCCGTTCGTGCACATCTGCAACGCGGAGACGGCTCACGAGGGCATCGTGTTCCAGTGCGGCATGGCGCGCGCGAAGGAAGTGTTCGCGAAAGCCGGCAAGTACGAGACGTTCATCGACCTGGCCGTTCCGGCCGGCACGGCCGCCGGCACCTACCGGGTGCGTTACGGCGCGTGGTGTCCGAAGGGCGGCCACCGCCTCTCTCTCGGCGGCGCGCCGACGGACGGCGGGAACCGCATCAAGGGCGGCACCATCGAGGTGGCGCGCGCGGACGGCAGGATCTCCGGCGTCACGTGGAAGCCCGAGGGTTCGCCGGACGATGCGGCGGCGCGCGACAAGCTCCTTGGCGTGAACCGCGCGGGCCGCGCCGTGCAGTTCGGCGGCATCAAGACGGACGGCACGTTCCGCTTCGCGGACTGGACGATCACGCCACTTCCGGACTCCGACGCCTTCTCCGCCGAGATCGACCTCGCCGCGTTCGGCGCGGCGGGCCGCACGGTGGCCGGCGTGGACGTGGTCGAGCCTGAGACGGGCGCCGCCGCGCCGACCTGGAGCCAGTCCGGCAACGTCCTCAAGTTCGCCTGCGACGCGAAGTCCTTCGCCTACCGCCTCCGCCTCCGCGACTGACAGAGGCCGAAACATCGGTTAACCAGCACGGGAGGGGCGCAACTTGTTGCGCCTGCATTTGCCTCTGGCGCTTCTCTCGCCGGACGGCCGAGCAGAAGCTCGCCTCTCCCGTGGTAGGGCGCGCTCACCGAGCGTGCCGCCTCATTTTCCAAAATCCCGGCTTGTTTTGGGGCGGGGGATGGGGTATAATAACGGTGTTTCAGAAATGTGCATGTTGGATGAGATACGCGCGAAGCGGGATGAGATATACGCTCTCGCGAGGAGGCACAAGGCCGAGAAGCTTTGGGTCTTTGGTTCCTGTGCCCGCAGAGAGGAACGTCCTGATAGCGATGTGGATCTGCTTGTGAAGTTCGATGATTCGTTTACGAACAATGACAGAATTTCATTCAAGTTCGCTGTCTCAGACATGTTTGGACGTCATACAGATGTGGTCTCTGTAACGCAGTTGCTGGACTGCCCGCGTTTCGCAAGACAAGTACTGAGGGAGAGAGTGCCGGTATGACACTTGAGGAAAAACGCGATGCGACCCGTATTGAGCACATGCATGACGTGATTGCTCGAATTGCCATCATAATGGGGAGTCTTGAGAAAGAGGATTTTCTCATGGACGAGTTGCGTTGCGAGGCGTTGGCGCATCGATTGACGCAACTTGGTGAGGCCGCAAACAAGCTTTCGCGTGCGTTCAAAGCCGCCCATCCAGAAATTGACTGGCGTCGTACCATTGAGTTTCGTAACGACATTGTTCATGACTATAGCGAAATTTCATATGAAGAGATGTGGCAGCGGGCGGAGACAGATGTGGTAGAGCTTGGCAAGGCGATCAAACCAATCTACGAAGCGATTCCCCGCGAACCGCCGTTGACAGATGAAGAAATAGCGGCATTGAACGGATGATTTTAACGCCGTACGTCACATAAGCGAGTAATTTACATGAAGAAGGTAATCCTGTCGTTGATGTTCTTGGTTGTATTCGTCTCTGGATGCAAAAGAGACATAACGGTTTCGGGATTCATGCTTGGGCAAGAGATTGATGTCCAAGACGAGGACATTAGGGGGAAGTATTCTTTAGGGGTGCCAGTGAGGGTGGCTTTGGATGATGCGGAGTATGCCTACGACGAGTGCAAGGTTCTGGAGGTCAATGACGATGACTACGACAGGGTCACCATCTACGTTTCAGAGGGAAAGAAGGAGGTCATCGGGTTCAAGTGCGCTAAAGACTTCTCTAAGTACGCGGATGCGCTCCTTGGCTTGGAAGGGATGTTCCGCGCGTTTACGGACAAGTACAAGGAACAGGTGGAACAGGTTCTTACATCGGATGAGATGGAGTGTGTGTGTAGATTGAAAGACGGCTCCGAATGTCTCTGGTTACTGAAATCCAACTCTCGGACGGTTCAGGTCTTTTTTGACTCTAAGGAGTTTACAATGATGCGTAAACTAGAGAGAAAGAATCGGACCGACAGGATGAATGCCGAATCTTTAGTCAACTCGGAAATCACGGACGCAATAGAAACTGCATTGGAAGAGTTAGAATATTACTACGGTGAGGAGGAAGACGAAGGGGGTAGTGAACTCAATTCCATCAAGAGTAGGTTGAGGACCAAATTCAGCGAGGTCCAGACCACCGACAAGAGCCTTAAGGACCTCATGAGAGCCGTTGAACAGTTTTTTGACGACGAGAGCGATAGTATCATCAGAGACCGTGAGGAACTTAATGCGTCCCAAAAGAATAATTATTTCCAACGAGGTAAGAAGTGCGAGGAATTGAAGAAACGGCTCAACCAGAAGATTTGGGATTTGGGACTTGAATTTGAATTTCATTAGACTATAACCCGAATGAGTCCTTTGACAAGTAGATTTCCTATTGCCCAGTTAGTTATATCTGATGGCAAGAAGGTGTGAGAAGATGACAAATTAGTAGTGGAAGCAAAAACGGCTGCCAGTCCGCTGCAGGGGAAGTGGAATGTATCCGCGACGTGGAAGGTGAAGGGTGCCGCGACGCTGGCGGGGCCGTGGGAGGATGGGCCTGCGGGAGGGAATTCGGCGTATCGGTTCTTAAAGGTGGAAGTGGTGTTGCCGTAACGGTCGCGCGGCTGCGCGACCCTCCCGGCGAGAGTGGCGCCGGTGGGGGAATGCGGGCGCAACAAGTTGCGCCCCGGGACTAACACGAACCACGAGCCACGAATTCTTCGCCGGCGGCGCGGCCGATGTCGTAGATGCGCTGCATGCGCGCGGGGTCGTGGCAGACGCGTGAGATGTCGAGCGGTTCCTTGGGTGCGATGAGCTCGGCGGCGCCGGCGGCGACGCGAGAATCGATGTACTCGAGCGTCTCGTTGTACCAGACGTGACGCGTTTTGAGCGCTTGGTAGATCGCGGGATAGCGCCGCAGCAGGGGCTTCAGGAGACACATTCGCTTCTTGGGGAACTTGCGGTAGCCGTGCGGACGCGTGGTGATGACAAGATTGTGTTCGTAGCCCAGGCTCTCGAAGTAACGGAGCGGAATGCCGTCCGAGAGCCCGCCGTCGAGCAGTTCGCGTCCATCGATCGTGACGGGACGCGAGACGAGCGGCATGGAGGCCGAGGCTTGGATCCACCGGAAGGCGGTTTCGTCGGCCGTGTCGAGCCGCTTGTAGACGGCCTTGCCCGTGGCGCAGTCCGTGGTGACGACATGGAATTCCATCGGATTTGCGCCGAACGCCGCCGCGTCGAACACGTCCAGCACGAGCGGCAGTTCGCGGTAGCAGAAATCCGCCCCGAAGAGGTCACCCGTCGTGAGGAGCGATTTCCACGAGCAGTAACGCGGATCGCGGGCAAAGCGCTTGTTGTAGCGGATCACGCGTCCGATCTGACCGCTTTTGTAGTTGCAGCCGAAGCAGGCGCCAGCGGAGACGCCGACCACGCCGTCGAACGTGACGCCGCGTTCCATGAGCACGTCGAGCACGCCGGCCGTGAACAGCCCGCGCATCGCCCCGCCTTCAAGGACAAGACCTCTCTTCATGGCGAAACCTTTCCGTCCTGCTGTTTGGCGAACTTCAGGTCTTCGTATTTCTTGAACACGGACATGATGGCGTCCGCCTGCGGGTGGGCGCGCAGTTTACCGAGCGACAGCACAAAGGATAGCGGCGCGTTGTTCTCGTAGGCGGCGCGGGCGATCATCTCGATCTGCTCGGGCGTGGTGCCCACCGTGACGTCGCCGAAGTTGTTGTTCGCGAGGAAGGTCGCCTTCCGGGGAATCTTCTCGCCCGGCAGGAAGAGCCGGAGCCAGCCGAAGTCCACCGTCGAGAAGTCGTCTGCCGCGAGGCGCGCCGCCGGCAGGATGTACTTGTCGAGCGACTGACGCGTCCGTTCGGGATAGAACGTGTCGAAGGCGTTGCCGCGGCTCAGCATGTGCCAGCCGAAGTGGCTCTTGAGCGCGCTCTCCGCGCCGCGCGGCTTCGTGCGGATGTGGTCCCACACGCGCTTCTGGGCGCGCGGCACGTTGTACCAGTAGGGCGGCGGAACATCCTCGCCCCCGTCGAAGTAGAGGAGCTCGAAGCCGCAGGCGTCCACAATGTTCGCGATGCGCGCGGCGATCTCGTCCTGGATTTCGGTGGACTGGTCGACGCGGTGGAAGTAGTACCAGTCATCGACGTCGAGGTGCCGTCCGTACGTACCGCGCCGGTGCGCGGCACGCGGCGTCCCGTAGAGACCGCGCTTCAGTCCGTTCAGTTTCCAGGGCTTCTCGGCGGTGAAAGATTCGTACGACAGAAGCTCCGCGCCGAACCGGATGAGGCAGCGGCCGTCCTCCGTGCGCAAACCGTGCGGCGCGTTCTGGAGCGTGAGGGAATCGTCGTCTGCGCCGATGTCCGCGGCGAGGCACACCTCGCGGACACTGGCAATGCGGGGATCGCCGTCCTTGACGTAGGAATCCGTCACGGAGACCTTGTTGTAGTGGATGTGCAGCGCGGGCGTAATGCCGGCGGCGCGGAGCTTGTCCGTGACCTTCTTCAAGTCGGCCATGCCGTTGGGGAATTGCTTGCGCCAGGTGAAGTGTCCGCAGGCCTCCGCGAACACGCTGTAGGAGATCATGCACACGCGGAAGCCGCCTTTTTTGAGCCATTCGACATACTCGTCCGCGTTCCGCTCCGTAATCGCGCCGCCGCCGAGGATGAAGCCGTAGCTGGCGCGCAGGATGGGGTCGCGGCGGTTCCGCGCGCCGCGCGGCAGGTCGAAGTCGCGCTCGAGGGCGTCCACGCGGTCGAGCCACTTCCCCTGCGCGTCCGCGACGAGGGCGGCACCGCGTCCGAAGAGTCCCAGCAGGTTCTCCGTGCCGGCCGAGAAGAGCCGCCAACCGGAAGTGCCTTCCGGTGCCGCGCCGTCGATGCGGACCTCCGGCTGCAGGCCCATGACCGCGACGGCCGTGCGTGTGTCCCAGGCGACGTTGGCGCAGGCGCCGAAGTGCGCGCGGTCGCGCACCGGCAGGCGCAGGAACTCGAGTCCGTCGATCTCCGTGCGCCGCTTGTCGCCGAAGTCGTCCGTGAGCACGTACTCCGTGCCGTCCGGCACGAACGCTACGTAGTCGTCCGTGGCGATCAGGCGCACGCGCAGGACGTGGTACTCGTGTGCGAAGCCGATCTCCAGCGTCGTACGGACGGTCCTGGCGGAGACGCGCGAAGGGGATGCGCACGCCGGGGGCGAGGCACTCCTCGTCCGTCGCCTTCGCCACGAGGGACGTCGCCGCGCCGTCCTGTGAGATGACGAGTCGGAACGTGGCGTTCTCGATGACGACATCCTCCGCCGCCCCCGTCACGGCGGCGAGCGCGGCCAGCGCCAATAAAGGGACTTTCAAGTTCATGCGCATAGTGTAGCAAAACGCCGCCATCTAGACCACCCAGAATCAACATCGGCTACAGACCCGCTGCGGCGAGGGTTGCAAAACGCGCGGATTGTGGTAAACTAATGGTGTCAATTGACAGGAGAACTGTATAGATGTCAGCTTCACGCACGAAGAAAGCCGAAACCAACAAGAAGAATCCGCGCATCCTGATCGTCACGCCGGAGATCACGTATCTCCCAGAGGGGATGGGCAACCTCGCCGGACGCATGAGCGCCAAGGCGGGCGGCATGGCCGACGTGTCGGCGTCGCTCGTCGGCGCGCTGTTCGACCTGGGGGCGGACGTCCACGTGGCCCTGCCGCACTACCGGCGCATGTTCCACGAGGAGACCGGCAAGCTCGTCGCCGACGAGCTGCGCCTCTACAAGAGCCGCATGTCGAGCGAGCGCATCCACCTCGCCGAGGACCGCTGCTTCTACTACCGCGACCACGTCTACTCGCGCGGCAACGGCAACGCGAAGCTCGCCCTCGCGTTCCAGCGCGAGGTGATCAACCACGTGATCCCCGAGGTGCAGCCCGACCTCATCCACTGCAACGACTGGATGACCGGCCTCATCCCCGCCGCCGCGCGCCGCATGGGCATCCCCTGCCTCTTCACCGTCCACAACATCCACACCCACAAGCTCACGCTCGCGCAGATCGAGGACTCCGGCATCGACGCCGCCGAGTTCTGGGGCAACCTCTACTTCGAGCGCCCGCCGTTCAACTACTTCGAGAGCCGCGACGTGAACCCCGTGGACCTCCAGGCCTCCGGCATCTTCGCCGCCCACTTCATCAACACCGTCTCGCCTACGTTCCTCAAGGAGATCGTGGACGGCTGGCACGGCTTCATCCCCGACTCCGTCCGGAACGAGATCCGCGGCAAGTACTTCGCCGGCTGCGCCGCCGGCATCCTCAACGCGCCGGACAACTCCGACAACCCGGCCACCGACCCGCACATCCCGTTTAACTACGGCCCCGCCGACCACCGCGAGGCGAAGCGCAAGAACAAGCTCGCCTTCCAGCGCGAGATGGGCCTCGCCGAAAACGCCGACGCGCCCATCTTCTTCTGGCCGAGCCGCCTCGACCCCGTGCAGAAGGGCCCCCAGCTCCTCACGGACATCCTCTACCGCTTCCTCGACAAGTACTGGCAGGACGGCGCCCAGGTGGCGATTGTCGCGAACGGCGCCTTCCAGCAGCCGTTCTGGGACATCCTGAACTTCCACGGCCTCCACGGCCGTCTCGCGATGCACGACTTCGACGGACGCCTCTCCCAGCTCGGCTTCGCGGCAAGCGACTTCATGCTCATGCCGTCCCTCTTCGAGCCCTGCGGCCTGCCGCAGATGCAGGCCCCGATCTACGGCTCCCTCGCCGTCGCCCACAACACGGGCGGCCTCCACGACACGGTGGAGCACCTCGACGTGGACCACCACACGGGCAACGGCTTCCGCTTCGACACGTACGACTCGAACGGACTCTTCTGGGCGATGGACCAGGCGATGGCGTTCTGGCACCGTGCCCCCGAGGTGCGCGAGGCCGAGATCGCCCGCATCATGGACGAGTCGCTCCACCGCTTCAACCACGAGGCCTGCGCGCGCGAGTACATCGCGCTCTACGAGAAGATGCTCAACCGCGCGCTCGTCCGCGACTTCTCCGGCGGAAAGGCGTAAGGCCATGGTAAAACCGCTCATCGTCTTCGCGCTCGCCCTCGGCATCACGTCCGGGTGGGCGCGCGACACGCGTTTCCTCAACCTCAGCATGGTCCACCGCGGCGACGGCGTGCTCGTGCCTGGACGCGTGAACCGGCCCGACAACTCCCTTGAGGCGTGTCTCTACGCCTGGTCCTGCGACGTGGTTCCCGAGGCCGACATCCGCCGCACGAAGGACGGCGTGATCATCGCCTACCACAACTCCACCTACAAGCGCCGCAAGATCGAGGAGTACGACTGGGCCGAGCTGCGGGACGTGTCCATCGGCGCGGCGCACGGCGCCGAGTGGGACCACGTGCGCATCCCCCTGTGGGAGGGCCTCTTCGCCGCGATGAAGGGGCGTCCCGGCTGGAAAATCTACATGGACTACAAGAACGTGCCGGTGGCGCAAAGCTCCGCGCTCGTGAAGCGCTTCGGACTCGAGCGCCAGGTCTACTGCCACGGCAGCAGCTACAAGCTGATGCGGCAATGGCGCGAGGCGGTGCCGGACGGCCTCACCAGCTACTGGATGTTCACCGGCAGCTGGAGGCAGATCCCGTTCACGCCGGAGCGGCGCGCGGAGGGCGAGGCGTTCATGCGGAAACGTTTCGAGGAGGCCGCGGCGGACAACTTCGCGCAGGTCGACATTGTGCATTTCCTGATTCAGGCGGACCCGTCGCAAGAGGATCCGTTCTGTCCGTCGTCGGCCTTCCTGAAAGACGCCGTCGCGCGCCTCCACGCCGCCGGCAAAGTCGCCGCCGGCTTCCCCTGGACGCACGGCGACGACCCCGAACTCTACCGCAGGCTCTGGGGACTCGGGTTCGACTGCTTCGGCACGGACTACCCGGAGGTCATGAACCGCGTGATCGCGGAGTTGAAAGGACATCCGAGCGTCATGTCCGCGCCTGTCACGCCGGAGTGCGCGTTGCCGCGCGGCAGCCGTGCGCTCTGGGACGTCAAGGCCCTGAACCAGACCCCGCGCACGTTCCCCGTGACAATCCCCTGCTCGAACGATTACGGGCGGATCGCAGGCGTCGAGCCGATCTTCATCGAAGGCGAGCCGTTGAAGGGGAGGCCGACGCGCATCTTCGCGTGGTGGGGTCTTCCCGAAGGCGCGCGCGCAGACCGCAAGGTGCCGGCCATGGTGCTCGTGCACGGCGGGGGCGGCACGGCATTCGCCAAGTGGGTGAAGACGTGGAATGACCGCGGGTACGCCGCGATCGCGATGGACACGTGCGGCGGCATCCCGCAGGGCGAGCGCGACGGCAAGCCGCATCCGCGCCATGAATGGTCGGGACCATCCGGCTGGGGCCGTTCCGTCGCGCAGATCGGCGAGCCCATACGGGACCAGTGGACGTACCATGCGGTCGCGGCGGTCATGCGCTGCCATTCGTTCCTGCGTTCCCGCCCGGAGGTCGACGCGTCGCGTATCGGCCTGACGGGCATTAGCTGGGGCGGCTACCTGAGCAGCATCGTCGGCTCGGTCGACGACCGCTTCCGGTTCGCGGCGCCCGTCTACGGCTGCGGCTTCTACGAACGCAATCCCGCATGGGCGGGCATGGGCGGCGGCGGGGAGAAGCTGCGCGCCTGGTTTGCGCTGTGGAACGCGAACAACTTCTACAACAGCCCGACGGGCGGGGCACGCATCCCCTATCTCTGGTGCTGCGGCACGAACGACCGCTACTATCCGCTGGACACGGTCCGCCTGAGCTGCAACATGTTGGACCGCACGGTGCCGCTCAACCTCTCGCTCAAGCTCAACATGCCGCACGCGCATCCGCCGGCGGGCGACCCGAAGGAGATCACGGCAATGGCCAACGCGATCTGCAAGGACGGCAAGCCGCTCATCGACGTGACGCACGCGTGGCTGGAGAAGGGCGGCGTTCTGCGGGCCGAGTTCGACGCGCACGGACGTACGGTGGTAAAGGCGGAGCTGTTGTATACATGCGATCCGAATCCGTTGCTGATGAAACGACAGTGGCAGGTGGTGGAGGTGAAGGACCTGGACAAGTCCGGACGCCTCTCGGTTTCCGTTCCCGAAGACGCCGTCATGTTCTTCGTGAACCTTGTCGACTCGGAGGGCCTCGTGGCCTCCTCGCGGATCTTCGAGCGCGCGGACTGGAGGCTCGTCAACAACCCGCGCAATCCGGCGACGGACTGGATGGCCGGCGGCTGCGGCGCGTTCGCGCACTACTTGGTCGGAAAGGACATGTTCGGCCGTATCGGCGAATTCGACGTTCAGGGACTGGCGAAGCAGATTGTGGAGATGCGCCCGGACTGGTTCTGCATCACCCTCGGGCAGAACTCGGGCTACATGTGCTCGCCGAACGACACGTACGAGCGCATCTGCGGCTATCCGAAGGGTTCTCATTGTTCCACGCGCGACATCCCGGCGGAGCTGATTGCCGCCCTGAAGCCGAGCGGCATCAAGGTCATGCTCTACCTTCCCTGCCAGACGCCGAACCGCGATCTTCACGCCGTGAAGGCATTCGGCTTCCCGGCCGAGAAGGAAAACCACGACCGCACGATCAACGTTGCGGCGGCCCGGCGCTGGGCAGAGGTCATTGAGGAATGGAGCCGTCGGTACGGGAAGGACGTCGCCGGCTGGTGGTTTGACGGAGGCTATCGCCACATCCGCTTCAACGACGAAATCGCCGAGCTCTATACGGCGGCAGTCAAGCGCGGCAATCCGGACGCCGTGGTGGCGTTCAACGAGGGTGTGCGCTCGCCCGTCCGCCGGTGGACGCTAGCGGGCGATTACCTGGCGGGCGAAGTCAACGAGCCGCTGAAGGAGTCGTGCGGTGCGCGTTGGTTCGACGACCGCCAGTGGCACGTGCTGACCTTCGCCGGATCGTCCTGGGGGCGTCCGGAGTGCCGTTACGAGGACCGCCAATGGATCGAGTGGATGAGCCCGATTCTGAAGAACGGCGGAGCGGTCACGATCGACTTGGCGATCAACCGTCCGACGGGACGCCTCAACGAAAACCAGGCCGCGCAGCTGACGCGCGTCTTCAAGGCGTGCCGTCAGCCGTGACGCTCTCGCCGCTTTTTACTGGGATAGCCGCCAGGATGGCGGCTCCCCATATGGAGCGGCACTGTCCCGGCGTGGTATTCATCATTCGGTAAACATTTGCACCCCCGGCGCCCCTCGCGCCCGTATGCGCCATCGGCAACCGTTGGCTTCCCAAAATATCCACTATCACCTATTCTCCGATGGTGGACCCGGCGGGACTTGAACCCACGACCTAGCGATTATGAGTCGCCAGCTCTGACCGACTGAGCTACGGGTCCTCTGGCGCCCCTGACAGGACTCGAACCTGCTACCCGCTGCTTAGAAGGCAGCTGCTCTGTCCAGATGAGCTACAGGGGCTCGTGGAAAACGTCGCATAGTTTACCACAATCCCGCGCGGATGTGCTATAATCTTGTGTTGATTTTTTAGCAACCAAAGGAGAGAGACATGAAAAACTCGATTGAATCCATGCCCTGGGGCACGTTTGACGGCGAAGAGGTGCGCCTGTGGCGCCTCGTGAACGCGAACGGCCTGGAGCTCCAGTTCACCAACTTCGGCGGCCGCCTCGTCAAGGCGATCGTGCCGGACCGCAACGGCCACTTCGAGAACGTTACGCTCGGCTGGCCGACGCTCGACGAGTATGTCGCCGAGAACGGCGGTACCTACTACGGCGCGCTCGTGGGCCGTTACGGCAACCGCATCGGCGCCGGCAAATTCACGCTCAACGGCAAGGAATACACGCTCGAGCTCAACAACGAACCGGCCGGCATCCCCTGCGCCCTGCACGGCGGCCTGCGCGGCTTCTCGCTCCGCAACTGGACCGTGCTCGAGGAAATCCACGACGAGGACAAGGTGGGCCTCGTGCTGGAGATCACCTCGCCCGACGGAGAGGGCGGCTACCCCGGCAACGTGACCGTGCGCGCCACGATCACCTTCGACAACAACAACGTGTGGCACCTCGGCTGGAAGGCGACGACCGACCAGGCCACGCCCATCTCCCTCACCGACCACGCCTACTGGAACCTCGACGGCGCCGACGCCGGCACCACGATCATGGGCCACCAGCTCTACGTGAACGCCGACGTGATCACCGCCTACGGCCCCGCCATGATCCCCACCGGCGAGTTCCGCGACGTCACCGGCACGCCGTTCGACTTCCGCACCACGCACGCGATCGGCGACATGCACGACTGGGACTACGACCAGCTCAAGTATGGCGCGGGCTACGACATGAACTGGGTGCTCCGCAAGACGCCCGGCGACGAACTCTCCCCCGCCTGCATCCTCACCTCGCTCGTCACGGGACGCCAGATCGAGGTGTGGACCACCGAGCCCGGCATGCAGATCTACGACGGCTTCTACCTGCCCGTGCGCAACTCCGGCGTGGCCCTCGAGACGCAGCACTTCCCCGACTCCCCGAACCATCCCGAGTTTCCCTCGACGATCGTCCGGCCCGGCGTGCCGTTCTACTCGACCACCGAGTTCCGCTTCAAGGTCGTTTGATTCACGCAGAAAGCGAGGAGCGAATATGAAGATTGCCTGGATTGCGGCGGCGGCATTGTCCGCGGCGGCCGCGTGCGCCGAAACCACCCCCCTGTGGCCGGAGGGCAAGATCCCCGACTTCCAGCCGAACCAGATCGCGGCGCCCAGCCAGGAGGCGGGGCAGAAGGGCTTCGACCGCGCGGCGCACCGGATGCCCTACCTCGACTGGTCGCCGAAGCCCGCGAACCCCAACGGCGCGTGCGTGATCCTCATCTCGGGCGGCGGCTATGGCTGTACCTGCGACGGTCCCGCGTTCAAGCCGCTGGAGAAAGCGATGCTCGACGCCGGCATCACCTGCGTGTGGCTGTGGTACCGCACGCCGCGTCCGGAAGGCCTTCCCATCTACCAGAGCGGCTGGGAGGACGGCCAGCGCGCGGTCCGCATCGTGCGCTCGCAGGCGGCGAAGCGCGGGTACGACCCCGAGCGCATCGGCGTGTTGGGCTGCTCGGCGGGTTCGCACCTCTCCGTGATGCTCGCCACCTCCGCGCTCACGCCCGCGTACAAGCCCGTGGACGAGCTCGACGCGATGCCGTGCCACGTTAACTGGGCCATCCCGATGTGCCCGGCCTACGCCGTCACGGACGGCCTGACGGGCAAGAACACGACGGGCGGCAACGGACCCGACGTGAAGCTCAATCCGTCCTTCAAGTTCGACGCGAAGACGGCCCCGATGTGCCTCTTCCACGGCGGCGTGGACCCCTATTCGCCCATCGGCTCCACGCAGATCTACCGCCAGCTCCGCCGCATGAAGATCCCCGCCGAGCTCCACCTCGACGCCGACCGCGCGCACGGGCCCGTGAAGGCGCCCGCGTTCGAGCGCGCGATCGAGTTCATGCGCCAGATGGGCTTCCTCGGACGGATCGCGGAGCCCGTGCCGCACACGACCCGCGTGTCGGACCGCTTCACGGCGAAGCGCGAGATGGAGGAGCTGTGGCCCGCCGGCAAGATGCCGGATCCCCAGCCGAACCAGACCTACGCGCCGACGCTCGAGTGGTACATCCCGACCGAACTTAAGACCAAGGCGATCCAGGTGATCGTTCCGGGCGGCGGCTACATGCACTGCAACGTGAAGGGCGAGGGCACGCCCGTGGCGCAGTGGTTCAACGAGAAGGGCATGGCCGCCGTCGTCGTGAACTACCGCTGCCCGCGTCCGCAAAACGGCCTCGCGAAGCACGTCACGGCGTGGCAGGACGCCCAGCGCGCGATCCGCATGGTCCGCGCCGAGGCCCCGCGCCGCGGGCTCGACCCGAACCGCATCGGCCTCATGGGCTTTTCCGCCGGCGGACACCTCACGCTCATGACCTCTACCAATGCGAAGAAGCCCGCCTACGCGCCCGTGGACGAGATCGACAAGCAGCCGTGCACCCTCCAGTGGGCGTGCCCGATCTACCCGGCCTACGCGCTCACGGACGGCATCGACCGCCCGAACGCCGAGCGCGGCAACGAGGACGATTCCGTGCTCGTGCCGGAGTTCTCCTTCGACGACGCCACGCCACCGATGTGCTTCGTGCACGGCGACGCGGACGTCTGGGCGGCGATGAACTCCGTCAAGGCGTGGGAGAAACTCCGCCGCATGGGCGTGCAGAGCGACCTCCATACGCTCGCCACGCGCGGGCACTGCTTCCAGTTCAAGGCCTCCGAGGGTACGGGCAGCTACACGTGGCTCGACCGCCTCTGGGAGTTTCTCTCCCGCAAGGGACTTAACAAGTAGGCCAGATGGCAGAAGAAGGGCAGCGCGCCGACGGGAAGGGCGCCGAGAAGCCGAAGTGGCCGAAGAAACCGCCGAAGACGGCGGAGGACCTCGCGGCGATTGCCTATCTCGACGCGCTCCGCGCGGGCGGTGGGGACCGTCCGCTGGCAGACGTTCCGCTCGCGTGCATCGTGAAGGTCACGGCGTACGAGGAGGTGCCGAAGGCGCACGAGGCGTACGCGATGGTGCGCGTGACTGGCCCGGACGGCAAGTCGTGGCGCCTGTGCGTGCACCGTGGCACCGTGAAGGAGGGCAAGAACGCGCTGTTCATTTCG
>ONRL01000198.1 GCA_900320225.1 uncultured Lentisphaerota bacterium
GGGCTTCTCCAGCGAGTGCGACATGGACCACCTCATCGGACTCGTCGACTACGTGAACTACAACACGCGCGAGATCAAGAATGCGCAGAACGCCCGCGCCAAGGGACGCAAACTGCCATTCGACCGCATCGTGCCGTTCAGCGAGCTGGCCTTCCACGACTACCTGCTCGCCAACCCCGACAAGTCCACGCAGGAGTTTCCGTCCGGACAGGACTGGCTCGACCTCGTGGAGTTCGGCGGGCGGCCGATCGTCTACAAATTCACCAACGAGGACGCCGAACGGATCCGCGACCTCTACCTCCGCTTCAAGCCGCTTCGCCACCTGCAGCTAGAGGAGATGGTGGAGCACCGCGACGTGGCGCCGGGCGTGGTGCGCGTCACGTACGGCGACGGCAGCCGCGTCTACGTGAACCACACCGACGCGCCCATGACTGCAGATGCCGTCGCCGTACCGGCATGCGACACCCTGCTCGTGCGCCCACGCGCTGAGCAATGACCGCAAATGCAGAAGGTTCGCGCACGGATGCGATGTTGGTGAACGTGAGCACCTCCACGGGCCGCCAGGAGGTGGCGAGCGGCAAGCTGGAGCTGGCGGCGCGATCGAGAAGATTGAACGGTCGGAATAGAAACGAGGAGGTAGGGGTGACTGGTGGGCAGTGGACGCCAGTCTGCCATAAGATTTCCCCAAATGATACATAATAGTGCTTGTTTGGATATACGAACGGGCGTATAATATTTGGCGCAAAGACATTGAGAGGATGTTGCAGGGAAAGTAATCTTCTAGGAAAGAAAGAACAATTGACAAAGGAAACCAAAATGCAAAGACGAGATTTCATCAGGTCGGGTGCGATGGCGGCAGGTGTGATGGCCGTGCCGAACATGCTGCGCGCGCAGGGATCGAAGGCGCGCGTGCGCATGGGCTTCATCGGCGTGGGGAACCGCGGCACGCAGCTCATGCACATCTTCATGAAGAACCCGCTCGTTGAGGTGACGGCGCTGTGCGACATCTACGAACCGTACCTGAAGCGCGACGAGTCGGCGTACGACCCCAAGTTCTTCGAATGGGGGCTGAAGGGGCGCATGCCCTCGTTCCACCAGAAGGACGGTACCCTCAAGCCGCAGGAGGCGGCGCTGGCCACGCGCATCAAAGCCGGAACGTGCAGGCTCTACAAGGACTACAAGGCGCTGCTGGCCGACCCCGAGGTTGACGCCGTCTGCATCGCCACGCCCGACCACTGGCACGCGATCATGACGATCGACGCGATCAAGGCCGGCAAGGACGTCTACTGCGAGAAGCCCCTCACAACGCGCAGAAGAACTCGCGCCAGATCGTGGCCGTGGGCCTCAACAGGCGCGGCAACGACGCGTACCGCGAGCTGAAGAAGGCGATCGACACCGGCAAGTTCGGGACGTTCCGCACGGGGCGCGCGGCGCGCGTGTCGAACATCTTCCCGAACGGCATCGGAAAGTGCCCGCCGTGCGATCCGCCGAAGGGCATGGACTGGGACGCCTGGCTCGGGCCGCGCGCGTATCGTCCCTACAAGTACACCACGGCTCCCTACTATTTCCGCTGGCACGTGGACTTCTCCAGCCAGGTCGGCAACTGGGGCGTGCACTATCTCGACGCGATGCGCTGGATGATGGACGAGCGCGCGCCGTGCGCCGTCACGGCCGTAGGCGGCAAGTACTACACGGGGGACAGGTCCGACGCGGAGATTCCGGACACGATGTTCTGCCTCTACGAGTTCGCGAGCGGCAAGGCGATGGAGTTCAACGTCTTCGAGGGCGGCCGCTCCAACCCCATCCGGCAGGGCGAGCTGGAGCTGGCCTCCGGCGACGCGACGGTGTTCGCCGACCAGCGCGGGTGGCAGATACTCCCGTCGAAGGGCAAGGAGTTCAACAACCCGCTCAATCCGTTCGAGCCGCAGAAGTACGTGTTCAAGGAGGCCCTGCTGGACGACGGTTCGGCGGAAAGCGCGACGAGGAACGTGATCGGCGATTTCCTCGACCGCTGCGTCGACCGCAATCCGGCGGTGCTCTGCACGCTGGAGGAGGGGCATCGCTCGACCTGCTTCGCGCATCTCGCGAACATCGCCTACAAGCTCGGCAGACGTCTCGAATGGGACGCCGACGCGGAGCGCTTCGTGAACTGCGACGAGGCGAACAAGCTTCTGCACTACCAATACCGCGACGGTTACAGCCTGGGGTGACTTATTGTCGTTCCCGGGGAATTGCCCAAGGCAAAGTTAAGTGAGGAATCCTTATGGATAACGTTTGGTTGGTTGAATCAAGTCTGGCGATCGGGCTGGCTCTGTTCGCGCCACTGCAAACGTTGGCTGGGGGATCCGAGTGGACGATCTCGAAAGGTGTGGCGAAGTACGTGCGAATCGAGGGCGACAGGCTCATCGTGGACGTGCCGTCGGGTGTCTCGAACGTCTGCGCGTATGCGATGAGGCAGATCGACCTCTCCGACTGGGTGCACTGCCGGCTCGAAGCCGAGGTGAAGTGCCGGGGCACGCGCGTCGTGCGCGACCCGCGGCCGGCACGCGGCGTCAAGCTCTCGCTGCACTACACCGATTCCCAGGACGGGGATCGTCGTTATCCGGCCGCCTCGGCGCCGGAGGAGGGCGACTTCGGCTGGACGAACCTGCAGCTGGCCGTCTCGTTCGGCGAAGTGCCGGTGGCCGCGTCGCCGAAGCCGCAGCTGGTTCTGGGGCTGCAGCAGACGTCCGGACGCCTTGAGTTCGACCTTTCCTCGTTCCGGTTCCGCAAGGCGCCGCCGCTCTTCCCGCAGCGGGACAACGACTACCAGGTGAAATACCCCGCCGCCGTCGCCGCGCGCGGACGCATGCGCGGCGTGATGGGCCGGGGCGTGTGCCGCAACACCGAGAAGGACATCGAGGACCTGAAGAACTACGGCGCGAACCTCGTCCGCCTGCAGATGAACGGCTTCGCGTCGAGGAAGCGCAAGAAGGCCGCGACGCTCACCGACTGGAACGAATGGCTCGAGCGCAACCTCGTCCACGCCGAACAGGTCCTCGGCTGGCTTGAGAAGCGCGACATGCAGATGGTGCTCGACCTGCACAACCCGCCTCTGGGCGGCTACGGCCGTTCGGGCGACGTGTTCTACGTGCAGGAATACGCCGACCGGTTCGTGGAGGCGTGGCGCGAGATCGCGAAACGCTTCAAGGGCCGCAAGGGCATCTACGGCTACGACCTCATGAACGAGCCATCGCAGAGCTGCCGGGCGTTGCCCGACTGCGATTACTGGAACCTCCAGCGCCGCGCGGCCGAGGCGATCCGAGCGGTCGACCCGGACGTCACCATCATATTCGCGGCGAACGAAGCAAGCGGACCGCAGGCGTTCTCGTACCTCACGGCGCTGGAGATGGACAACGTGATCTACCAGGTGCACATGTACAAGCCGGGAGGGTTTACTCACCAGGGGGCGAACGGCGCGCCGCGTCCGGCACCGGGCACCGAGCGGCCCTACCCCGATCCCGCGCGTGGCGTGGACAAGGAGAAGCTGCGCACATGGCTGAAGCCCGTGGCGGAGTTCCAGCGGCGCCACAACGCCAAGATCTACGTCGGCGA
Source organism: uncultured Lentisphaerota bacterium (assembly GCA_900320225.1). Lineage (GTDB taxonomy): Bacteria > Verrucomicrobiota > Kiritimatiellia > RFP12 > UBA1067 > RUG572. Next base: position 3,595 of record ONRL01000198.1, read on the forward strand.
GTTCTCCGCCTGCATCTACGCGCCCGGGGCGGGGCAGTACCTGCGGGACTGCATCTCGCTCTTCGAGGAATACGGCTGGGACTGGACCTACCACTCCTTCCGCGAGGCGCTCTGGTGGAACGTGGAGACGGTGATCGACGAGGCGACGGGCAAGCCCGTGCCGAATAGGGACAACGACCGCTTCCATGCTTTGGTCGACGGGTTCAAGGGAAAATGAAGCCGACACGGAGTAACTTCTTAGTTGACCGGATGTAAGTTCTGAATGTGACCGAAACGACTCGACATGTATCTTCGTACCTTCGGAGCGGTCTGGATCTTCGCGATGCGCTGGCAGCGGAGAAGTTCGGGAAGCCGCCCAAAGCGCTTATCGTGATTCTTGGACATTCTGGCGCCGCCTATCGACGAAAGGACGGCGTGCTCGTATATCCGATTTCGCTGCTCAAGGCCTGAGAACGTGTGATCCGCCGCCTATGCTGCGCAAGAGAATGTAGAAGAGGATAACTTTGATGATTGCTTTCGCTGCTGGGAGATTAGGAGATCAGGAGTTTCGGAGGTGATTATAAAAATCCTCCAATCCTCCTAAACTCCAAAACTCCCAGTAGCGAAAGCAAATAAGAGGATCATAAAGAACTTATAGGCAAGAGGAGATGGTTAGATGAGCGGAAGAATCAAGACTTTGCTCTGCGGCGTCGGCGCGGCGTTGCTGATGGCGAGCATGGCCGAGGATGCGGCGGCGCGCGGCACGGGTGACGTCGCACGCGTGAAGGGGAAGGACGGCGTCTGGACGGAGGTGCCGCTGGCGGGCGTCCGGGAGGCGGACGGCGGCGTGCGCTACACGTTCCCCGCCGCCGAGGCCCGCAAGGCGCAGGTCGTGCAGTTCTGGCTCGGCCGCGCGCAGGCGAAGACGGGCGAGGACGGCTTCTGGATGGGCGGACGCGGCGTGGTGGGGTATTTTACGCGGGAGAAGATGCGCTGGGTGAACGGCGCGCAGTTCATGGACCACCCGTACTTCGCCATGCAGACGCCGCGCGGCGCGTTCATCGCCATCGTCGAGGGGATGCGCTTCGAGTTCAACGTCGTCGTGGAGGCGAAGGACGGACGCTACCGCGCCTATCCGTCCTGGGACATCGAGCGCCACGCCTTCGGCGAGGTGTATGAGGACCTGTCGCTCGTGGTGTACGACTTGGGCAAGGGCGCGGACTGGAACGCGATGGCCAAGGCGTACCGCCGCCGCGTGCTGGCGCGGGAAGGGGCCACGCGCCGGATCGAGACGCTGAAGGAACGCGCGAAGGCGCGTCCGCACCTGCTGAAGATGGCGAACGCCATCGCGCTCCGCCGCCGCCATGCCTGCAAGCCCTACGTCTTCAAGGACCCCAAGCACGACGTCGACTTCACGCCCGAGACGGAGAAGAAGCCGGAATGCCTCTACTCCTTCGCCCAGACGCTCGCCTTCCTGCAGCGCCTCAAGGCGCTGGGCGTGGACGACGTGGCGCTCTGCGTGGCGGGGTGGCAGGACGGCGGCTACGACGGACGCTGCCCCAGCTCGTTCCCCGTCTCGCCCGAGGCCGGCGGCGAGGCGGAGCTGCGCAAGCTCATCCGCGGCGGACAGGCTCTCGGCTACGTCGTCGACGGGCACTCGAACTACACGGACTGCTACGCCGTCTCTCCCATGTGGGACAACGGCAACATCGCCTGCAAGTTTCCCGACGGCTCGATTCAGCGCTGCCACGACGCCTTTGCGGGCGGGCGTGCCTACCGTCTCTGCCTGAAGAACGCCTGGGAGACGTTCCTCCCCGGCGAGCTGGAGAGGATCGCCGCGCTCGGCTTCCGGGGCGCGCACTACATCGACGTGTTCACCGCCGTGTATCCCTACGCCTGCTGCGATCCGCGCCACCGCGCCAACCGCAAGGAGATCGCCGCGTACCAGCGCCAGGTGGTCGAGCGTTGCATTGCGCTCTTTGGGGGCTTCTCCAGCGAGTGCGACATGGACCACCTCATCGGACTCGTCGACTACGTGAACTACAACACGCGCGAGATCAAGAATGCGCAGAACGCCCGCCCAACCCCGACAAGTCCACGCAGGAGTTCCCCTCGGGACAGAACTGGCTCGACCTCGTGGAGTTCGGCGGACGCCCGATCGTCTACAATTTCACGGACGACGATGCGGAGAAGATACGCGACCTCTACCTCCGCTTCAAGCCGCTTCGCCACCTGCAGCTCGAGGAGATGGTGGAGCACCGCGACGTGGCGCCGGGCGTGGTGCGCGTCACGTACGGCGCCGGCAGCCGCGTCTACGTGAACCACACGGACGCGCTGGTCGAGGTCGACGGCGTGCGCGTGCCCGCGAGGGACTACCTCCTTCTGCATGCCGCCGAGAACACGGAACGGTGACGGCCGTGTGCGCGCTTCACATTAGACAAGGTTTGATAATCTGGGAGTGAAAGATGTCAGAACAACTGGTGGTGCGATTCGAGCATAACGGGTATCCTGTGGCCGGGGCCTTTGCGTCGTGGGGTGCGTATACTTGCTGCGCTGCAACACTGACCGAAGATCTGCTTTGGGCCTGCGAGGATCATGTGAAGCTCTCGCGTCGAACAGGTGAAGACCTTGCCTGTTATCGTGTCCTTCGCATGTTGCGCGGCCTCGGATGCGGATTTGACGATTGGGATGAAGAGCGTATTCGAGCAGAAGAGCTGGAGCGCCGATTCCGAGGGGGAACTTGCGATGTATATGTGTTCGATCCGTGCCTCTGGACAAATGTGGTCTGCTTGACCAATAGAAATACCGTCGAGGATTTTACACCATGCGCTAATGGAAACGTAACGATAAATCTAGATCGGAAGACGGTCAGGTTCGATTCGTGGCGACACCTTGAGCGGGACGAGTTCGAAATGGATTCCGAATTCAAGGCATGCCATGGCCGGCTAATTGCCGATTTCGATCCGACAGGTGAAATGGGTTGGGCTGAGTTTCATTCAAAGCTGCTGCCCATGCTCACAAATAAAGAAACTCTCGCAGGTGGACACTTCAAGTCTCAGGATGGTCTGTATGTGTATGTCGCGATCGAGTGTTAAAAATTGTGTATCAAAAGGGTCTGACCCTTTTGATACAGTAGCATTGATACAGTAGGCGAATGGAGAAGATGAGTAAGATCACCGTCGTTGTTCTGGGATGCGTTGGCGCGTTCGTCGCGTGCGCCGCCGAGGATGCGGCGGCGGTGGTGGAGCGGCGGGCGATGGATGAGCAGGCGCGGGGCGCGGGCAAGCGCGGATGGATAGCGTGGGAGGCCGAGCGCAACCAATATTTCCCCACGCAGAACCTCGCGCGGGTACGCGAAATCGCGTTGTTCCTTCCGTCGTGCGCAACGCCCGCCGGAGCGCCCGCGAACCATCGCGCCGAATGGGATGCACGGACGCGCACCGACGAGGGAAAGCAGTGGATCGCCGCCGCCGAGAAGGTCCTGGCCGCATCGCTCGTTCCCGTGCCGCCCGAAAGTTTCGACGAATACCGGAAAACGGGCAACCGCGGTGTCTACACCGGCCCGAAGGGAAAGTCGGAGGCCAACCTCTGCGCGCTCGTCTACGGCGAAGCGCTCGAGAACAAGGGACGCTTCCTCGGCAAAATCAGCGATTACATTCTAGCGTCTTGCGACGAGCCGAGCTGGGTGGCGCCGTTCGAGGGCGGCTGCGGCGACCGCGCGAAGCCGCTTGACGGCGACCACTACATCGACCTGACGGCATCCCGCACCGCCGCGATCGTGGCCACGGCTGTCGGTTGGTTTCGCGACCGCCTGCCGCCGGCGACGGTCGCGCGGGCGGTGGCCGTCCTGCGCGGACGCACCTTCAACACGTTCCTGAAAGATTCACGCCGCACGGGCGGAACAGCGCCGTATCGCAACTGGTGGATGCCTGACCGCTTCAACTGGAGCGCCGTCTGCCACAACGGCTGCGTCACTGCCATCCTCGCGGTCGAGGACGATCCGTTCGTCCGCGCCGAGGCGATCGAGTCGGCGGAACGCCTGATGGCGCCGTGCTTCCTCTCTGGATTCGGTACCGACGGTTTCTGCGAGGAGGGGATGGATTACTGGAACTTCGGCTTCGGCAACTTCATGCAGCTGGCGGGCCAGGTGCGCGCGGCCACGGACGGGCGTGTGGACTTCTGCGCATCGTTTCCGCGCGCGAAGGTCGTGGCCGGTTTTGGCGCGCGCTACCGCATGGATCCGAAATCCTCGCCGCCATTCGCCGATGGCAACGGCGCGCCCGCGCGTAGTCTGCTGGCGCTCATCAACCAGGCGTGGCCCGACCTGTATGCGGACGAGGTCGGTACGGTGCCGCCGTTCACGGGCGAGTTCTGGGTGGACGGCTTCCGTTCCTTTGGGAAGTTCAAGCTCAAGGCGCGTCAGCCGTCCGCCGGCAAACCGCTCCCGCTGCGTGACTGGTTCGATGGCGCGGGCGTGCTGATCGCGCGTCACGGGCATCTCTCCTTTGCCGTCAAGGGCGGCTCGAACGGCGACCGGCACAACCACGACGACGCGGGAAGCTACGTGATCAACGTCGGCGCGCGCCAGCTCGCGGGCGATCCCGGCAACGAGGACTATACGGGGCGGACGTTCTCGAAGCGGCGGTACGAATCGAAGGTACTGAACTCCTACGGACATCCCGTCCCACGCGTGGGCGGGTGCTTGCAGGGGACTGGCCCCGCGTTCGGCGCGAAAGTGCTGAAGACCGAGTTCACGGTCGACCGCGACACGGTCGTCTACGACCTTTCCGGCGCCTATCCGGCGAAGGTGCCGATCGTGAAGCTCGTGCGCACGGTCGTGTTCGACCGAAAGGCGGATGAGATTACGGTGCGGGACGAGGTGGAGTTCGCCGAGCCGACGGCATTCGAGAGCCCGCTCATCGCCCAGGAGAAGCCGGTGGTGGGCGCGGACAAGGCGCATTTCACGCTGCGGCGCGGAGAGGCGTCGCTCGACGTGGCGGTTTCGGCGGAGGGCGGCGAATGGGACGTACGCGAGGAGCTGATCGAGAATCCGCATCGCGTGCAGCCGTACCGTCTCGCAGTCGCATTCCGCCAGCCAATTCGGAAGGGGACAATTGACTTCCGTTACCGCCTTGTCCAGCCGAAGGAACCGCAAGTGGACACGGCGATTGACGTGCCGGCGGGCGCCACGTATCTTGACGCGATGGACCTCTCGGACGCGACGTGCGGCGCGGGGCGTACGCCGCGTCCGCGGCACACCGTGGAAGGCGGTCCGATCTCGCTCGCGGGGAAGGTCTTTCAACGCGGACTGGGCGTCCATGCGCCGTTCGAGTACAAGTTCTTCGCGAACGGGGCGGCCACGCGCTTTACGGCGAACGTGGGCGTGGATGACGACATGAAGGATCGTCCCCGCGCGTCGGTGCGGTTCCTCGTGTTGACGGATGATCGCGTTGCTGCCGATTCGGGCGTGTTGCGCGCCGGCGCGCGTGTGGCGTTGGATGCCGATCTCGCCGGCGCGAAGTGGGTGACGCTCAAGGTGGCCGACGCGGGCGACGGCTACGCGTGCGACCATGCCGACTGGGCGGACGCGGCGTTCGTGTTCAAGCCCGGCGTGAAGTGGGGCAACGCGCTCCTGAGCCGCCAGCTCGGCATCCTTACGCCGCCCGAATCGCCCGCGCCGCGCATCAACGGTCCGACGGTGTTCGGCGTACGGCCGGGCAGTCCGATTTTGTATCGGTTGCCGGTTACGGGCGAGCGGCCGATGAAGCTCGCGGTGGAGGGGCTGCCCGAAGGGGCGACGTTCGACGCGGCGTCGGGTCTGCTCGGCGGCGCGGTGTCGAAGCCCGGCGACTACGCGCTTACGTTCACGGCGGAGAACGCGCGCGGCAAGGCGAAGAAGAACTTCACGCTTAAGGTGGGGGCGACGATCTGCCTCACGCCGCCGCTCGGCTGGAACTCGTGGAACTGCTGGGGGCAGGACGTCACGGACGAGAAGATGCGTCGGGCGGCGGACGCGATGGTGTCGTCGGGCCTGGCCGACCACGGATGGAGCTACATCGTGGTGGACGACTGTTGGCGGACGCGTCCCACGGAGAAGGAGGCGGGCACGAAGCGTCCCGGCTGGATCGGCGAGCGCGCGTACATGTACGGTCCCGCGCGCACGGCGGACGATTTGCCCTGCACCAATCCCAAGTTCCCCGACATGAAGGCGATGATCGCGTACATCCATGCGAAGGGGCTGAAGGCGGGACTCTATTCGGTGCCGGCGACGGTGGCGTGCTGCTGGACGTGGGGGAGCTTCGGACATGAGGCGAAGGACGTCGCGACCTGGGCGGACTGGGGCGTGGACCTCCTGAAGTACGACTGGTGCACGGCCGACCGCGACTGGTGGCGGGCGGGCGACAACCGGACGCGCCAGTTCAAGGCGTACAAGCTCATGGGCGATTTGCTTGCGAAACAGAAGCGCGACATCGTGTACAACGTGTGCAACTACGGCCGGTATGGCGTGACCGAATGGGCGCGCGCGGCGGGCGGACAGTACTGGCGCACGAACGACGATCTCAAGGACACGTGGCCGCTCCTAATCCGCTCCATCAACGAGAACATGAATGTGGCGGACGCCGCCGGTCCCGGCGGCTGGAACGATCCGGACATGCTCGTGGCCGGGCCGATGCGCTCGAACGGCTTCACCACGAGCCGCCTCACGCCGAACGAGCAGTATGCGCACATGTCGCTCTGGGCCATCATGGCCGCGCCGCTCTTCATCGGCTGCGACCTGGAGCGGCTCGATCCCCTCGCGCGTGCGCTCCTGACGAACGACGAGGTGCTGGACATCGACCAAGACGCGCTCGGCAAGGCGGGGCGTCCGGTCGTGCACACGCCAGACTACGACGTGTGGCTGCGTCCGCTCGCGGACGGCTCGTGGGCGATCGCTCTCTTCAACCGCACATGGGAGGAACGCGAGATCGCCGCCGACTTCAAGGCGCTCAGCTTGCCCGCGTCCTGCGTGGTGCGCGACGTTTGGGCGCAGAAGGACCTGGGCGTGTTCACCAGACGCTTCGCCGCGTCCATTCCCGGCCACGCTGCCCTGCTCTACCATGTGCGGTCGACAACCGACTCGACGAAAGCGGCGGAACCGGTGAGGATCATCTTTGACACCGACATGATCGGCGACTACGACGACGTGGGCGCGATGGCCGTGCTGCACGCGCTCGCCGACAGGGGCGAGTGCGAGATTCTGGCCACGGTCAGTTCGACGCATTCCAACGTCTCCGCCGGAACCGTGGAGTTGCTGAACGCCTGGTACGGGCGGCCGGACATTCCGGTCGGCGCCGTGAAGGGCGCGGGCGTGGGCGGCGGGTCGGAAAAGCACCGCTCGCACATCAAGTACGAACGCCTGCTCGCGAAATATCCCAAGCTGTGGCGTCACCGGAACGCGAACGACGCGCCTGACGCCATGGACGTCTATCGGCGCGTCCTGTCCGCCCAGCCAGACGGCAGCGTGACGGTCTGCACCGTCGGCTTCCTCCATGCCGCCAGCCGAGAAGTGTCCGGCGGCGGCGGAGATCATCCCCACGGGGCGTTTCAAGGACAACGTGAAGGAAGGGCACAACTGCTTCGACCAGTCATGCGTCCTCGCGGCGGTACGCGGTCCGGGATCGTTTTTCGACGTTGAAAGGGGAAGAATGGAGATGGTCGGCGACAAGGGCGACAATGTCTGGACGCCCGATCCCGCCGGACCTCACGCGCGCATGGTGGACAAATGGCCACGCCCGCGCGTCGTCGCGCTCATTGACGACTTGATGGCCGCCCCGCGCGCCTGTGGTTTGCTCGCCAGCCCGTCCCCACACCCGAAAATT
>ONRL01000115.1 GCA_900320225.1 uncultured Lentisphaerota bacterium
CTCGTTGAAACCCTCTTCAACGGGGTTTTCATTTTCCTCGCCCAAACTCCTTTTTCCCAACTCCTCTAGAATCTTTCCCATTTCCCGCCCGGCGATACAATACCCGTAAGAATAGTGTGCTCATGCCCGTAAGAAATGATATAATACCTTCCTCATGTCCGAAGAACTCACACCCATGCAGCGACAGTATCGCGCGATCAAGCGCGAGCTGCCGCCCGGCGCGATTCTCATGTTCCGCCTCGGCGACTTCTACGAGATGTTCGGCGAGGACGCCGTAATCGCCTCGCCGATCCTCGGCGCCACGCTCACGCAGCGCGCCGGCGCGCCTTTGTGCGGCATTCCCTACCACGCGCTTGACGCCTACCTCGCGAAGCTCATCCGCGCGGGCAAGACCGCCGCCATCTGCGACCAGATGGAGGACCCGCGCCTCGTCAAGAAGGGACAGGTCGTGCGCCGCGAGGTGACGCGCATCGTCACGCCCGGCACGATCACGGAGGACGGCCTCCTCGACGCGGGCACGAACACCTACATCGCCGCCGTCTCCGGCCTTGGCCTCGCGCTCCTCGACCTCTCCACCGGCGAGTTCTCCGTGGAGCCGTTCGAGACGAAGGATCGCCTCGACGACGCGCTTGCGCGTCTGCGCCCCGCCGAGATCGTGCTGCCGCGTCCCGAAGACGACGCGCCGCCGCCCGCCGGCGTCTCCTACGCGGACGCCTGGACGTTCTCCTTCGACGCCGCGCAGGAGGAACTGCTGCGCCACTTCAACGTGACCGCGCTCGACGGCTTCGGCCTTGAAGGAAAGGGCGACCTCGTGTGTGCCGCCGGTGCGCTGCTCCACTACGTGCACACGACGCTCCGCCACGCCGTGGGACACATCCGCAGCGTGCGCCTGCGCGAAAGCTCGGAATTCCTCGCGCTCGACGCGGGCACGATCCGCCACCTCGCGCTTCTGCCCGTGGACGGCGTGTCGCGCGAGGCGTCGCTCCTCGGCGTGCTCAACGCCACGCGCACGCCGATGGGCGCGCGCCGTCTCGCCGCGTGGATCCGCCAGCCCCTGCGGCGCGTGGCGGACATCAACGCGCGCCTCGACTGCGTGGAGGCGTTCGTGAAGGACCGCATCCGCCTTTCCTCTTTGCAGTCGCGCCTCGCCGGCGTGCGCGACCTCGAGCGCCTCGCCGCGAAGGTCGATTCCGGGCGCGCGAACGCGCGCGACCTCAAGGCGCTCGCCGAGTCGCTCCGCCCCGTGCCGGAGATCATCGCCGACGTCGCGGAAGTCCCCGCCGTCGGCGGCATCGCCGCGCGCCTCTCTGCGGAGGACGCCGTGATGGATTTGATCGACCGCGCGATCGCCGAGTCGCCGAACGTGCTCCTCACCGAGGGCAACCTCATTGCGCCCGGCTACAGCGCGGAGCTCGACGAGCTGCGCGCGCTCGCCGCCGAAGGCAACCGCTGGATCGCCGAATACCAGGCGAAGGAAGTGGAGCGCACGGGCATCAAGACGCTCCGCGTGCGTCGCAACAGCGTGTTCGGCTTCTACATCGAAATCTCGAAGGCCGCCGCGGCCGGCGCGCCGCCCGAGTACGAGCGCCGCCAGACGCTCACGAACGCCGAGCGCTTCACCACGCCCGAGCTGAAGGAGTACGAGCGCAAGGTGCTTGGCGCGCAGGAGCGGTCGCACGCGCTCGAGCAGGACCTCTTCCGCGAGATCGTCGCCCAGGTCGCGGCGCGCACGGCGTCCATCCAGCAGACCGCTGCCGCCGTGGGCGAACTCGACGCGATCCTCTCCTTCGCCGACCGCGCGCTCGCCGCGGGCTACGTGCGGCCGTCCGTGGACGACTCCGACGCGCTCGAGATCACGGACGGGCGCCATCCGATCATCGAGCAGCTGCCGGACGCCGAGCCGTTCGTGCCGAACTCGACGCGCCTCAACTGCACGACCGACCAGATCATGCTCATCACCGGCCCCAACATGGCCGGCAAGTCCACCTACATCCGCCAGGTCGCGACGATCGCCATCATGGCGCAGGCGGGCAGCTTCGTGCCGGCCGCCGCGATGCGCCTCGGCGCGCTCGACCGCGTGTTCACGCGCATCGGCGCGGGCGACGACCTCTCGCGCGGACGATCCACGTTCCTCGTGGAGATGCAGGAGGCTGCGAACATCCTCAACAACGCGACGCCGCGCTCGCTCATCGTCCTCGACGAGATCGGCCGCGGCACCTCCACGTTCGACGGCATCTCCATCGCGTGGAGCGTGGCCGAGTACCTGCACGAGAACCCGAAGGTGAAGGCGAAGACGCTCTTCGCCACGCACTACCACGAACTGACCGACCTCGCCGCGAAGTTCTCCGGCGTGAAGAACTGGACCGTGCGCGTGAAGGAGGACGCGGGGCGCATTGTGTTCCTCCGGCGCATCGCGCCCGGCATCGCCGAGAAGAGCTTCGGCATCCACGTGGCCGCGATGGCGGGACTGCCGCCGGCGGTCGTCGCGCGCGCCGACGAGATCCTCCGCAACCTCGAGGCCAACGACCTCGACGTCAACGCGCCGAAGGTCGTCCGCCGCCCGCGCAAGAAGCTCTCCGACCTCCCCGGCCAGATGACGCTCTTCTAATACTGGGATAACGGGTGTCTTGCCCGTTGTAACTCCGCAGAAGCGCGAGCCGAATTATCACGTGCACGTGAAGATTATCACGTGCGCGTGATGATCATGTGATAATCATGTGATATCCATGTGAAGATTTTCACACGACTTTTTGTTTTAATGTTCGCGTCTTCGGCACACCGGGGACGCGATGAAAAAACAGAAAGGAAATAGCCATGATTGACACAGCATTAGCCACCATTCCGGAAACGGACGCTCCCGCGGAGTCGTTGCCGATTTCGCCCGTCTACGGCACCTGGCCCGACCGCACCACGATCTGCCATGCGAGCGCAAGCGGCAAGGGCAGCGCCATCCGCTTCGAGCTGCACCCCGCGCGCGGACGCGTGGCCGGCCACATCTTCATCGAGGTGGCGCGGCAGAAGACCGTCGCCTCGATGCAGGGCGAGGTGCCGACGTTCGCCACGTTCGACTGGGAGAACAAGATCTGCTGCAAGATGGGGCTCGGCGATCTCGCGCAGATGATGATGGTTTTCCGCGGCATGCAGGAGAGCATCCAGGACGGCAAGGGACTGTTCCACCGTTCCGCGAAGGCGAACACGGTGATCAAGTTCAGCCACCAGATCGAGCCGCGTCCGGGGTACATGTTCAGCGCCAGCTGCAAACCGTTCGACGGTGAGCTGCGGGACGCCTTCTTCGTGTTCCGCCCCGAGGAGGCCGTATGGTTCTCCACGGCGCTGGAGGCGGCGATGAGCGTGCTCGTGTTCGGCGTGCCGACGGCGACCGCCGAGTGCATGTTGTGATTTGTCCGGCCTCCGCGCGGAGCGGACGGGGTGTATCTTTTGGAGCGGCCGTACTTGTCCTGATTGCAGCAATTCCCGCCCGGCTGTCCGCACGCGCGTGCCGGAAGCCCTTCTGGAAGGAGAGGCAGATGAATCAAGAGCAAAAAGAAAAGCAGGAGAATGCGAACGTCGCGCGCGGCGTCTGGGGGGAGGACGTCGCGCTCGCGTTCCTGCTGAGCAAGGGGTGGCGTCTCGTGGAACGGCGCGTGCGCCCCTGCGCGCGCGACCGGCGCTGCGAGATCGACCTCATCGTCCGCACGCGCGACCGGCGCGGCGTGGCGTTCGTCGAGGTGAAGACGCACCGCGCGCGCTCACCGCGCGCGACGCGTCTCTGGTGCGTCAACAAGCGGAAGAAGTCCGTGTTGCTGCGCGCGTGCAGCTGCTGGATCCTGCAGAAGCATTGGCACGGGAACTTCCGGTTCGACGTCGTGCAGGTGTACGGCGAGCCGAACGGACCGCATCCGCCCGAAATCGACCACATCGAGAACGTGCCGCTGTTCCCGCCGAAATGGAGGTTCTGGTGATGGACGGCGACCGGACATATGCCTGGCCAACGGATGGCGAATTCCATCGGGGCTACATCGACGGCCTGCAGGGCCGCGCGAAACGCGCGCGGCGGGGCGAGGAGTACGAGGACGGCTATGCCTGCGGCTGCGGCGACGCCGCACCGGACGCGGCGGACCGCCACGTCCGGGCGGCAATGGTGCTGGAGAGCCAATACGGCGGAGAGGATCTTGCGGCCGTGTCGGAGGGGTTCGAGATGGGCTACGACGATGCACGGGGGCATTTCGCCTACGCTTCTCCCACGCGTTTGCTCGGCACGGCTCACGAAGAACTCGCGGAAGCGCTCCGCCTGAACTATCTCCACGGCTACGCCGCCGGCATGTCCGTCGCACGCGCCGGGTCCGCTTGATGAAAGAAAGCAATTTGCAAATTCCTTTTCCGAGGAGGCATGAGTATGATGGAACATGACATTGTCGTTTATGAACCAAGTGCAGAGCTTTGTCTTCAAGTCAAGACGGATGGCGAGACCGTCTGGTTGACACAAGACCAGATGGCGGTACTTTTTGGACGTGACCAGTCGGTTATCGCGCGACACATCGCGAACATCTTCAAAGAGGGAGAATTGGAGAAGGAAGTGGTGTATGCAAAATTTGCATATGCCACTCGACATGGCGCGATTGAGGGTAAAACCCAAGTGAAAGAGGTAGGACTTTACAACCTTGATGTCATCATATCGGTTGGATATCGTGTGAAGTCGGTCCAGGGAACACGGTTCCGCCAATGGGCGACCAGGATACTGCGAGAATTCCTGCTTCGCAGGTATGAAAATGCTCGGCGCATGGACAAATTGGAAACACGTGTGGATGGCATTGAGCAGGAGATTAAGCAGATCAAGGGTGGCATGAACTACCTCGTCAAACAACTGTCTGTACCATCGAAGCCATCCAAACGCCGCCAAATAGGTTTCCATGCAAAGAATACCAGTACACCCCATGCGTGATGGTCCTCCCGCAGCGTGTACGATTTGGTATACTATGCGGCGTGGAAAAGAAGGAACAGAGCCACGCCGAGGGCGGGGCCTGGTACGCGCAACGCGAGCGCGGGGCTGGCCGACTGCGGATGGCGTTCATGTGGTGGGTCTACGCCCTCTTCGGCAAGACGGCGCTCAAGATCGCCATCGTGCCCGTGGCGGCGTGCATCTACCTCTTCGCCGCGCCCGTGCGGCGGAACCTGCGCGCGTTCTATGCCGTCGTTGGACAACGCGGGCGCATCTTCCGCCATGTGCTTGACTTCGCATGGTCGCTTGCGGACAAGGTGGACGCCTGCACGCTCAAGAAAAGCCTGCCGCGTCTGGAGGTGCGTGACGACGCGGGCGGCCGCGCGTTTCGTGAACTCGTCGCATCGGGGAAGGGTGCGTTCCTCATTTCCACGCACCTCGGCACGGTGGAGGTGTTGCCTGCGCTCGCGAAGGATGGCGGGCGCGTGCCGCATGTCCACGCCTTCCAGCAGATGGGGCATGACGTCCTGTTCACGCATCAGTTCGCGGCGCATCTCGACACGTCCGGCCTCACGCTCCACGCCGTGGAGGACATCGGCGTGGAGACGGCCGTGGAGATGCAGGCGGCGATTGGACGTGGCGACCTCGTGCTGATGGCGGGCGACCGTGTGAGCGCGGGTTCGCGAGCCGTGCTGCGGCACGGGTTCCTCGGCCACGACTGCTCGTGGCCGAAGGGCGTGTTCACGTTTGCGCGGTTAATGGAGAGCCCGGTGTTCTTCGTCACGTGCGTGCGCACGGGCTGGAACGCCTACGAGGCGCATTTTGAACAGGCGGAGGGGGACGTGTTCGATGCCTACGTCCGCTTCCTCGAGCGCGAGACGCGCGCGCGTCCCGACCAGTGGCATCACTTCCACGACTTCTTCGGCCATGCTTGACAGTCTCGGTCTCGTCTCGAAACAGGTGGGCGTCCTCTTCGTCCTGATGGTTGTGGGGTTCCTCTGCAATCGGCGCAAGCTCCTGAATGCTATCGCCATCAAGGGCATCACGGAGCTGCTCGTGCTCATCGTCACGCCGTGCGTGATCGTGCACTCGTTTATCCAGCAGAAGTTCGCCGTGTCCCTTTTGGGCGATCTCGGTTGGGCGCTTGCGGTGTCCGTCTTCGCGCATGTGGTCGGCGCGGCGATTGCCTTCCTCTGCCTGCATGACCGCAATCCGAACCGTGGGGGCGTGCTGCGGTTCGCGGCGATCTTCTCAAACGCGGGGTTCATGGGCATTCCGCTTGAGTACGCGCTTCTGGGGGCGGATGGCGTGTTCTTCGGGGCGATGTACGTGGTGGTGTTCAACCTGGTGTGCTGGAGCCTGGGCGTGGCGGTGATGTGTCGCGGCATGAAGAACGTGGGGCTACGGGCGCTGTTCGTCAATGCCGGGACGGTGGGGGTGGCGTTGGGGTTGCCGTTCTTTCTCTTTTCGCTGAAGCTGCCGGAGGTGCTGGGGCGGCCGGTGGAGATGCTGGCGGACCTCAACACACCGCTCGCGATGATCATGGTGGGGTGGTACCTCGCGGAGACGGATTTTCGCCCTGTGTTGCGCTGCGGCGCGGCCTATGGCGTGGCGGCGCTGCGCCTCGTGGCCGTTCCGCTTGTGGTGATCGCGGCGCTCGTGGGCGTGCGCGTGTGCGTGCCGACGCTCAACCCCGTGATGGCCGTGGCGATCTCGACGGCGGCGGCCGCCCCCACGGCGGCGCTCACAACCGTGATCGCGGCGCGTTACGACAAGGACGTCTCGACGGCGACGAGTCTCGTCTCGGGCACGACGCTCCTCTCCATCCTCACGATGCCGCCGATCGTTGGCTTCGCCCTCTGGCTTTTCGTCCATTGACCGTCGGGCGGGAATCTCCTATAATGGGTGACATGAAACTTGCAAGAGCAGTATCGTTCCTGGTCTTCGCCTGCGCGCTTCCAGGCGCGGGCGCGGCATTCAGCGTGGCCGCGACGCCGCTCGTGCGCGTGGAGGCGGCGAACGCCGCGCAGTTCACGAACGCGGCGTGGCGGGCGGCCGCGTGGCGCAATGAGCGCGTCCATGCGCCGTTCGTGATCCGCGGCGCGGCGGGGGCGGAGGGCTTCACCGCCCGCGTGGAGCCGGAGACGGCGCGCGACGCGGCGGTCTTCGGCGCGGGTGCGGTCCAGGTGCGCTGGGTGCGCGAGACGCTCGCCTCGGCCAATTACCGCTACCCGTGGGTGTGGGTGGACATCCCCGAACACAAGGTGGGCGACATCCTTGACCCGTCGCAGCCGTTCGCGCTCACCGACCGTGCCTTCCGCGCCCTGTGGGTGACGGTGAAGACTCCGCCCGACGTAGCCCCGGGACTTTACCGCGCCAAGCTCGTGGTGAAGGACGCCACCGGCGCGGAGGAGCGTTGCGCGCTGGCGATCGAAGTGTTGCCGATGACGCTTCCGTCGCGTCGCCGGATGTACCTCGACATCTGGCAGACGCCCTGGACGGTCGCGCGCTACTACAACGTGAAGCCGTTCTCGCCGGAACACTATGCGCGGATGGAGCCGATCTTCCGCGAGTTGGCGGCGGCCGGACAGAAGGCCATCACCGCCACGATCACCGACTATCCGTGGAACATCCGCACGAACATCGACACGCCGCGCTCCATGGTGCGCTACGTCAAACGGCGCGACGGGGTCTTCGTGGCCGACTTCTCGACGCTCGACGAGTTCGTGGACTTCGCGAAACGGTGCGGGATCGGTCCGCAGATCCACTGCTACGCGCTCGTCAAGTTCCAGAAGCACCGCGACTACTGGTACCACGACGAGGCGACGGGGAAAGAGGCGCACGTCGACTGCGATCCCGGTACGCCGGAATACGAGGCCTACTGGGGACCGCTCCTCCGTCAGCTCGAGGCCCACGCGCGGGCGAAGGGGTGGATCGGCGACATTTACGCCGCCCTGGACGAGTTGCCGCCGCGCGAAGTGGCCTTGACCGTCGCGCTTGTGAAAAAGTACGCGCCGTCGATCAAGTTCCAGATGGCGGGGGACGTGAATCCGGCGGGCTTCGGCGACGTGCAGATCGACAATTACTCCCAGTCCCTCCGCTTCGACTACGTTTCACGCGAGTTCCTCGCAGAGGCCGCGCGCCGGCGGGAACGCGGGCTCATCACCACCTATTACATCTGCTGCATCCCCGAGAGGCCGAACAGCTTCCTGACGAGTCCGCTCGTCGAGCAGCGCTGGCTGGGGCTGTTCGCCGTCGCCAAGGGGCTGGACGGCTTCCTCAAGTCGACGAGCCACCGGTGGATGTCGAACGTCGATCCGCTCGTGGACGCGAGCTGCAAGCCGGGGTGGGCGCCGGGCGAGTGTTTCCTCATCTATCCCGGACCGCTCCTCTCGCTCCGCTGGGAGATGATGGTGGACGGTTTCGAGAACTATGACAAGGTGACGATCCTGCGCGAGAGCGGACGCATGACGTCCCGTCTCCAGAACGCGCTCAAGTGGATCGACTACCAGCGGTTGCTGGAGGGAAAGACGTCCGATCTTGAGCGCCTCGTCGGCAACGTCGAGCGCGAGATCGAGAACGCCTCGCGGAAATAAAGTTGGTCAAAGTGTGAGCGTCCAGGTGCGGGAACGGGGGGATTTTGCAGTGGGGAACTTGCAAACCATCTGTTCACCGTCGAAGAGCAAGGCGCGGTCGCCGTCGACGCGGATTTCCGTGCCGCCGAGGACGTTCGCGGCGAGGAGGCATTTCTCGAGGCCGTCGCCACGACCGAAGTTCCAGACCTCATCCGGTTGGGCGAGGCGCGAGGAGCCGTCGTAGATGGATTCGTTGGGAAGGGCGGCGAGGCGGGCGACGACTTCGGTCGCGCAGGAGCGCGACCCTCCCAGGGCGAATTTGGATACGGGGTTGCGCTGGAGGGCGGCTTGCACGAAGGGGCCTTCTTCGGTTACGCCGAGTTCGCGCGCGGCGTAAGGTGCAAGCGCCGCGGCGCGGTTCGTGGCGCGGAGGGCGTCGAGACGCTGGACGATCTCGGCGCGGTCCATTTCCGGCGTGAGGTCGAGCGGGGCGTCGGAGCGGTCGAACGAGACGCGCGCGGCGTCGGGCAGGCGCGGGGTGACGAGACGCATGTCGGCCGCGTCCTCGGGCGGCACGAGGAACGACGTGAGCTTGCGCGAGAAATCCGCATAGACGGCGGGGTCGATCGTGGCCGTGGGGTAGAGCAGGTGGATGTAGCCGGTCGCGTGCGAGACGATCGTCACGCGTTCGTGTTCGAGGGCGCGGCGGGCCTGCTGGGAGATCACGGTGCCGTTCGCCCACATGGCCTTCGTGACGAGGCGGCGGTTGTTCGTGAGGATGCCCGTGTCGACGTCGAGGAAGTTCTGCGAGTGGAGGGGCGTGGCCATGAGGTAGATGGATTCGAGGGGCAGTCCGCACACGACGAACGCGGCGGCGGCGTAGAGTCCGGCGAGGGACACGCACTCGCCCGCGCCGACGGTGTGGCCTTTCTTGTGGCGGAAGGCGTCCATTGCCTCGATCGTCTCGGTCTTCCAGTAGGGAATCACGTCGGAGGTGTACTTGTCGAGGCCGAAGTGGCGGCGGATGTCGATGTCGTAGTAGTAGACGTCGCCCTGGTAGCCGAAGAGGGCGTTGGACTTGGTGATCTCGTCGGGAGAGAGGAAGGGTGCGAAGCGGGCGAGCTCGCGCTGCTGGGTGGTGAGGCCCCACGTCTCCAGGTCGAGGTTGAACGTGTAGTTGTCCATGATGTGCTGGCGGAGACGCTGGAGACGTCTCTTGGGGCGCATCTCGCGGATGCCGTCGAACCACGGAAGGTCGCGCCAGGCCCAGAGGCGCGGGGAGAGGATGTTCGCGAGCACGAGGGCGTACATCAGCTCGGGGAACACGAAGATCTCCATGTCGGAGAGCGACACGGCGGATGACTTTTCCTCGTCGGGAATGTCTTTCATTTCGATGTTAGGCGGTAGGCGCCAGGCAGAGGCGGTAGATGGCGGCGACGTCGTCTTCGGTGAGGGGCTGGAAGCCGCCGAGCGTGTTGCCAGAGAGGTTGAGCGTCTTGACGAGGAGGGGGATGTCCTCCTCTTTCGCGCCGAGCTCCGCGAAGGTGAGCGGGAGGCCGAGGGACTTGAGCCAACTGCGGAACGCCGCGATGCCGGCACGCGCGGCGTCGGCGTCGGGGACGCCGTGTCCGACGTCGAAGACGTTCCGCGCGAAGCGGGCGAAACGCGCCGGGTCCGTTTTGTGGACGTACGTCATCCACGCGGGCATCACGACGGCGAGGCCGGCGCCGTGCGCGCAGTCGTAGAGCGCCGAGAGCTCGTGCTCGATGCCGTGGCTCCTGGTAGTCGGAGGGGTCCGCCATCACCTTCGCGCTCTCCTCCACGACCGTGCGCATCACGGCCTCGCAGAGGTTGTCGGTGAGCGTCACGTCGCGGGTGGGCGAGAAGTAGCGTTCGCAGAGGTGCGCGAACATGTCCGCGAGCCCGCACGCGGTCTGGAAGGGCGGCAGGGTCATGGTGAGCTCGGGGTTGAGGATCGCGAACTTCGGGCGCAGGATGTCGCCGCCCGCGCCGCGCTTGAGGTTCCCCGGCTCGAGGTTGATGATGCTGTTCGTGGAGCCTTCGCTTCCGGCGGCGGCGATCGTGAGCACCACGCCCACCGGCAGCGCGGCGGGGATCACGGGACGCACCTTCACCTCCTTGCCGACGTAGAACCGACGCCACTCGCCGCCGTTGGCCGCGCCGATCGCGATCGCCTTCGAGGAGTCGATCACGCTGCCGCCGCCGATGGCGAGCAGGAAGTCAACGCCTTCGGCGAGCGCGAGGCGCACGCCTTCCTCGACGAGCGAGCTGCGCGGGTTGGGCTTCACGCCGCCGAGCTCGACGAAAGCGACGTCGGCCTCGGCGAGAGACGCCTTCACGCGGGCGAGGAGCCCGCTCCGCACGGCACTGCCGCCGCCGTAGTGCACGAGCGCCTTGCGTCCGCCGAACCGCCGCACGAGCTCGCCCGCGCGCGATTCCTTGCCTTTTCCGAAGGCGATGTAGGTTGGCGACCAGTAGTCGAAATCGATCATTGTCGTACCTCTGGAGGTTGGTGTGGGCAGAAGTATAGCATAATTTCTGGGGGAAAATATGGTATACTTTCCACGGACATCCCAATTCGAGGAAAAGAAATGAAAAGATGCATCATCGGTTTGAGCATCATGCCCGCCCTGTTGGTCGCCGAGCCGGTCTGGACGGAAGGCGAGCACGGCCTCTGGCGGTTGCAGTTCGCGGACGGCACGTACCTCTCCGCCGCCGACGTCGCCACGAACGGCGTTCGTAGCACGTGCACGGTCACGCGCGAGGGGGCGGTGACGCGCCGCGTCTGGCGCACGGACCGCGCCGACGTGACGGTCACGGAGACGCCCACGGGCGACGGCGCCGTGGACCTGCGCGCGGAAGTGACGCCGCACGGCGTCGACGCGAAGATGCTCGAACTGCCCGCCAACGTGCGGTTCCGTCCCGAGACGGTGCGGAGCTTCGTCTACCCCGGCCGCGGCAACTCCGGAATCGGCATGGCGTTCAACGCGAAGTTCTTCCAGCCCTCCCCCGAAGACAAGCCGACGGCCTGGCACGCCGGGCCGTATACCTACGACAAGGGGTACCGCCACCTCTACGGCGGGTCGCTGGTGAACCACCCGACTAGTTTGCAGGAAACGAACCTCGTGGTGACGGCGGAGGGCGCGCGCTGGCTCGGGACGGACGCCGCCGCCTTCTTCTCTGGGTACAGGCGCTCGGTGATGCGTCCGCCGGCGGAGGGACAGAGCGACGTGGTGCTGGTTGATTCGCCGTCCGGTCCGTATCTGAGCGGCAAACACTTCGGCGGCATGGGCATGTTCTGGCGCTTCGGCGTAGCGGGCGGCAGCCATGACAGGTACGCGCCGTCGTGGGAGGCGATCGCCGTCCGGCGTCTCCTGCCGCGCCTCGCGGCGAAGGCGCCGGGCCGTACGCGCGTGGCGGTGGTCGCACTGCGGTGTGGACCGAAGGCGGGCGCGTTCGTGCCGCTTGCGGTCAGCGACTGGGTACGCGAGCTGAAGAGGCGACTGCCGCGCAACTGCACGTTCGAGACGCTGGCGGACGTCACGGAGATGAAGCGCGCGCTCGCGGCGCCGGACACGCTCCTCGTCATCAACCCTTACGGCGAGTACTTCCCGTGCGGACGCGCCGAGGACTACATCCCCTGCCTCGACGCCGTGCGCGACTTCGTGCGCGCCGGCGGCAACTGGGTGGAGGCGGGCGGCTACTCGTTTTTCCGTCCGCTCGTGGGCGGCGGCTACTTCTCCACGCGCACGCCCTATCCGCCGCTCTTTGCGGACTTCGCGCACCTCACCACGACCGACGGGCGCACCGTGGCGTGGTACGGCGTCCAGCCGCGCGCGCCCCACGAGCCGTGGAAGAACCCCGTCCACTTCGTGCCGGGCGAGACGGGCGCGGGCGGCGATGCGCGCGGCGGCTGGTTTTTCCATGCGTTCGCCTGCTGGGCGAAGGACGGCCAGACGGCGAAGACGCCTGCCGTGCGCATCCGCACGGGCGCGGACCTCGAGGCGGCGCTGGCGGACTACGCGCGCGCGAACACGCTCACGCGCCCGATGTCCGACAAGGTGAAGGACCCCGGTAAGGTCGACCTCTTCCGCCGCGCGCCGCTGTTCTTCATCGGCGGCACCGCAAAGGAGAAGATCGCCGCTATCGAGAAGATGCCCGTGCCGTCGCTGATCCACTATTCGGATTACCTGAAGGGCGGCTTTGACAAAGAGTATCCTGACCACCTGCCGCCGCGTCCCGCGTTCGGCACGGGCGAGGAGCTGCGGGCGTTCCACGACCGCGCGCACGCGAAGGGACACCTCGTTTCGCCCTACACGAACCCCACATGGTGGTGCGACCATCCGCGCGGGCCGTCCTTCGTCGCCGCCGGCGAGGCGCCGCTCTCGCTTGGCTTCGACGGCAAGCCCTACTACGAGAAATACGCGAAGAACGACGGCTGGACGATCACCTTCTGGCATCCCGCCGTGCAGGCCGCGAACCGGAAGACGGTGAAGGAGTTCACGGTGGACTACCCCGTGGACCTGGAGGGGATTCTCGCGATGAACGAGGAGGACAGCCGCGTGGTGCCGCTCGGCACGGAGGACGGCTGGGACCAGGTGGCGAACCAGCAGACCGCGATCTGCGGCTGTACGTGGCGGATCGTGCCCGTGCCGCGTCCGCCGTGGCGCGATCTCTTCAAGGACGTCTATCCCGCCGACTCGTGGTGCATCGAGCCGGTCGCCACGCGCCTCTTCCACGACAAGGCGTTCTTCTACATGCACGACCTCGGTTCCTTCGTCACCAACGAGCGGACGCTCGCGTGGATGTTCGCGATCGGGTACCAGCTCTCCTGGCGCGCGGGCGCGCAAAATTACGTTGCGGACAAGTCGGCGCGCGCGTGGTACGAGTGGCTGCAGCTGCTGCAGGACAAGGTGGTCTCGCGCATCGCCCTGCAGCCGGTAGTCGCGTTCGCGCACGACCGCGCGCCGCTCCTCGCCCTGCCCGGCGATCCTTCGCGGGAGTCGGACGACGGCGTGGTGACGGCCCGGTACGGCGACGTGTCGGTGGCCGTGAACCTGGGCGACGTGCCGCGTACGGTGGCGGGCAAGCGTCTCGCGGCGTACGGCTGGTGGATCACCGCACCGGGCCTCGTGGCGGCGAAGCTGGAAGGCGAGACACCGTATGTGGAGGCTGATGGGCGCCGCTGGGAGTACCGTCCCGCGCCGGCGGAACCGGCGGTGCCGTGTCCGCCGGACATTGCGCAGAAACCGCTCGGCGCGACGCTGTCGCCGGGCGCGTGCATCGCCGTCATCGACCTCAAGGGCGTACATGGTTCGTGGGTGAAGGCTTCGGTGGACGATTGGAAGGATGTGCTGAACGCCTCGCCGCTCGTGACGCGGCACGGCTTGAAGGTCGTGTCGCTCCGCAGCGCGGAAGAACTGCGTGCGGCGCTTGCTGCCGGGCGCACGGCGTACTTCGCGATCGTCAACCCCTATGGCGAGGTGTTCCCGGCGGAGGGGGCGGGACGCTGGACGGAAATGATCGACGCCATCCACGACTACGTGGCGCACGGCGGCATCTGGGTGGAGACGGGCAGCGCCTCGTTCTACGGTGCGGTGTGGAAAGACGGGAACGCGTGGAAGCGCGAAGGCCTTGGTCTGAGAGGACTTGAACGACTGAGGTCCGCGAACGCGATGGCGGACATTGACGAACCCGCCGTACAGCTGCGCGCGAGCGCGGCGGCGGCGGACTGGTTCTCGCCGCAGGTGCTGAAGCAGATTGCCGCCACGCAGTCGCAGGTCAACCGCGCGCCGTGTGACGGCAACGGCGAAACAGTGTTTCCGCTTGTGGAGGACGGCGACGGACGTGTTTGGTTTGGGTGCCACCGTCTGGGCGGTTGGGGTTGTCTCTGGCGTCTTGGCGGATCGAACCCCGACCCCGAACTCGCGCTCGAAGTCGTTCCCGCCGCGCTCCTCCACCAGTTTGAGCATGTCCCCGCGCCGCTCCCGCCCGCGCCGTACCGTAAAGTCATCGAAGTCGACTGAAGGCGCGGACGCGCGGTTTTTTGGTATACTATTCGCCGGTGAAAGGAATTGCCATGAAAAAGACTCTTGTTGCCCTCGCCGTTGCCGCGTTGGCGTGCGGGGCGTTTGCCCGCAGACCCGCCTCGAACGACATGCCGGATGCGGCGCGTCCCGAGATCGCCGCCGCCGTGGAACGCGCGGCGCAGAAGGCGCATCCGCGCCTGTTCGCGGACGCGGACGGTTTTGCGCGCATCAAGGCGCGCATCGAGACCGACGAACTCATGAAGCTCGCCGCGGAGCATGTGCGCGCCGTCGCCGACATGATGGTGCCGACGCCGCCGTCCGAACGCATCAAGCAGGGCAAGCGGCTGCTCACCGTGAGCCGCACCGCGCTCTACCGCATCGCCACGCTCGCCATGGCGTATCGACTCTACGGCGACAAGGCGCATCTCGACCGCGCCGTCGCGGAGCTGCGCGCCGTCTGCGCGTTCGAGGACTGGAACCCGTCGCACTTCCTCGACGTGGGCGAGATGTCGCTCGCCGTCGCCGTGGGTTACGACTGGCTCTACAACGACCTCGACGAGGCGACGCGCAAGGAGATCGCGGCCGGTCTGCGCCGCCACGGTCTTGAGGCGGGGCTGATGAGGCTCTGGTGGATCCGCGCATCCAACAACTGGGGGCAGGTGTGCCACGCCGGCATCCTCTCCGCCGCGCTTGCGCTCGCGGAGGAGAATCCGTCGGAGGCGGCCCGCTTCGTGCAGCGCGCCGTGGACAATCTCCCCATTTCCATGAAGGCGCTCGCGCCGAACGGCAACTATCCGGAGGGGCCGGGCTACTGGAGCTACGGCATGCACTTCAACGTCATCGCCATCGCGCTGCTGGAGGGTACGCTGGGCAGCGACTTCGGCCTTGCGTCGAAGCCGGGTTTCCGCGAGGCGGGCTTCTACCCCGATCTCGTGACGGGACCGAGCGGGCAACCTTTCAACTATGCGGACGGCGGGGCCGGGAGACGTAGCACACACCCGGCTCTTTGGTGGTTCGCGAAGCGGTCCAAGTCTCCGGATATCCTGCGTTACCAGGAGTTGGACAACTTCAAGGCGTATGCCGCGCGGCGCGACAAGCGGATTGTGGTCAAGGGGCATCGGCTGTTCCCGTTCGTGCTGTTCTGGCTTGAGACGCCGCCGGCGTTCAGCGGCCCGTCGCGTCTGCCGCTCGTGTGGGACGGACAGGGACCCGTGCCGATCACGATCCAGCGGTCGAGCTGGAACGACGACGAGGCGCTGTTCGTGGGGCTGAAGGGCGGCAGCCCGTCGGGTCCGCACGGCCACATGGACGGCGGGTCGTTCGTGATGGACACGAAGGGCGTGCGTTGGGCGGTGGACCTCGGCGCCGAGGGGTATTATGGGATTGAGAAACGCGGCATGAACCTCTGGAGCAACGCGCAGGATTCCGACCGCTGGAAGGTGTTCCGTCTCAGCACTTGGAGCCACAACGTGCTCATGCTCGACGGTTGCCAGCAGAACGTGAAGGGGAGCGCCAAATTCGTGCACGTCCGTGCGGAGCCGCCCAGCGAGGTGGCGCTTGACCTCTCTTCGCTCTACACGAACGCGACGGAGGTGCTGCGCGGCGGTAAGATGTCCGCCGACGGCAAGAGCTATGTGCTGAACGACATCGTGCGCGGGTTCCGTCCGGGCGGCGAGGTGCGCTGGAGCATGATCACGTGCGCGGAGGCGCAGGTGGACGGCACGGCGGTTGTCCTGAAGCAGAACGGACAGACGTTGCGGCTCGTCCAGACGGGGCGCGACACAGGCGCGTGGTCCGTGTCGCCGGCCAAGGGGCCGAACGAGTGGGATTCGCCGAACAAGGGCTGTTCGCAGCTCACATTCAAGGTCAAGGCCGATGCCTCGGGCGAGGCGCGGCTGGGCGTGACGTTCACGCGCGAGTGACGGATGAAGATTCTCGCCATCTCCGACTTGCACACCACCGGTCTGAAGGGACTTGACCGGTACGTGCGCGACTGCGCGCTCGTGCTGGTGGCGGGGGACTTCACTGAACACGGACGCACGCGCGGCGTGGAACAGTCGGTGCGCTGGGTGCAGGACGTATTTCGTCCTTGGTGCGCGTCGTTTCCCGATGTTCGGTTCTGCGTGGTGCCGGGCGACCACGACCTCTTCGCCGAGCGGCGGGCGGACGAAATCCGCTGGCCGGCGAACGTCATCTACCTTGATCCGCTGGCGTCCGATCCGGTGGCGCGGACATGCGAGGTGTCGGGCCTCAAGATTTACGGCGTGGCCCGCACGCCGTACTTGAAGGGTGGCGCGTTCGAGAGTTCGCCGGAGGCGCTGGCGCGCGCGTTTGCGGAGATTCCCGAGGGGCTGGACATCCTCATTTCCCATGCGCCGCCGCTGATTGACGGCTACAACCTCGATGTGGACGGGCGGAGGCGAAGGCATCGCGGCAGCGTGGAGCTTGCCGAGGCGATTTGTCGGGCGCGTCCGCGCCTCGTCGTGTGCGGACACGTCCACGGCGGCGACCACCGCCGCGCCGTGCTGGGGAACGGTACGGTCGTGGTGAACGTCTCGCGCGTGCTGGACGACCGCGGGACCGTGACGACGCGTCCGCGCGTGATCGACGTGGAGGAGCGCGACGGGACGCGCGTGTTCCACCTGGAGGAGGACGAAGGGTCGGCCGCAGAGACCGTGCCCGCCGCGTCGGTTGGCGCGGCGAAGCAGATCGAGCGTGCCGAGAAGATTCTGTTCAAGGCGGTGCGCAGCATCAACAAGCATGTGGAGAAAGGCGACTTCGCGCCCAACCTCCACTACATCGACCAACTCGACGACGTTCGGACTACGCTGGCGCCGTTCGCGTCCGACCATCCGCTCGTGGGTGTGTACCTCGCGCGCCTGGATGAGGTCGCCGCCTCGCGCGCGCAGGGCTGGCGGCTGCGAGTCGGCGATGTTCCGCGATTCGGGGAGGGTCGCGCTTCTGCTCGGCCGCAAACTGGTAGGGCGCGCTCGCCGAGCGCGCCGCAACGGGAGGATTCATGAGCGCACGACGGAAACGACATTTCGAGCAGGAACTGTTTGAGTTCGCGCAGGAGGACGGCGAACGCCGGAAAGGAGTCGATGAACTCCTGGCGTCCGTGGAGGAGTACGCGCATCCGTCGCGTTTCCTGAAACTGCTTGCGGGCATTGCTCATTTCCGCGACTATTCGCCGAACAATGCGCTGATGATCGTCCTGCAGCGTCCCGATGCCCGCTACGTGCTCACGCCGCGGAAATGGAAGTCGTTGGGGCGTTTCGTGAAGCGCGGGGCGTGTCCGATCATCGCGTTGCGTCCGTTTGCGCCCGTCATGTACCTCTACGACGTGTCGGACACGAAGGTGGCGTTCGGGCGTGCGGACGGATTTGACGCGGCGTGGGCAGAGCCGTCCGTGCGCGATCCAGAGGCGGACGTGCCGTCTGAGACGCTACGGCAACTCCTGGACAACCTGCCGCTCTGGGGAATCGCGCATGACACGTTCCCGACGGGACCGAGCCTTTCCGTGGAGCTGCGCGTGGGGGGCGACGGCGACGAGGCGCTGGCGATACCGGTGGACGGCGCGACGGTGACGTGCCGTCCGGCCTACGTGCTCCACACGCGCGAGGGCGCGCCGGACACGGTGGTGTTCACGGCGCTCGTGCAGGCGCTCGCGCGGATCTTCTGCCGCCATCTTCGCTGCGGTTACGAGCGGGGTTGGGAAAACAGCCGTCGCGTGAGCGCGGAGGTGGAGCAGTTCGAGGTGCAGGCGGTGGCGAATCTGGTCTGCCGGCGCCTGCAGGTGACGAGTCCGTCGTACTCGTTCTGGGCGGACTGCGCGTTTGACCGGCGGGACATTCCGCCGATCAGCTTGGACACCGTCTGCGACGCCGTGACGGAAATCGAGCGGATGCTGGAGCCATGCACGGTCAAACAAGGATACCTCTACCGCCACACCCCCTCCTTTGCCGCCCGGATTTGATGCAGCTATGCATTGGTCAGTTTTTGGGCGCAATGATCAATTCCTGACAATTCTGTTCGGTGCGGCGTGAGATGCGCCGCAAATGTTCCCAGCGTACCTCGCGCTGGATTGAACGAATTTCCTGCGCGTCCGCATGCTCTCCTTGGCACGCTTTCTGCTTAATATGTGCGGACAATTAGAAAAGGAGTTTGAAGATGGTTGAAGAAGCGATGAGAAGACTAGCTATTGACGAGTTTGGCACGCTGGAAGGCGTGGAGATCCAGTATACTGTTAATTCACAAACTGGCTGCATTCAATACTGTATCTGGCGGAAATAGTGGAGATTTTGAGCATGTCAAAGACAGTACATGGCACGAAGTCGATAGCCACGTTGCGGCAGAGCGACAGGTGGTTCAAGCGTGATTGGCACAAGCGGTTACGCGCGAACGCAAGGGCGCTTTCTCGTCGAGCGGAGCTCTGCGCGGATGTTACAGCCAACGACTACCCGAAAATGCGTGAAGTCAGTGATCTCGTTGACTGTAAAAGCGAACACTGGTGAGAGACCGATAAATTCATCATCTCCTGCATTGATGAGAGGGGGGCTTTATGGTAAAATAAAGCCGCTCTTACTGATTAGAAGGATAATGGAGATGCAAAACGGCAAAACGGGCGACCGCCGGGTCGTCAACACCGTGCAGGGCCTGAAAGAGGACTTTGCATGGCATCTGCGCTATACGCTGGCGAAATATGACGGAAAAGCCACGTCGCGCGACCAGTATACGGCGTTCGCCTACGCGATTCGCGACCGGCTCGTCGAGCGGTGGATGGAGACGCAGGAGCGCTACCACCAGCAGAACGAGCGGCGCGTCTACTACCTCTCGCTCGAGTTCCTCATCGGGCGGCTTCTGGGCAACAACGTGATCAACCTCAAGCTCGACCGCGAGTGCACGGAGGCGCTGAAGGAATACGACATCAACTGGAATTCGCTGCGCGACTTCGAGGTGGACGCCGGCCTTGGTAACGGCGGCCTCGGACGGCTTGCGGCGTGCTTCCTCGACTCAATGTCCACCCTCGACCTCGCCGGCATGGGCTACGGCCTCCGGTACGACTACGGCATCTTCCGCCAGCGCATCGTGGAC
>ONRL01000119.1 GCA_900320225.1 uncultured Lentisphaerota bacterium
GCTTCCGTACCTGACGGCAGGCGACCACACGCTTGCGTTTACGGTTGGCGGGGAATCGGCGAACAACGCATGTTTCCGCGTGGGGCATCTCGACCTGGAACCGCTGACGTTCCTTGAGACGGCGGAAGCCGACGCGATGAAGGACACGACGATCAAGTTGGCCGCTGGCGGCAAGCTCGACCTCCAGTTCGAGGGCGTCATGAGCCTCGGCAAGCTGGAGATCGACGGCGCGTCCGTGCTCGGCGATTTCGGCGCTGCGTCTGACCCGACGCATTTCACCGGCCCCGGTATTCTGCGCGTCCTCCCCAAAGGCACGCTCATCCTGCTTCGCTAGCCATTTGCACGGGAGGGTCGCGTTCCTGCGCGACCGCGCAAAACGAAAATCGGATTTGGCACGAAATGCGATAATCCTGCTGCCTCGGTAAGGCATGATGGGGACTGCCCCTGCAAGTTTGAAGCATAAGGAGCCGAAAGTATGATGAGATGTTCTTTTCTGTATTTTGCGACAGTCTTGTTTGTGTCGCACGTGGCATTTGCCACACTGTCGCTGGAACAGGGCTTCGCCGACCCGCCGAAGGCGAACAGGCCGCAGGTGTGGTGGTGGTTCGACGCGACGGCGCCGGACGCCGCGATCACGCGCGACCTGGAGGGGTTGAAGCGCGTGGGCATCAGCGGCTTCCACATCTACGGCGGCAGCGTGACGGGGAAGGGATGGCTGCCGCGCGCGAAGTGGGCGCTGCACGAGGCGAACCGACTGGGCCTGGACGGCATCGTGATGATCGGCGCGGCGGGCTGCGGGCACCGCGAGACGGACCCGCGCCATGCGCAGAAGGATCTGGTGTTCACGGAGGCGCGTATGGAGAGCCGCCGTCCCGGCGGCGATATGCGTGGAGCCGCTAAGATGGCGGCTCCCCATACCGTCACGCTTCCCAAGAAGGGCGTGACGGAGACGCCGAAGAACGCGGACGGGTCGCCGAAATACTACTGGGACATCGCCGTGCTGGCCGTGCCGGACACGACGAACGACGTGCCGATCGCGGAGGTGCGCGACGTCTCGCGCTATCTCAACCGCGAGACGGACGCGTTCGCGTGGCCGGACGCGCCTGCGGGGAAGTGGCGCATCTTTCGCGTGAGCTACGTGCCGAAGGTGTTCGGCTGGATGGGATGCTACATCGACCACATGAGCAAGGCGGCGTTCGACGCGCACTGGGCGCGCGTGATGACGCCGCTTCTCGCGGCGCTCACGCCGGACGAGCGGGCCGCCTTGAAGGGCGTGATGTGCGACAGCTGGGAGGCCGGCACCGTGAGCTGGACAGACACCTTCGCCGAGGAGTTCCGCCGCCGGCGCGGCTACGACATCCTGCCGTGGCTGCCCGCGAAGGCGGGCGTGCGGCTCGCGTCCGAGCCCAAGCGCGCGCGCTTCCTGCGCGATTTCAAAGAGACCGTGAGCGAGCTGATCGCAGAGAACCACTACGCCTACCAGAAGGAGGTGGCGAACCGCCACGGGCTCATTTCGATCGCCGAGGCGGCGGGCCCGCACCAGCGCCAGGGCGACGTGCGGCGGATGCAGGGACGGTGCGACGTGGCGATGGGCGAGTTCTGGATGCCGAGCGGACACCGTCCGCTCCCGCCCCAGCGCTTCATGGTGCGCGACGCCGCGAACGCCGCGCACGTCTATGGCATGGACGAGGTGCTGGCCGAGGCGTTCACGACGATCAACACGTACTGGATCGAGTCGCCCGCCACCATGAAGCCGTGCGCCGACCGCGCGTTCTGCGACGGCCTCACGCGCGTCTGCTACCACGGCATGAAGCTCTCGCCGTCGCTCACGGACAAGCCCGGCTTCATCCGCAGCGTCGGCACGCACTACAACCCGCAGACGACGTGGTTCGACCAGTCGGACGCCTTCAACCTCTACCTGAGCCGCTGCTCGTGGATGCTCTCGCGGGGACGCTTCGCCGCCGACTGCCTCATCTACGCGGGCGACGCGGTGAACCTGTTCGCCGGACTGAAGACGCCGTCGGACGGACTGGGCGAGGGATTCGACTACGACATCTGTCCCACGGAACTGCTCCTGCAGGCGCGCGTGGAGGACGGACAGATCGTGCTGCCGAGCGGGATGCGGTATCGCGTGCTGTTGCTCTCCGACCGCAATCCCAAGACGAACGAGCACATGCGTCCGGGTCCGATGAAGGCGGTGAAGGAATATCCGCGCGTGGGCCTTGCGGTGGGCGAGGCGGCGATGTTGAAGATGCGCGAGCTCGTCGAGGCGGGCGCGACGCTCGCGGGTCCGCGTCCAAGCGGCCCCACGAGCATGAACGATTCGAGCGCGCGCTACCACGCCGCCGCCGACGTCCTGTGGGGACCACGGCATACTGGGACAACGGGCGTCTCGCCCGTTGCATTTCGATCGGTCGGCAAGGGCCGTGTGTTCCCCAATCGCGCCGCCGCACGCGCACACCTGACGCCCGATGTGACCTTCAACGGCCCGTCGCTTGACTGGATCCACCGCACATGCGTGGACGGCATCGACATCTACTTCCTCTCGAACCAGAAAGGCGAACCCGTGACGACGACGGCCACCTTCCGCCAGCCTGAGGGGCGCGTGGTGGAGCTGTGGGATGCGGTGACGGGCGAACGGGCTGCGGCGGGGCGTGGTCCGCGCGTGGAAGTGGAGTTGCCGGCGTACGGGTCAAGGTTTGTGGTGTTTCGGTCGCAGCAAGCTGCGACCCTCCCGCATGGGGAGCCGCCATCTTGGCGGCGGTCGCGCGGGAGCGCGACCCTCCCCGGTCCGTGGTCGGTGACGTTTGATCCGGCGTGGGGTGGGCCGTCGGCGTCCGTTACCTTTGACACTCTCGTGGACTGGACCGCGCGCCCCGAGCCGGGCATCCGCCATTACTCGGGCACGGCGACCTACCGCACGACCTTCGACGCGCCATCCGGCTGGAAGGCGGGCACCCCCCTGCAAATCGACCTTGGCACGGTGCATGAAGTGGCCACTGTCTTCGTGAACGGCACGCGGGTCGGCACGGCCTGGACGGCACCGTATGCCGTGACCGCGTCAAACGTGAAGGGAAGGGGAAACGTGCTGGAGGTCCGCGTGACCAACCTCTGGCCGAACCGGCTCATTTACGATGCGGGCCTGCCGGAGGGCGACCGCCTCACGCACACGAACATCAATCCTTACAAGCCAGGCGATCCTCTGTTGCCGTCAGGGTTGCTGGGTCCAGTCCAGATCACGAATGTGGTTTTACATTGAGGAATGGCTGAGGATTGGCAGACAGGGAATTGCCGAATTGCCGTAGTGGTTGTTTCTGCGGGCGGAAGATGATATACTAATGAACAATCTGCCTGGGTTGGGCGGAAAGTGAATGAGTAAAACCGACAAGAAAGGGAAATACGAAATGAAAGTTGTAAAGATGATCTTGGCCTTGGGATGCCTCGTTGCCGCTGGATGCATGACGTCGCCCGTCGCGTTCAAGAGCCAGTCGGTACCGGTGCCGCCGCAGGGGTACACGGTGATGGGTAGTGACGTGACTGGAACGAGCGAGCAGATCTGGGTGTTCGGCTTTGGTGGCTCGCTTTCTGCGCAGCAGCACAAAGCGTATAAGACGGCACTTGGCAACGCGAATGGTGCGGATGCGCTTGTTGGCATGAGTATTGAGTCCTCCACCTTCAACGCGTTTCCTTTTTTCATGATGGGCACCATTCGCGTGACCGGAACGCCCGTGAAGTTTAACACGAATAAGTGATGGGCTGGGTCGGGCGAATTCACGGGATTATCCACTTGCCGTCATAGAACGCCTCTATCCAGATGTGGGCGTTGGGTTCCGCGGTGGCTGTGCCAGCTGGCTGGAAGCGGGCTTGCCGGAGAGCGAAAGCCTGACGCATACAAACATCAACCCGTACAAACTGGACAATCCCCTGTTGCCGTCAGGGTTGTTGGGTCCAGTTCGGGTCTTGAACACGGTTTTGCATTGAGTTCGTTCGTAGACTTGTGCCCGGTGAGCTTTTGCGGTAGAATGCCACTCATCTGCAAAAAGGAGTTGGGTATGGCGAAACAGCATGAACACCACGTGTGCGAAGCGATGTGCGGAAGAAGGCAAAATTGAGTAAGGACAGGGAGCTTCGGTAAACATGAAGAACATCTTTGTGAGCGCACTGGCGGTCGGATTGGCGGGGACGCTCCTCGCCGGTCCGTTCGATGACGTGAAGTACATGTTCAGCGGCGGCGTGGACGTCGACGGCAACGGCGTCCTCACGCACAACAGCGCGGAGCTGCGCTGCATCACGAAGGCGGGCGATCCCACGCACGCCTGGCACACGACCACGTACCCAGACTCGAAATTGCCGTTGTTCAGGCTGCAGAACCTCGACGTGTCCTGCACGTACGCGAACATGACGCTCGCAAACGCGCCGTGTCTCGTGATGCCCCAGCCCGTGACGACAAACGGCTGGGAGGAGATCACGGTCAACGGCAACACGTTCGACAGCCCCAACGTCACGGTGAAGGCGAACTACCTCAAACTGCCGGACCTGCTGAGCGACTGGACGGGCGACCGCGCGAACATGTCCTGCAGCAACTACACGTTCATCGCCCGTTTCCGGCGTGACGAGGCTGTCGCCGACCACCTGAACCTGATGAGCGACTTTTTCATGCCCGGTTACGATTGGGGCACGCAGAAAGGCATTTCCGTCATCTTCATGGGGCAAACCGGAGCAAAGACGCGATACCTTCAGATCAAGGGCGGCAAGGAGGATTGGAAGCATAGTTCCAACCAGAACGTGCCGGACGGAGCCTGGTGCGAGATCGCCGTCATCGTCACGGCGCCCTCCGTGTCGGCCGCCATCTGCTGGTCGACAAACAACGTCCACACGCCGCTCCAGTGGGACTCGCACACCTACAATGCCGCGAACGTGGACTGTTCCATCCTGCCCGGCAAGCGTACGTTCAGGCTCTGCGGCGAGGCTTCGGGCGAGCAAACGTTCGTTCAGGGTTCCGTGCCAAGCGGCAACATTTCCAAGTGCTTCCGCGGCGCGATCCACACGTTCGCGTTCTGGGACCGCGCGCTCACGCGCGAGGAGGTGCAGGAGGCGCTGGCCGCCAGCCGTCCGGGCGTGGTGAAGCAGGGGTTCAAGAACGGCTCCTCGGACGAGTTCACGAAGGCGCAGGACAGCGTTACGGAGGGTGTCCGCTGGGAGGAGTGGAACCCGATCCTCAACGCCGCCCATCCGTGGGCGTCCGTCACGTTCAACGTGAACACCATGTACGGCGGCCTGCCGCAGTACCTGTTCCTCACGCCCGTGCCGACCGGCGCGGGCGGCACGCTCGACATCACGATTGACGGCAACCGCGTCGCGAAGCAGCATTTTGAGACGGGGCGCACGGGATACGTCTACGTGCCGGGCTCGTTCCTCGCCGCCGGTTCGCACACCATCGCGTTCCGGCGCACGGACACGGCGGGCGGCGACTTCGCGATCGACGCGTTCGAGATCCGCGGCTCGTGGCAGCTGGGGTATGACAGAAACGGCGGCGCGGACGCCGCGTTCGTCACGGAAGACAACAAGAACCACACGTATTACATGACGGACGGCAACTCCAAGCACCTGAAGCGCGGCTACACGATCCGCGCCGGCCAGAACACCACATGGCTCTACTACGACGTGCCGCGCGAGCTGTGCGATTCGCAAGGCCGGTGCCGTGCAGACGCCACATTCTACTCGCGTCCCGACCAGGCGGGGTCGTCCGACCCGCATTCGTTCAGCCTTCTGGTCAACGGCGAGACGTTCAGCAACGTCACCTGGACGGCCTACATGACAAATCCGAAGATGGAGTTCACGATTCCGTCCGGCACGCTCACGAACGGCATGAACTGCATCGCCTGGCAGAAGACGGGTAGCGGCGGCTGGATCAAGTGCTCCTGCTACCGTCTGACGTTCGGCAAGATCCCCAACGGCACGCTGCTGCTCTTCCGGTAACATGCTAAAACGTTTGCGGCGCGGTCGGGACACTACTTCAGCGCGTTCGTCCCCACCGGCGAGGCGGAGATCATCGTGCCGGAGAACGACACGGCGACGCCGCAGATGTCCGGTCCCGAGATCGAGAACCGCCGCCTCGTGTTCGACCTGTCCGACTGCAAAGGCCTGATGCTCGACAAGGGGCAGACGATGATTCCGTCAGGACGCTGATAGGCGAAATCGCCGGTGGCGGTGACGACCATCTTGAACGCGACTTCTTTCTGGCGAGTCGTGTCGATTAGGCCCGAAAGCGCATTCAGCGTCTTGGTCCCGTCTTCAATCAACGCCGAGCCGCCAAGCTTGACCTCGACCAGCCCGCTCGTTCCGTTTCGCAGATGCACGACCGCGTCGCATTCCAGTCCGTTACGGTCAAGATAATGGCTCACCGATCCGTTCAAGGCATCGGCGTATACTCGGAGGTTCCGCACCACCATGGACTCGAAGAACCAGCCGTATGCGCGGATGTCGTTCATCAGGTCGCCGGGGCCAAGACCGAGCGCCGCCGTCGCGATCGACGGATCGGAGAAATACCGCGTGGGCGACAAACGGCGTAACAGGCTGACGCGGAATGTGGTATGATAAGCGGCGTGAAAAGCGAAGACGTCTATAGAAATCGCATTTTAGACGCAGTGAATTGTCATGATTTCGTTCGGTGAATTGTCATGTCAAGTCCAGCTTTCTATTTCGTGCGCGCCATTCGCGAGGGACCGTGCTTTCGTGGGAAGACGGCGTAGCCCCGGACGTCACGGGCTGGACCGTTCTCGGCGGCAACAACACGACAACACTTTCCGTCGACGCGGAGCGGAAGTGCGTGAACGTCAAGACGCAGACCGGCTGCATGGTGATCTTCCGATAAAAGAGTTCGGGGTCAACTAAACCGTGAAATCGGATTTAGTTGATCCCAAAGTCCGCGTATCAACAGGTGTTTATGGTCAACTAAACCGTGAAACAGAATTTAGTTGACCCTAAAGTCCATTGCATTGTGCCGAAAATATGATATAATTGCCTGCGTAATCCCAAGGAGGAAGGTTTTTATGTTCATAGGACGAAAGGAAGAACTGAGGGCGCTTTCGCAGCTCTGGGAAAAGCGCACGTCGTCGTTGGTGACATGCCGAGGCCGGAGGCGTATCGGCAAGAGCACGCTCATCGAAGAGTTCGCAAGACGCACGGCGGACCGTTTCATAAACATCGTGGGGATTCCGCCGCGCAAGGGCATGACCGACCTCGCCCAAAGGAAGCACTTCTGCGACGAACTTTCCGACCAGACGGGAGAGGCCGTCGCGACCGCCAGGAACTGGACGGAGGCGTTCAGGAGCCTTGATGCGGCGATTCCCGCCAGCGGACGCACGGTCGTCCTGCTTGACGAGATCTCCTGGATGGGCTCGCGCAATCCCGATTTCGCCGGGTATCTGAAAACGGCCTGGGACAAGCGGCTGAAGAAGCACGACAATCTGGTACTTGTTCTCTGCGGCTCGGTTTCGTCGTGGATCGCCGAAAACATCCTCGACAGCACGGGGTTCGTTGGCAGGGACACGCTTGACCTTGACATCGGCGAGATGTCGCTGGCCGAGAGCGTGGCGATGTTCGGGCTCGCCGGACAGCGGTTGTCGTCGCGGGAGCTGTTCGACATCCTGTCCATCACCGGCGGCGTGCCGAAGTACCTTGAGGAGATTCACCCCGAATGGTCGGTGGAGGAAAATGCAAGGCAGCTCTGCTTCATGCCGCACGGCACGCTTTTCAGGGAATTCAACGAGACGTTCAGCGATGTGTTCGGACGCAGATCGGCAAGTCGCGGCACCGCATTGAGATGCCTTTCCAAGTCCCCGCTTTCCGTGGCCGAACTCGCGAGGGTCCTGCACAAGACGCCAAACGGCAAGTTGACAAATGCCTTGAGGGATCTAGAATACGCGGGCTTTGTGTCCAGAGATTCTGGGTTGAACCCGCAGACGGGTGAACCGCTCAGGATGGAAAGATATCGAGTAAAGGACAACTACACCAGGTTCTATCTTCGCTACATCGCCCCTCGGCACAGGATGATAGAGAGGGGGCTGTTCAAATTCTCGTCGCTTGAGCAGCTTAATGGGTGGGACGCGATGCTTGGCCTGCAGTTCGAAAACCTGGTGTTGAACCATGTGGAGGATGTCCTGCCACGACTTGGGCTGGAGCGGGCTCTGGTGCTTTCCGCGGCGCCCTATGTGCGCAGGTCCGCGAAAGGGGACAGGGGGTGTCAGATAGACCTTCTAATCCAGACGGAGCGCACGATCTTCGTGGTGGAGGTGAAGAGACGCAAGGAAATTGGCCCCGGCGTCATCGAAGACGTCAGGAAGAAGGTCGATGCGTTGAAGGCGCCCAGAAACATGTCGGTTCGCACGGCGCTTCTGTATGACGGGCAGTTGTCGCCTGTGGTCGAGGCGGAGAGATACTTTGATTTCGTTCTGGACACGAAATCCTTGTTGTGGGATGACGGCGTCAGGCGAGGTTGACAAGAGAAGAGGTTCATGTGATGCGAAGACATTTCGTTTTGATCGTTTCGGCGGCATGTTGTGCGGCGGCGGGTTCCGTCCCCGTGGGCTTCGACGCGCAGTGCGGGAAGCAGCTGTGGGTGACGTACCGCAGCTTCAACAAGGAGCTGGAGCGCACCGGACAGTTCGGCGCGATGGGCATCACGAACAGGTGCTTCTTCGCGGCGAACACGATCAACAGCGGCGGCGCGCCGTACTGCGAGTACCCGCCCATCTGGAAGGACTTCAAGCGCTACGACTGGTCGGCGCTCGACGCGCAGGCGGGCGACCTCGTGAAGGCGAGCCCGAACGCGCGCTTCATGGTGATGATCGACCTCAACACGCCGTACTGGGCCACGCACCGGTTCTGGCTCGACTCCTTCACCGACGTCACGCACGCCGCCTGCGATCCGACGTGGCGCGCGCGCACGAAGGAGTGGATGCTCGACTTCATCGCCTACGCCGAGAAGCGCTGGGGCGACCGCATCGGCTGCTACATCCTCTCCGGCGGCGGCACGAGCGAGTGGTACGAGTACGACCGCGGGCGCACGAGCCGCAACAAGGACCGCGCCTGGGCCGCCTGGTGCAAGCAGCGCGGCCTGGACTTCGGCGAGTCCGTGCCCGCGCAGCCGTCGCTCGCGAAGGCCGCGTTCGAGAACCTCGTCTACGACCCCGCCGCCGAGGCCGCGAAGATCGCCTACTGGCAGTTCCACAACTCGCTTCCCGCCGACGCCCTGCTCGAATTCGCGGCGGCGGCGCGCAAGGCGGTTCCGAAGACGAAGGAGATCGGCGCGTTCTTCGGCTATTACCTCGTGAGCGACAGCAAGCACACGTCCTTCGGCCATCTCGACTA
Source organism: uncultured Lentisphaerota bacterium (assembly GCA_900320225.1). Classification (GTDB taxonomy): domain Bacteria; phylum Verrucomicrobiota; class Kiritimatiellia; order RFP12; family UBA1067; genus RUG572. The sequence continues at coordinate 9,373 of ONRL01000119.1, forward strand.
CGAGCGCGTATACGCCTCGCCCGACATCGACTTCTTCATCGCGCCCGGCAATTATTCGGACCGTCCCATCGGCGGCGGCTCCGGCAGCCAGCTCGTGCACGGTACCGCGTTGCGCCACGGCAAGCGCTTCCTGCACGAGATCGACTTCGGCCCGCACGACCAGAAGCGCTGGGGCAAGGGACAGTGGAAGACGCTCGGGGACGACCTCGCCGGCAACACGCGCGAAGCCGCGTTCGCGATGGCGAACAACGCGAACTACTGGTGGTTCGACATGTGGGGCGGGTTCTACCGCAATCCGGAGGTGCGCGAGCGGATCGCCGCGCTGAAGAAGGTGCAGGACCGCCTGGCGCCCGCGCCGTCCGTTGCCGAGATCCTCCTCGTCTGCGATCCGCAGTCGATGTACTACGTGAACGAGAAGTGTCCGCTGGAGCGCGCGTTCGGACAGCACCTGCGCAACCAGCTCTCGAAGATCGGCGCGCCGCACGACGTCTATTCGTTCAACGACCTGCCTTTCCTCGACCTCGACCGCTACAAGCTCGTGTGCCTCAACTCGACGCTCCTCATCACGCCCGAACGCGCGAAGTTCCTCCGCGAGAAGCTGTGTGCGGGCGGGCGCACCGTGCTCTGGTGCTACGCGCCGGGCGTGACGGACGGCCAGACGCTCGACGTGGCACGCGTGAAGGCGTGGGCGGGCGTCGCGTTCAAGACGCCGGGGATCAGCGTTACGGCGAGGAACGGCTGGACGAGCGTCTACAGCTACGACTACAAGCTCTTCAACCCGTGGGAGCTGACGCAGATCGCGTCGCGCGCGGGCGTGCATTTCTAC
>ONRL01000123.1 GCA_900320225.1 uncultured Lentisphaerota bacterium
CGCCGCCAGGATCTCCTGCTCGGAAAGCGTCCGCTTCCAGCACGCGAACTGCTGGATGCTGCCCCTGAAGCACTTGTAGTGGTTGTTGCCCGAACTGGGTGCAGGCATCGCGTACGTGCCGTTCTGGGGCGATTCCGTGCCGAAGCGCAAGAACGACCCGGGATTCGGCACGAGGTCCACCTTGTTCGCGTACGTCCGCGACGCCCGCTTCAGAAGGCCGATGTCGACGTTGGAGGCCGGCGTCGTCGGCCCGTCCTTCATCAGGTACGCCGTCACCTTCTGGCCGTCCACCGTCACGGCGAAGTCCACCCAGCCGCAGCCGTTGGAAATGACGAAGTTCTCGCCCGGATTCCAGCTGTCGTTAAGCGTGTAGACCCGGAGCGTGCGCCGCTCCGTACTGGTCTCGGCCAGGCCGAACATCATGCCGCGCGAGGCGCCGTAGCCGAATCCGAGCAGCCACTGCGTGCTCAGCAGCGGCGCGGAGAAGTCGGGACGGAAGCGGACGATCCAGGTGTAGTGGCTGTCGAAATTCGTAAGCGGCGTGCCGCACGTCACGGAGCAGGGGGTGACCTTGCCGAGCGTCTGCGCCTCGTTCGTCCAGACGACGTCCTGCGGGAAGTAGAGCGTCTGCATCTGCCGCCCCACGCCGCGCCCGGGCAGGCGCACGAATTCGTTGGAGATGACGGGCTTGTGCCCCGCCGCGCCGTAGGAGCCGGTGGTGAGCGCGACGGTGTTGAGGGAGTTTGTGATCTCGCCGACGTCGAGGACGTGGTTGCTGTTCGTGTCGATCGCCATGCCGCGCATCCAGATGTAGGCGTCCGCGAACACGTCCTCGCTGCGCGCCGCCGTGAGGTCGAGCGGGTCGCTCGCCGCGCCGCCGGTCCCGTCGCCGCGCCCGCCGGCGATGAACGCGCCCGTGCCGCCGTTCGCGTAGAACTGGTTGTGCACCGTGTCCATCAGGCCCGCCTCGCCGGACTTGACGTACGGCGTGAAATTCCGCACGACCGCGTTGGTGAGCGAGACGGAGGCGGAATAGACGCGCATCTTGCCGTAGCCGGCAATGCTCCCGCTCAGATTCTTGTACGCCATCAAATAGAGCGGAATTGAGCTCGTCAGCGTCTGGTGCCCGACCACGACGGCGTGGTTCGTGAGCTTGTAGGTGTAGTCGGCAATCCCCTCCTGCTGGAGCGTGTAGAGCTGGTTGTGCGCGTCGAGCGTGATCGTCGCGCGGCGGTGGAGGGGCATGTTGCCGGACGACGCCCAGTTGCCGAAGTGGTCCTTCGCCGCCCAGGCCCACAGGCCGCTGCCGTTGACGTAGGAGGCGAACACGAAGCCGTTGGTGTTGTCGCCCACGCCGAACGTGCGCTGCTGGCGCGTGTCCATGTCGTCGAGGAGGAAGGTCATGCTCACGGCGGTGTGCGGGTCCGGGTAGACGCCCGTGTCGATGTACTGCGTGCCGGTGGAGCGGATGTACGCGAGCGGATACGTGCCGCCGGTCGGGAAGAGGAATAACCGCGCCGCGCGCCCCGGCCGCGCGTCGTCGGGCAGGCGGTACGAGGCGGATGTCGTTCCGGAGGCGATCGTGTCCAGCTGCTCGCTCTCCCTCCACTGCGAGATGTCAGCGCCCTTGTCGGCGTCGTCCCACGCCACCCACAGCTCCTGCGCGGCGGCCACGTCCGTGAACGCGAGCGTCGCCTCGCCGGGACCGTACACGGTCCCATGGAAGCCGCTCACGGACACCGTCGCCGCCGTGAGCGTCGCGCTCGCCGCAACCGCCGCCAATCCAAAGGTAAATGACATTTTCTTCATCCTTGGCATCCTTTCGCATATTGTCACACGGCGGTATCATACCACATTCCGGCCCGTTCTTGAGGCGAAAAGTCACCGCAATGTCACCGGTTCTGCGGCTTGGCCTCGCGGGCGAGCTTGAAGAGCGCGGCGGGCAGGTGGCAGTACCCGCGCGGGTTCTTCTCAAGGTAGTCCTGGTGGTAGTCCTCGGCCGCGTAAAAGTTGACGAGCGGCAGCTTCTCCACGGCGAGCGGCTGCGCGTGCCGCGCCTGCTCGGCCCGCCACGCCTCTTCGATGACGGGCCGGTCGCCCGGATCGACGTAGTAGATGCCGGTCCGGTACTGCGAGCCGACGTCGTGCCCCTGCCGGTTGACGCTGACGGGATCGACGGCCTTGAAATACATCTCGAGCAGGAAGCGCAGCCCCACCTTCCCGGGATCGTAGACCACCCGCACCGTCTCCGCGTAGCGGGTCTTGTCCGTACAGACCTCCTTGTACGTGGGGTTCGCCGTAATGCCGTTGGCGTACCCCACTTCCGTGTCCACGACGCCCGCGATCATCTTGAAGTAGTGCTCCGTTCCCCAGAAGCATCCCCCGGCCAGGTAGATTTCCTTCGCCTTGCCCAGCGGCAACAGGTACTTCCCGTAGCCTTCGTCCGTCATCTTCTCCGCGGGGATGAAGCGCAGGGACGCGCTGTTGATGCAGTAGCGCAGGCCGCCCGACTTTTTCGGACCATCGCGGAAGACGTGTCCGAGATGGGCGTTCCCGCAGCGGCTCCGCACCTCCGTGCGCACCATGCCGTGCGACTCGTCGCGGTGTTCGGTGACCACCTCTTTGGTAATCGGCTTGCTGAACGCCGGCCATCCGCAGCCGGACTCGAACTTGTCCGTCGAAAGGAAGAGCGGCTCGCCCGTGGTGACGTCCACGTAGAGGCCGGGACGAAACTCGCCGACGTACGCGTTGTCATGCGGGCGCTCAGTTGCGGCTTTCTGCGTCACCGCGTACTGCAGGGGCGTCAGCCTCCGCCGCAGCTCCGCATCGCTCGGCCGCGCATACCGCTCCGCCACCGCCGTTCCAGCGGTTTCTTCGGCGGCACACATCACGCCGAGGGCGAGGAGGGCTGGGAGCGGCGTCTTCATGGCCGTCCAAGTTGTCCAACTCCTTGAGGACATTACTTGATCGTGACGTTCTCGGTGAATGCGCCGATGCGGCAGCACGGGTCGCCCGCCTTGACGGGCGTGCCGTACAGCGTCGCGTTCGAGATCGTGACGTTCTTCAGCTTGTGCGTCTCGTCGCGGCCGTCCAGCAGGAACCGGCAGTCCGCGCGTTCGCCGGTCACGGACACGTTCTCGAACGAGCAGTCCGCGACGTGCCCCGGCACCTTCGTGCGCATGTAGATGTTCACCGTGGGGCGCGCCGAGACGATCGCGCACGTGCGGTCGGGCACGTCCGTGTTGATGCGGAAGTCCTTCACGCGAATGTTCTCCATGCGCATCTCCTCGCCCGGCTCCATCAGGAAGACGGGCATCTGGAAATGGATCACGTCGCAGTTCTCGTAGAGGAAGTTCCGCATGTAGGGCGCGCGGCTCTCGTGGCCGAGCAGCATGATGCGCGCGCGGTCGCACCAGAACACGCAGTTGCGCACGGTCACGTTCTCGCAGTTGCCGTAGTCCACATTGAGGCCCTTCGCGGCGATGCAGTCGTCGTCGGTGCGGATGAAGCAGTCCTCGATCAGCACGTTGCGCGAGTTGCACGGGTTGATGCCGTCGTCGTTCTGCACGCGGCCGCCGCAGAGCTTGACGTTGCGCACCGTCACGCCGTCGCACTTCGTGGGCACCACGGTCCAGTGCGAGGCGCCGCGGATCGTGATGTCCTCCACCGTCACGTTCCGGCAGTCCCACATCTCCACCACGTGGCCCGTCGGCCCCTTCCGCCATTCCCACGGCGAGCCGTCCAGCACGCCGCGTCCGCAGATGCGGATGTCCTTCCCGTGCGCGCGGATGCCGCCCTTCACGAACGCGCCCGCCTTGAGGTAGAGCGTCTCGCCGTCCTTCAGATCGATGCGCCCCTTCACGCCGCCATCGTGGACGCCCGGACCGAACACCTTGACCTTGGGGTCTTTCTCGTCCGGCACGTTCCGCTCGGGCGGGTTCGCGAACACGAGCAGCGGGTGGCGGCGTCCGTCCGGCTCCACGGAGAAGCGGCAGGGACGCGCCACGGCGAGCTCCAGCGCGCCGTCCGGCAGCGTCCGCATCGTCACGGGCGCGGAGGCGGGCAGGATACGCACGCGGCCCATGTCGCGCGCCGTCTTCGGACGCACCGTCACCTTCGCCGGCGCGTCCATCTCGAACGACGTGAAGGCGTACTCGCCGCCGAAGTCGTAGCGCTTGTCGAACGGCGGGTCACACGTCCGCGCGCTCGCCACGCCGTTGGGCCGGCCGTCCACCGACGCCTCCCAGAGCCCGGACCGGTATTCCTCCGGCACCGTGTAGCAGGTCGTGGCCTGCGCGGCAAGCACGCCGGCGACCAGCAGAGACAAACACGTTAGCTTCTTCATTGGCTTTCCTTTTTCATTGCTTGAGGACAAAGGACGAAGGACAAAAGACAAAGGATGGCGGTTCCCGCCTTTGTCCTCCGTCCTCTGTCCTTTGTCCTTCATTGCCGCGTCAGCGGATGAGAATCTTCGTGCCGGATGCATAACCGAAACGCAGCTCCTTGCCGCGGACATAGAGCATCCACCGATTGTCCATATCCGACAAAACGGGCTCTCCCACGATGCCGCCGTCCGCCTTCGCGATGACCATCGACGCGCCGCCGGTTACCAGGTTCTCGTGGTCGAGCACCGACACCGTCGTGCCAGGTCCGAGCGTCAGTTTGCCCGTCAGGTGCAGGCAGGCGTTCGTGGACGCGTCCGCGACGTAGAAGCTCAGTCCGTTCGTCACGGTCACGTCCGCGTTCTTGACCGTGCCCGCGCCCGTGATCGAGGGCAGCGTCCGCCCGACGTTGTTGAAGTCCACGATTCCCGCCGGGCGCATCACGAGCGGCGACCCCGTCGGGTAGGTGGCCGAGTTCACGAACGTGAGCGTGCCGCTTTCGACCGTCGTCGGGCCGCCCCACGTGTTCGCCGCGGCCAACGTCACGCCCAGCTTGCCGCGCAGCGTGAAGCCGCCCTTCGCCTCGTGCTCGAACAACGTGACGGCGCAGGGGTAGTTCGTCTTGCCGTCCCAGGAGTCCACCGTCACCGTCGTGTTGTCGTCGTACCCGAAGCCCGCGCCCGTCACGATCACGCCCTTCGGCTTCGCCGTGGCGAGGTCGAAGTCCACGAGCGCCGTGGCCGCCTTGCCCGCGCCGGAAATCCGGATGCGCGTGGGGCCGAGGAAGTTCTTCGTCCAGAACGGCGAATCGGCCGGCGGGAGCGCGATCGCCTTGATGCCCTTCCCGTACGGACGCGAAAAGCCAAACGGGATGCGCGAGGCCGCGTTGTCCGCCGCGCACTTGCTCGCGTCCATCACGATGCCGCCGTCATACACGGTTGCGCGCGTGGGATCGTTGACGGAGGCGTCCCACTGGTCCGTGAAGCCCCACGCAATGGCCGGACACAGCGTCCCGCCGTCGAAGTTGAGAAGCAGTTCCGACCCGAATCTCGCGCCTTTGCCGTTGGAATTGATGCGCCCGCACGTGAGCGAACCGCCGGAATTGACGTTCACCACGGCGGTGAACCCGTTCGTGTGCAGGGCATAGAGCCGGTTGCGTCCCATGTCCAGCACGCCGCCGTTCGCGACGGTGAGCGTGGCGGAGTCTGCCTGCGGATAGTCTCCGTCCGTTCCCAACGTGATGTTATTCGACCTGTTCGTGCCGCCACCCACATACAGCTCGGCATATCCCTTGGCGCCCATCGCCAAGTCGCCGCTAATCGACGTGAATGTACCGCCGCGCTGAACGAAGAAGCTGCAGGCGTTCGTGTTCCAGATGCCCGTTCCCATCCAGCCTGTGCGATTGCAGACACCGGCGTCAAGCCCGTAGAATCCGTAGTTCCGCGCCGCAAAAACGTCCGTGTCTGCGGAACTTCCAACCTTCCAGTAGACCTCCCCGCCACGCTGATAGACGGCTCCACGCCCGCTGTAGCCGATCCGAAGGCGGTTAGACACGACGCTCCCGGCCTCGACGATCAGCCGTCCGTTGTAGCCAGAATCGATGCCCATGCAGATGGGCTGGATGGAGGTGCCGACAACTCCGTCAAAGACCGTATTGGTAATGGACAGCGTGTTCAGGTTGTTTCCGTTTCCGGCAAGCCAGATGTTGTTGCGGTAGAGGTGTACGCGGCCCGCGTTCTCGAGGTCCATCCGACACGCGCCGTTGGCCAACGAGGCTGTACCGATCGCATGCTGCCCCGTTCCGTCGCCCCTAAAGAGGATTCTGCCCTTGTTCACGTCGCCGGATGTATTGATGTTGTGGTTCGTCGTCATCGACCCGGTAAAGCGAGCGTAATTGAGGCATTTGGATCGAAGAAGGTGGCCGTCAGCGTGACGTTGGATGCGACCTCCACGGGGCCGTTCCAGGCGTTTCCATTGGCGGTAGACCCCGTGGCGAGCGTGAACGAATTGGACACGGCAAGGGTCCACTTCGGGGCGTATGCAACTCCCGGTGTCGACCACAGGTAGAGGTTGCCGCTTTTCGCGACGAGCACATTCGACTCGTCACCGTCGAAACGGCAACCGGCCCCTTGGATCGTCAACGTGCCGCCGTTCACGATCAACCGCCCCATGTTCCGCACGGCGGCGCCGTTGAACAGGAACTCGCCGCCGCCGCGCTTCTCGAGCGTATGGCCTCCCAGGTCGATCGTCCCGCCCGAGGCGCCGCAACGAACCGAGTTGTAGAACATCGCGTCGCCCGAAAGGGTGAGGTTCTTCAGGAGATAGTCCTGCATGTTCCCCGACGCGCGGCGGAACGCGCCGGCGTCGCCGTATCCGTATCCGGCGATCGTGAGGTTCTGGACGTATCCCGCAGACCCGTTGCCGGCGATCGCCGAAAGATCCAGCGTCGCGCCGTTCGCGACCGTCACGGACGTCGGCTTGCCGAAGTTGGGCGGCGTGTCCGCGCCGAGCGTGCCTTCGTCGATGCTGATCGTCCCTGCGAACGCGTTCTGCGTCGTCCCCTGCGCGAGGTGCAGCCGCCCGCCGCCGGCCTTGGTGATCGCGGTCACGTCCGAGCCGATCGCGCTGGTGTAGGCGTTCGTCTCGCCCGCCGGCACGTTGAACGACAGGGGTTCCGCAAGCGCGTCGCCGCAGACAAGCGCCCAAGCGGCGGCCAAGAGGCCCAAAAACGTTAGCTTATTCATTGGCTTTCCTTTTTCATTGTTTGAGGACGTAAGACGTAGGACAAAAGACAAAGGATGGCGGTTTCCGCCTTTGTCCTCCGTCCTCTGTCCCCTGTCCTTTTCACAACCATCAACCTTTCTCTACTTCAGCAGCAGCATCGTGCCGATGACCGGGCCGAAGTTGTAGGAACCCGCGCCGCTCTTGAACAGCGACCACTTCGTCGATCCCGCGTAGCCGTCCGCGATGCGCAGGGTCGGCGCGCCGTTCACCGTCTGGGCCGTGAACGCCGTCACGGAACCGTGGTTCTTGTACGTTTCCAGGTTCTCCGGGTCGGTGATCGTGAACGTCGCGCCCGGCGCGAACGTCAGCGCGTTCGCGAACGTCGCGTGCTTGCCCGCGAACAGCTCGGCGCACGTCGCGCGCACCGCGTTCGTGACCGTCACGCCGCCGCCCGTCACGCTACCCGCGCCCGTGAAGGTGGAGAGCACGACCGGGTGCTCGAACAGGTTCAGCGTCGCCCCCGCCTCCACGCGCACCGGCGTGTTGGATGGGATCGCGCCCGCCACTTGCGCGTTCAGGGCGCCCTGCTCCACGGCGATGCCGCCCGTGATCGTGTTGGTGGCGTAGAGGTTCAGGTTGTAGGCGCCGCGCTTCACCAGCTCGCCCGCGTGGCCCTCGTTGCTCGTGAGCGTCAGCTCGCACTCCCAGAGCGCCTTGCGGTCCGGGCTTTCCACGAACGCCTTCGTCCCCGCGCCCCAGTCGCACCCGCGCGAGGTGACGACGACGTGCGTGAGCTTGTGCGCGTCGAAGTCGTAGTCCGCATACGCGCTCGCGCCCCATCCGTCTCCCTGGAACACGATCCGCGCAATGCCCATGTAGGCGGTGTTGGTGGCCGCCACCCGCGGCAGGACCACGCGCTCCACGCCCTGGCCCGTGGGCGACTCGTAGTGGAACGGCGGCATGCTCTCCGCGGAACTCCCCGTCGCCTCGCCCGTGCAGGACGTGTCGAACACGAACCCCTTCTTCCAGACGACGAAGTGCTCGGGGCAGGCCTTGAAGAAGTTGGCGGCCGTAGGGTCGATGCCGTTCCAGCCCCACCCGAACGTGGGCTGCATCGTGCCGCCGTCCACGTTCACGCACGCCATCGACCCGGCGATGCGGTTCTCCTTCGGGCGGAAGCGGTTGGCCCGGAAGAGCGCGCCGTCCGAGAGGTTGAAGATGTTCGTGCTGAGGCTACGGTCGCTGCCCATCACGAAGCGCTCCGTCTTGAACACCGTCCCCGTGCCGCTCACCGTCACCTCGCTCACGCCGTTCGTCCAGTTCATCGTGAAGCGGTCGCTCTGCCCGCCCCGCGTGACGAGCGTGTCGTTCGTGCCGCCCGTCTGCACGAAGAGCCCCGTGCCCCGGCACCCGGCGTACATGACGCCTGTGTTCTTCATCTCGAAGAACCCGCCCTTCTGGCGGAACGCGCCGAAGCTGTTCGCCCATTCCGCGACGTAGACGGTGTTGCTGAAATGCGCCGCGCCGCCCTCCAGCGTGTAGTAGCCCTGGCCGTTGGCCGATTCGCCGATGCGCGGCGCGTCGGCGGACGTGCACTGCAGCGTGCCGCCCGTCTGGCGGAAGCGGGACTTGACGTTGCCGCCGTTCGCCACGCGCAGGAAGCCGAGGTTGAGCGTGCCGTCCGCGAGCAAGGCCGTCGCGCCGTCCCTCATCGAGAAGCCGCGGCGGAACACGCGCGTCGCGCCGCTCGTCATGGCGAACGTGCCGCCCAAGGCGTACACGTTGCCCTCAAGGTCCGCCGGGCCGTTGAGCCACAGCGTGCCGTCGCCGGTCTTCACGAAGCGGCAGTGGTGGTCGTAGTCGAGGCCCGTGTCGCTCGTCAGCGGGCCGTTGACTTTGATCGCCGTGGCGGCTTTCGTGTCAAGGTACGCCTCGACGACCGTGCCATTGGCCGGACCGTACTTGGCGATGTGGATGGGGCCGTTGAAGGCGTTGTCCATGCCAGCGTTGGCAACGAGGGTCCGGCCGGTGTAGAGCCGGACGGCCGCCTGGATGGGGTGCGCGGCGTTTTGCGACCACAGCGACAGCGTGCCGACGTTCGTGACGACGAGCGTCGTGTCCGCGCCGTCCGGGAACTTGGCCGTGCTCTGGAACGTGAGCGTGCCGGCCGTGTTCAGGAACGTGCCCGCGCGCAGGGTGTTGTAGAGGCAGAGGTTGGAGCCGCCGAGGCGCGTGAGCGTGTGGCCGTTCATCTCGATGACGTCGCTTTCGGCGTTCATGCCCCAGCGCGTGGCACACTCGATGGCCGCATCGTCGGAAAGCACGATCCGGCTGAAGAGGCCGTCCGCGTTGCCGGAGTTCGTCTGCGAATAGCGGATCGCCCCGCAGCCGTCCGTGCCCGCTCCCGCGATCGTGACCGTGTGGCCCTTGAACACGGACGTGCCCTGCTTGCCGTCGGGATGCGGGATGTTCAGCCAGAACGTGCCGCCCTTCTCCACGGTGATCGGCGTGTTCGCGCCGAGCGCGGCGCGGTCGGTGATGACGAGCGTGCCCGCCTCCACCACGGTCTGGCCCGTGAACGCCGTGGTGGCGGCGGAAAGCGTGGCCGTTCCCGCGCCGCGCTTCACCACCTTCGTGATCGACGCCGCGAGCGCCGTGGCGTAGGTTTCCGAGCGCCCGCCCGGCACGTCGAGTATGAGGACGCCGTTTTCCACCTCCATGCGCGAGGCGTTGACGTAGAGCGCGCCGCCGCCGGTGATCCATCCGTCGGCCGCCGTGTAGACGCCCGCCGCGAGCGCCGTGCCGCCGCGCGTCGCCGCCGGCACGTAGAGGCACGCGCCGTCCGGCAGGGCGAGCGTGACGCCGGCGTCGAGCGCGAGCGTCTCGGCCAGCGCGCCGTCCGGCGTTCCCGAGAACGCGACCGCGCCGCTCCCCGTGAGCGACAGGGTGCGGCAGGCGATGGTGACGCCGCCCGCGTCGACGGTCGATCCGGCGGAGATGGTGGCGGCGCAGCCGTAGCCCGGCGCGGCGGAACCGCCGCCGGTGGTCTGCCAGTTCGCCGCCGCGAGCCAGTCCGCCGTGCCGGCCGCTCCGGTCCACGTGCGCGCGCCGTCGTCCGTCGCCGCGTCGCCGCCGCCCGCGAAGGCGTGGCCCGCGACGGGGCCGTACACCAGGCCGGACACGGCGTCCTTCAGCGCGTAGCGCCCGTCGACGAGGCACGGACGGAAGTCGCGCACCAGCTCGTCGTGGTCGTAAATCTGGCAGGAGTAGAGTCGTGCCTTCGCCTTCTGGTCGGAGAACGCCGTGCCGAGCGCGTTGTTGCCGTCGGCGAGCAGCGTCAGCGGAAAGTCCGACGCCTGGGTGACCTGCGCGGACGTGGTGCGGGTGGCGACCTGCGCGCCGTCCTTGACGATCGTCGCCGTCCTGGTGGCGGCGTCGAGCGTGAAGACGTGGCGCTCTTCGGCCGCCATGTACTGCGGGCTGAACGCCGTCCAGTCGCCGGTGCCGTCCTGGAGGGCGAAGGAGAGTCCCTTCGACCCGTTCACGTAGTGCTGGAAGATGAGGCCGCGGTTGCTGCCGAACAGGCGCTGCTGCACCGTCGTCACGTCCAGGAGCGTGTAGTCGATCACGACCTTCGTGCCCGGGTTCGCGAAGTAGCCGGTGTTGACTGCCTGCGTCCCGTCGGACTCGACGTAGGCATCCTCTGCGAACGCCGTGAAAACCGCCATGCCGACGATTCCCATCGCCGCCAACCGCTCAATACGCTTCATTTCTGCACTCCTTGCTTTTACCTGACTACAAGTTTACGTGTGGCTATCATATCACAATCCAGACTTTTTCCGCAAGCCGGAATTTGCAGGCTCCCCATGTTGCGGCGCGGCATTACCGCTTGCCGAAGACGAGGTCGAAGAACGGCTCGTTCTCGTAGCACATCCCGCCGTGCGGCTTGTCTTCGAGCGTGACGAAGCGGAAGTGGTCCTTGAGCTGGGGGAACGTCGCGACGTAGACCTGGAAGTTCTTGAAGCGCTCGAAGCGGTTGGGGCCCTGCGCGTTCGCCTCGTCGTGCACGTCGAGCCACCTGGGCAGCACGTCCTTCGTCCCGCAGAAGCAGAGGCACCAGCGCGACGAGAGGTTCGCCATGATCTGTTCCTCCGTGACCTTCGCGGCGTAGCGGTTGCGGTCCTTCAGGCCGTAGATCCAGCGAGTATCCTCGTCGAAGTAACGGAACCAGGTGGACGGCGCGCCCGCCGCGAAGCTGAGCTGCAGCCCCTCGCGCGGCTTGATCGGCGAGAGCGCGACGTACCGGCTCACGACCTGTCCGCCCGCGGAGTACCCGCAGATCAGGACCGTCTTCAGCGCGGGGAAGAGGCGCATGTCGTTCAGCTTCTCGAAGATGCGGTCGAGCGCGTCGTAGGAGGAGAAGCCCTTGGCGACGGGCGAGTCGCCGCCGCCCTGCCACGTGCCGGCCTTCCAGTACACGACCTTCTTCATCTCCTCCGCCGTCATCGAGACGACGAGCTTCTTCTTGTCGGCCGGGTCGTGGAGCTTGGGAACGACGATGTTGGGGCCGACGAAATAGACCTTCGACGTGTCGCGCCCGGCGGCCCGCAGCAGCTGGCGGACGCGCCCCGTGCCGTCCCGCATGCCGCCGTTCACGCCGTGCACGACGACCACGGCGTGCTCGGACTTCGTATCGACCTCGTCCAGCGCATGTTCGGCCCAGTAGCGGAACGCGCGGCCCCCCGAGTTCTCGACCGGCAGATAGTACGCGGATGTGGCGGGCGGCGCCGCGACGTCCACCACGAGGCGCGCCGTGTAGTCGGGCACGCCGGAAAGCGCCTCCGCCTGCACCGTCCGGGCCTTGCCGCCCACCTCCACGGTGAACGGCTTGGAGAGGTCGCCCATCGGCGGCGCGAGCAGGATGGCGAAGCGCCGCACGTTCTCGGTCGCGACCTTGAATCGGTTGCCGCCGAGGTTCTCGGCGACGATCCGCGCGCCGTGCGCGACCGTGCGCGGCGCGACCGCGTAGGTCTGCTTCTCGAGGTCCGCGGGGACGTTGGCGACGGCGGGGCCGCTCAGCTCGATGGCGTCCACCGAGATGCTCCCGCCCGTCTCCTCCAGGAGTTCGAGCCAGCGGGCCTTCGTGACGGGTTCGGCGCCGGGGTGCCACGAGCCGACGGGCGTGACGAGGGCGGTCTTGCGCGCGTACGGCGCGCGGCGCTTGTCCTTCGTCCACTCCATGAACTTCCGCGTCGCCTCCTTCGCCCCGTCGCTGTCGATGGCGTGTCCGTCCGCATGCTCGGCGTACACGTGCTCCACGCCGTACCGGGTCATCAGCGCGTCCGCCGCGCGCGCGAACGAGACGCCCGTCCAGCCATGGGGGCGCGGCCGGCCCCTCGTGCCGATGATGTATTTCTTCTCGGGCGAGCAGTCGGACTTCCCGTGCATGATGAAGATGGGCGTGCCGAGCATCGAGCGGAAGTCCGCCTGATACCACGCGCCCGCGCTCAGCCACGCGCCCGCCAGTCTGTCGGCCATGAGCTGCGCGAGGTGGTAGGCCCCGAACCCGCCCATCGAATGTCCGCCGAGGAAGACGCGGTCACGGTCGATCTTGAACTTCCCGCACGCGGCGTCGATGGTGGCCTCGATGTACTTCACGCCGTCCGGCTGGCACCAGCGCGAATTCTTCTTCGGCGCGTCCGCCGCCGCGGGGGGCGCGGAGGGCGCGGCCACGATGAACGGCGCGTCGTAGAGCGTCGGCATCATCGTGCCCGTCTTGAGGTCGAGGTACTTTTCGGGCGAGGTGTCGGGCGACCGGCGGTTCCCCCCGTGCATGAAGACGAGCAGCGGCGCGGGTTTCGAGAGGTCCAGCCCCTTCGGCACGAAATAGTAGATGCGCCCCGTGTCCGAACCCGGGAACGGCGCGTCGTACGTGAGCGACGGCGATTCCGTCGCCGTCCCGTTCAAGGCCAACGTGTCGGCGCCCGGCGCCGGCACGTTGAACGACAGGTTTTCCCCGTGCGCGTCACCGCAGACGAGCGTCCAAGCGGCGGCCGCCATGCCTAAGCACGCCAGCTTCTTCATTGGCTTTCCTTTTTCATTGTTTGAGGACGTAAGACGGAGGACAAAAGACAAAGGACGTCCTCCGTCTTCTGTCCTTTGTCCTCTACTTCACCAGCAGCATCGTGGCGTGCGGGCGGTCGATGACCTGCAGCTTGTGGAAGTCCATGCCGCCCCAGTACGTGCCCTCGCCGTGACCTTGCCACGAAATCGTGTTCCAGCCCGGCTGGAGCTCGCCCGGATTGAAGGTGTGGTCTATGGGCGTCCCGTCCACGGAACCCTCCGTTGTGAAGATCATCTTCCCGTTCATGCGCACCGTGTACGGCCACCGGTTGAGCGTGTAGCCGTAGTTCTGGACAAGTGAGTTCCCGTCATTCGACCCCTGCCCGACGATCTTCGAAGTATAGCGGAACTGGTAGTTTTCCACCAGCTCGGGCGGCACCCAGAAGTTGAAGATGGAGAAGCGCTGGTGGTAATTGACGTTGTTGCCGCCGATCGTCGCGCGCTGCATGCGCTTGAAATTCCACTGGCCCGCCCACGCGCGGTGCTGCACGCGGCCCTCCTGCGTGAACTCGCCGGTGCCGCCGTTGTCCGACCCCAGTGCCGCCGAGCCGGTCATCTCCACCACGTCAAATGCAATCGCCGAGGCCGTACCGCCCGTCCGCACGAGGCGCAGCGTCGCCGCACCCGCCGCTAGCCTGTCCGTGGGAACGAACCACATCTGGCTGCCGCCCGCCGCAATCCGCTTCGAGCCGAGCGACCGTCCGTTCACGTACGGCGCGAGAACGGTGTCGCCCGTGCCCGGCGCGGCCTTGACGCGCAGGACGTAGGGGACGAGGTGCGACTCGCTACGGAGCGTGAAGTTGATCGTCACCTCCGGCTTCGCCGCCGAGAGCGTGCCCCGGAAACGGTGCCACGAATCAAAATCGGCGTTGATTGCGTCCGGCGTCTCGTCCGCCGCGCCGAACTCGGCGGCGGAACCGTTCTCCGTGCCCACGCGGAAGAGAGGCGGCATCTGAACGAACGCCTCGGCGATCTCGTCGCGCGAGAGCGCGCGCCGCCACACGGCGATGCGCTGGATGCTACCGTTGAACCCCTTTGCGGCCTGGCTGCTGCCGTCGCCGCCACGCTGCCAGCCGCCGATTCCCTCGCCGCCGATGTAGGATGCCCGGCTCGTCTCCGCGTAGCGCGTCTCGTTCGTGAAGCAACCGGCGTCCACCTTGGAGCAAGCGAACACCAAGCCCGTGCAGGTGCCGTTGTTGACTGCGTCCGCCACCGCGAACGTCACGTCACACCGCCCGTTGCCGACATTCTTCATGCTGTAGGCCACATCGTACCAGCGGTTTGTGTAGAGGGTGATCGGCGCCGAAAAACCGTGGTTGCCCTGTATGCAGTAGGGATGCCCCGGCGAGGCGGTCATGCCCGTATCCGCGCCGAAACCGAACTCGGAGCCGAACGCCCGTCCCCAGTCAAGCCCGTTGTTGAAGAAAATGGCCGTCGAGTTGCCGAGATTGCGGTAGGTGAAGTTCCGCACGAGGACGCGCGCGACGACGGTGATCTCGCCGGGGAGGCAACGCGGCAGGTAGACGCCGTTGCGCCAGGTGTTCGTCAAGCCGGACAGCTCCTGCACGTTCGGCGGGAAGTCGAGGTACGAGGCGGATGCGTGCGTCAAGCCACGGACCGGCATCGGGATGTCCGTTTTCTTCCACGCAAGGCCGTCGCCGACCGACGCCGCGTCGTAAATGGTTGGATTGAGGTTGACGGCCGAGCCGTTCATGTTCGTCGAGCCGAAAGCGAGCGCGTTGCGGATCTCGCCCGCCTGAACGCGTCCGTCGCCGTTGAGGTCGGTATCGAAGTTGAAGATGTAGTAGGCGTCGCTCCACACGTCGCCCGTGCGCAACTTTGCGAGGTGCACGAGGTCGCCCGCCTCCGCGCCCGTCGCGTCCGTGCGCCCGCCCATGCCGAACGGACTGGTGCCGGAGGCGTGGGGGATGAATGCGTCCGTGGCCGTGTCCTTCACGCCCGCCACGCCGTTCTGCACGTACGGCACGTAGGTGTGGGCGCCGGCCGAGTCGGTGGAAAGAGACCCGCCGTAGAAGCGGCCGTCCTGCATGAACCAGGAGAAGCCGCCGCTCGGCTGATGGGAGGCGCAGAACGACATCGTCACGTTGCCGGTCTTCGTGCGGGTCGTGGAGATGGTAAATCGCCTCGCCTCGTGTCCGGCATAGGAGAACGACGCAAGGTTGTTGGGGCCGTCCAGCGTGATGACCGTACGCCACGGCTCGATTTCGATGCCGGTGCCGTACCAGTTGCCCGCGTCGTCCTTGAACGCCCACGCCCACGTCGAGCCGTTGTTGACATAGGCGACGACGGTGCAGGGATTGCTGTCGTTCACGCCAAACGCACGCTGCTGGAGTGTCTGCATATCCTCCAGCTCAATTTCCGCGGAGATCTTGAGCGTGGGGTCGGGCACGATGCCCGTGTCGATGGCCTGCGCGCCGGACGTGACGAGGTAGGTGATGGGATAGGTTCCACCGGTGGGGAAGAGGAAGAAGCGCGCTACGGCGCCCCGCCGCGCGTTCGCCGGCAGCTTCGACGTCACGGTCGTCGCGTTGGCCGGCACGGTGCAGACGCGCTCGTTGTTCGGCCAGGCCGCGAAGGACGTCCCCTTGTCGGAGTCGCCCCACGCGCACCAGAGCTCGCGGACCCCGTGAGCGACGTGAGCGTCACCGACGCCTGCAGCGTCGCGCCCATCGCGACCACCGCGAGACCAGCCACAATGAACCTTCTCTTCATGCTGAACATCCTTTCAAAGATTTTCATACGGTGTGTATCATACCACATTCCGCCTCGTTCTTGAAGAGAAAAGTCACCAACCACAACCCGGACGAGGAACGCCGTCCCTGTAGGGATTTCCACTCAAATTGCCATGAGCGCGATGCCGGCCACGATGGCCGCGAGGGCCAGGCCCTTGCGGCGGAGGTTCGTCTCGTGGAAGAACTTCGCCCCCAGCAGGAACGTGATCACCACCGAGAACCGCCGCATGAGCGACCCCACGGAGATCGGTACGCCCGGAATCGCCAGCCCGTGGAAGTAGAGCCAGTCCGCAAACGCCAGCAGCACGCCCACGGCGGGAATCGACCAGCGCCACGCGAACGGCGTGCGGTCGACACGCGCCACGCGGTTGGCCGCGAACAGTACGGCGTAGACAGCCACCAGCCCGATCTGGAACCAGAACTGCATCTGCTCCACGGGAATGCCCTGCAGCTGGAAGATGTACTTGTCCCACAGGCTCGAGGCCGCGCTGAAGCACATGCCTCCAACGGCGCACCACACCGCCTTGTTGCGCAGGAAATCGATGCCTTCGTGCCGACCCGCCCAGCTGAACGCCCAGTAGCCCGCGAACACGAGCGCCATGCCCGCGCCCTGGCACGGCGAGGGACGCTCCCCGTAGAGGAACACCGCCACGAGCAGCACCACCGCCGGAGCGGAGGCGCGGATGGGCGTGGCGATCGTGATCGGCAGCGTCCGCAGCGCGCAGTAGGTCAGCACCCACGAGGTCGAGACGATCAGCGTCTTCACGCCCGCGAGCGCCACCGCGCGCGGCGTGGTGGCGAGGACGGTCTCCGCCATGTGCCCGGACGCCGCCAGCCCCGCGAGATACGCCGCCAGTCCGCAAGCGGAGGAGACGAGCAGCACCGGCAGGACGGCGTTCCCCTTCACCGACGCCTTCTTCGCCACGTCGTAGAGCGCGAGGAACACCGCGCTCGTCAAGATCCACGTCGTCCACATGGCGGACAAATGACTGTCAGGCTATCGCAAAATGAGCATCGTGCCGCTTGGGCGGTCGACCAGGTAGAGGCGCACGTAGTCGGGCGCAGGACGCCGCGACAGGGCATCCGCACCATCTCGTTCGTGAACACGGGATGGTTGGCACCATTCCCCTGGCGATGCACACCGCCGCCGCACACGCGAACAATCTCTTCATTTCCAGACTCCTTCTTTTCGGCGCACGCCGCTCGCACGGCGCGCAGAGATGGTCAAGCCACAAAATTATTGTGAATATCTTATCACATTCCTACCTTTTGCGGCAAGTTGAAACTGGAATTGTCGTAGGCGCCTACGCGAGCGCCCCCCAACAAACAGCGTTCCAAGGCCGACGGGCCTACTCGATCACGAGCTTGAAGAACCGGTTCGTGCCGGACGCGTCCTCCGCGCCGACGAGCGGGAACTTCCCGCCGTCAAGGGGAAGGTCGGTGACGCTCGGGCTGCCGCCGAGTTCCGGATAGCCGTAGAGGCGAAGCGTGCCGTTCACCTTCTGGCGCCAACGCGCGCCCTGCACCTTGAGATCGCCGTCGAACGTGACGCGCCCGCCGGCGCCGACCGAGATGTTCTCGAAGAAGAGGTCGGCCTGGGGATCGGCGAGCGTGTCGAGTCCGACGAGGTATGCCGCCTGGACGGCCGCGGCCTCGCCCGAGAAGTTCGTGATGGAGGCGTGCCCGGCCGCCGTCGTCGCGATGGCATCGAGCCACGTGCGCACGCGGTCGTCCGCGGAGACCGCCGCGATGATCGCGTTCTCGCCCGCCTCGGTGGGCGGCGGGAGGAAGGACGGCTTCCACTGGGTCTCCGTCGTCACCGTCTCGCCGAACTCGAGCGCGACGAAGTGCGCGCCCGTGCCGTCGCAGGCGCAGACGTACTTGACCTTGCCCTTGTCGTTCAGGTATTCGCGCACCGGCCACCAGCTCGCGTCGACGTAGAGCGTCTGGATGGTCGCGCCGTCCGCGTCGTACACCAAGATGTCGACCGCACCGTTCGTGATCTTCTTGGACGGCCATTCCTCCGCCTTCGTGAGCGTGACAGTCCCGTTCGCGGGGATCTCGCGGCCCGCGCCGAGCGTGATGTCGACGCCCGGGGCGGAACCTGCCTTGGCGCAGGTGAAGCGCAACCCCTCCAGCGAGACCGCGCGGTCGAGGAGGTTCGTGAAGACGATGAACTCCGCCCCGTCGCCGCCGTCCGCCGTGCTGGAATAGACCGCCGCCACGCGGACGCCCAGAGCCTGGTCGTTCAGCACGCTCGCCGCGAGCTTTACGTCCTCGAGCGCGCTCCATTCGCCCGTCTGCGAGAGGCGGCGGGCCTTGATCGCAAGGCCCTGGGCGGGCACCGGCAGTCCGCCCTCGCCCGTCCCCGCCGTCGCGGTGTCGACGCCCATGGCGAGATCCCACGCGGCGTCGGAGCTCGTGCCGTGGCACTGGTGGACCTCCACGGCGACTACGTTCTCGCCGGCGTGGATCAGTCCTGCGGGCACGGCGAACGCAAAGGCGTGGTCCGCCGGGTCGACGTGCGTCGTGCCGGTCTCGTTGGACCCCGTCTCGTAGGTCATCGCATACCCCTCGCCGATGTTCCCGCGCCCGACCTCGACGCCGTTGATGTACATCACGAAGCCGTCGTCGTACCACGCCGTGCCGGAGACGGAGACGATCGACGCGACGTCCGTGCCGGCGGGGACGGTGAAGGTCTTGCGGAAGTAGAACGTCATGACCTGCGTGCCGGAGGAGCCATGGTTGACGTAGCGGTAGAGCGGGGTGTTGAACGTGACGCCACTCCTGAAGCCGAGCGGCGCCGCGCCCGACAGCCATGCGTTCGCGTCGCCCGCGAGGTTTGCGGCGTTGTACTCCGCTGCGCGCCAGGTTTTCCCGGACGCGTCCGCGCCGGGTTCCCGGCCCCAGTCGTAGTACGTCCAGCCGTCGCCCTTCGCGATTACGGCGGAGGTATTTGTGGTGACGACGGGCGCGGACCCCGTGAACGCGGTGGCCGATGCGCTCACGGCGCCGCCTTCGAGGCGCGGGTCGGAGCCGTCCGTCGTGTAGTAGACCGTCCCGCCGGCGCCCGTGAAGTAGACCGCGTCGGATGTCGCCAGGACGGTGCCGTTGGTCAGCTCGCAACCTGAGGAATCAACGGCGACCGGCGGGTCGATGGAGGGATACCATCCGGCGTTGCGGTAGCCCTGGATGAGGTAGGGCGTGCGGTTGGCGATGAAGGAGAGGCGCCCGGCGCAGCCCTTCTCCAGCCACGTGGAGTAGGTCTGGTTCGTGCGGCCCCAGCGCGCGGCCTCGCAGACGACCGCGTCGTCGAGTTCCGCCATGCGCGAGCGGAAGCGCGCCTCGGCGACCGGCGCCGTCATCGCGCCGCCGGGTTTGAGGCAGTGCTTGTAGACCTGGTCGGCGAACTTGACGCGGTACTCCGCGTTCGAGCAGAGCTCGTAGTGCAGCTCGGCCGCGTTGAAGTTCGACTCGTCCGTCAGGGTCGCCGCCTGCTCGCGCGTGCCCATCTTGTAGAAGTCCGTCTTCGTCACGGGATAGCCGCTGCGCGTGCCGAGCGAATGCTCCGCGTCGTGGCGGTTCCAGATGAAGCCGTCGCGCAGGCCCTGCCCGTCGAAGCGGTCGCGGAATACCGCCAGGTTGTTCGCCCGGCCGCCCGTGCTCGCCGGCGAGTCGGAGTCCACCGAGTAGTGCGACGTGATCATGTAGACCATCACGTTCGTCTCGTTGAGGTAGACGGGATAGTCGGGGTTGCGCGTGCCGTCGGGGTTGAGTCCGCGCACGCGGTTGTAGTTGCCGGGATGGGCGGCGCCGTAGCCCTCGTTGACGGTGATGTCCCAGAAATCGTGCCAGGCCGCCCCTTCGCCCTCCACGACGCCCGTGTTGTAGCCGGGCTGCGACGTGCGGATCACGTCGTAGTTGTCATCCACGTCGCCGTTGTAGCTCTCGGCGTAGTGGCGGTCCACGCGCTCCTCCGTCTGGTACACGCCCCAGTAGACGCCGTTGATGAAGAGGTTGTAGTAGCGGCTGCGGTTGTACGGCTCGCCCATGTCGCGCTGCGAGTCGCGCGAGAAGCACTCCTCGATGAAGGTGAACGCGTTCACGTTGCCGTTCGCCCACGAGTAGTTCTGCGCCGTGCGCAGGTCGACCTTCTTGAACTCGTCGGTCCCCTCGTCGCCGAAGAGCGGGAACTTGAGCTTGCTCATGCCGTACTCGCCGCGGAAGAAGAGGCGCAGCGAGTGCTTGGGATAGGCCGACCCGCGGCTGTACGCGCCGCGGATGCGGATGCCCGCGGGGACGCTGAACTCCTTCGACGCGCCGTTCACCGGGTCGATCTGCTCGACCATCGTCGGGCGCTCCCACCCCTTGCCGTTGCCCGTCGCGTTCACGTAGATGCCCTTCCCGCTGTCGAAGAGGGCGGCGGGGTCGATGACAAGGGAGATCGTCTGGATCGAGTTCGTGAAGCCCCTGTTGAGGCGAGCCACCGTGTCGGCGTCGCCGTTCACGATGTCGCCCCGGAGGCCGTACACCAGCACCTGGTTGTTCACCCCAGACGCCGGGAAGCCCGGCGGCACCACGCCCTCCGCCTGCTGGAGGATGTCGAAGAGGAACAGGTAGGACGCGGACGAGTCGCGCTGGAGGATCGTGTCGGGGTCCGGCACGGCCGCGCGCACGACCGTCGTGGACGACACGGCGATCGGCCCCGTGTAGCGGGGCGACATCGGCGTGGGCGACGTGCCGTCTGTCGTGTAGAAGATCGCGGCGGTCGGATTCTCGGGGCACGACAGCTCGAGCTGGAACGGCTCGGTCTTGTACCCGTGCGGCACGCTGAACGACACCTCCGGCGTGAGGCCGCTGCGCCCGTCGCCGTTCGCCGCGCCAGGCGTCGCCTCCGGGAAGTAGAGCAGCTGCTCATCCGCCATGTCCCAGACGACCTCGGGCGAAAGGAAGAACGCCGCGTCGCCGGCCGAATCGTTGAAGCCCGTCACCTCGAGCGTGTTCTCGCCCGCGCGCACGAGCGCCAGGGGGATGTCGAAGAAGGCCGGCGTCAGCGCGTCCTGCGCCGACCGCGCGCCGGCGGCGGGGACGGAGACGAACTGCGTGCCGTTCAGACGCGCGGTGAAGCCGTCCGCGTAGCGGATGCGCAGCCTGAACTCCTCGCCCGCGGCCGGCGCCGCGTCCAGCGTGAACGACCCGCGCCAGTCGGCGGACGCGGTCGTGCCGCCCAGGACCGCCGTGAGGTCCGCCGCCATGTTCGCGCCCAGCGCCCCCGTATGCGTCACCCCGGAGGCTGCCGAGCCCACGAGGCGGAACGCCGCGGCGCTGAAATCCTGTTCGCCCTGCGCCACGCTGAAGTCGAGCGCGGCGCCGCCGCCCTTCTCGAAGTAGACGAGCTCCACGTCGTACGCGCCGGCCTCCGGCAGGTTGAACGTGGCCGTGGACTGCCCGTAGCTGCGCGCGCCCCTGTTCTCCCACGACCAGGATTTCTCCAGACGCGAGATCTTCGCCGAGAAGCCGTCGTCGGACCCGACGGAGAACGACCACAGCCCGGCCTCCGGCACCCGGACCGTTCCGGTCACCACCACCACGAAGTTGTCCCCGCTCACGCCCGGGAACGCGGCATACGGCGGGAAGTTTGTCTGGCTGGATTTGTCCTGGAACGCGATCGTCGCGCAGACGTTCGTCACGGGATAGCCGGGGTTCCACTTGGAGCTGTCGCGGAGGCAGAGCTCGGCGGCGTCCATCGTGTCCACGGCCACGTTCATCGCGTACGCCACCACCTGGAAGCCGCTGGCCGCGCCGGGCATGCCCACGGGTCCGGCAACCGAAGTCCAGGCCCCGTTGCCGACCTTGTATTCAGCGGGGGAATAGCGGTTCAGCAGCGTCTTGGCGAGGTGCCCGTACCCGAACGACACGTCGTCCATCTGCTGTCCGAAGGTGTACTGGGAGACGACCGTCCCGTCGGGCGTCGCGAGGCCGATCCCCTCGCCGCTCGCGGAAAGGCCGAGCGGCGCATGGACGTCGCGCGGATCCCAATCCGAGAATGAGGAATCCAGATACACCACGAGGTAGCCGTGCGCGGGCACGACGGCGGGACCGGCGACCTGCTTCCACTTCGCGAGCGCCTTCGCGGGGTCGTCCGTGATCGGCCAGCCGGTGATGTCGATGTCGAAGTCGGCCGTGTTGCGGATCTCCACCCAGTCGAGCTCGGGCACGCCGCCCGCCGTGTTCAGGACGGTCTCGTTGGACGCCATGACCTCGTTGACGCGCAGGACGTCCGACGCGAGGACGGAGACCGGCCGCCCTTCCGCGGGCAGCTCCATCGTTTCGCCTGCGGCGCGGAAGGACATTGTCGTCGTGTTGAGCACCCTTCCGGCGGTCGGCTGGAATGTCACGACCACCCGCGCCCCAGAATCCACGACGTAGACGCCGTTCGAGACCGCGATGTCGGTCTCACCGACCTTGACGGAAACAAGCTCCATGCCGGCTATCGCAGGTATCGTGAGGACGGTCGGCGCCGCCGTCCCGTCGGCCTCCGCCGAAAGCGCGGCCAGCTCGCCGCGTCCGGAATAGCCCACTTCGGAAATGCTGGTGGAACCGTCTGCCACGACGATCGGCAGCCACTCGCTGCCGTTCCGCGCCAGGGGCGTGCCGTCGACGACGTAGCGCACCTCCGAGCCGTCGACCGTCGTCCGCATATAAACCTCTAGCTCGACCTCAACTCCTTCCTGGGGCGTTGTCCCCGAGAGCTCGGCCCAGCAGTTCGTATGGCCGATTTCGTCCGCGACGAAGCCGCAGTAGACGACTTGTCCGTTCTTTTTCTCAAGCGCCGTCAGTGCGGTCTTGAAGCTCGGGTCGGCATCTGGCAACTCGCAGAACAGGCAGAACGTGGCCGTCACCCTGAAGAGCAAGTTGTCGGACATGTCCTTGGCGACTTCGGTGCCGAAGGCGAGCGCGTCGCCCTCGCTACGGGACGTGACGCTCAGCCGCGAGAGACCGTTTGTACACACCAGCGTGGCGTTCGAGGTGCCGGTCCACGTCCCCGCGCCGGGCACCAGGAAGTCCGACCCGTCGGAAGGCCATTGGACATAGTCGGAGATCCCGGCATCAAACCAGTCGGCCGCGCCCACGCCGAGCGCCAGCGCGAGAAACGCCGAAATAACGATCCTATGCTTCATCTTCTCTGTTTCCTTTTATCGTGCCCGCATTGCAAACGTTCGCCGACATCCCCTTCTGCGGCACAGAACTCACCGAATGATGATGGCCGTGCCTGCGACGGGGGAGAGGACGAGGCTGTTCCCACGCACCTCAAGGTGCCACGACCCCTTGGGAGGCAGGCCGGTGAGCGTCGCGGCGGCGAGGCCCTCCGCTCCGGTAAAGCCCTTGTCCGCCCGGGCAATCACCACCGCCGCGCC
>ONRL01000321.1 GCA_900320225.1 uncultured Lentisphaerota bacterium
CGGTCGGGGTGGCTGGTGGAGAGATACTTGTCTCCCCAGTCGAACGAGACGTGCCCGGTGCAGACCAGGCCCTGGCTGTTGCCGTGGCACAGGAGGAAGCGTGTGTTGCCGTTGTCGTTGCGGGCGCCGAGGAAGGTCGTGTCGGCGACCTTCATCAGCCGCAGGGTCATGTCCGCCTTCGTGTTGCACCGGCCCTTGATGCCGGTGTCCACATACTGCGTGCCGTTGGACTCCACGTACTGCACGAAGGCGTCCGGCGTCTCGACGGGCGGGAGCAGGTCGCCGCCATACGCAAAGAAGAAGCTCCTCGACACCTCGTCGAACAGGCACGCCTTGCCACCCCTCACGCAGGGCCTAAAGTCGCGCACGAGAACGCCGTCCTGCCAGATCTTCACGCTGTAGCACCGGACCTTGGAATGGAGCGTCGCCGAGCCGCCTTTGTTCTGCGCGAAGAGGTACATGTTGAGGCCCGTGTCCAACGCCTCTTCCGCGCGCGTCTGGTCGATGATCGTCGTGCCGTTGACCGACATCGAATAGGAGACGTTCGTGCCGTCGTGGGTGATGCTGCTGACGACGTGGTCGGATTCCGTGTCGGTGAGGCAAGAGAGGTTGGACTTGTCCCTCGACGCCGTGTACGAGCGGTGCCCCATGTAGTACTGGGGCAGCGTGCTGCACAGGAGGAAGCGCGTGTTGTTGCTGTCCGTGCGCGAGCTGAGGAAGGAGACGTCATTCGTGCTGAGGCACTTGATGCGCATGTCCGCGCGCGTGTTGCACCGGCCCCTGACGCCCGTGTTGACGTACTGCGTGCCCGTCGACTCCACGTACTCCACGTACCTGAAGGGAACGGCGGGGAGTTCGAATTCCGTTGAGATCGGCGCGCCGGCGCGGCCGAAGCTGTTGCGCGGCGTCACCTCGATGTGGATCGGCCCCGACGCGCTCAGGCGGCTGACCGGGAGTTTGCAGACGGTCGGGACGTTCGCCGCGCCGCTCGCGGTCGAGCGGAAGAACTTCTCCGCGAACACGTACCGGTCGTCGCGGATGCCCGCGCCGTCGGTGATCTTCAGCGCGTAGTCGAGCGCCCTTCCGCAGCCGGCGCGGAGAGCCGCCGGGATGGTCACCTCCAGGACGGACTGCTCGACGGCCTGAACGCTGCCGCCGCCGCGGTTCGTGCCCGTCGTCAGGCGAACCTGAAGCGCGGCGCCGTCCGGAAACTCGGGGACGAGGCTCGTCGCCGCCCGCGCCGCGTAGGCGAACGGCGGCGGGGTTGCGAGCGGCATGGGCACCACCCAGTCGTCGCCCAGGCTCGTGAAGTCCGCGCAGTCGACGCGTTCGAACGCGATGCGGTCGTCGAAGACGCGTGCGAGGAGGCCCTGGTGCCCGTCCCTGTCGCCGGCGGGCATCTTCTTCATGATCTTGTAGGGGTCTTCGCCGCGCTGGGACGAGATGGGCAGGTCGTTCTCGCGCCCGAACGGCGCAACGTCGCCATACTCCAGCCCGATGTACTTCAGCGACGCGGCGCCGATCGAGGTGAACGCGCCCTGCCAGATCGCGCGCTCGTCGTTGAGGGACGCGTGCGAGTGACCCGAAAGCGCCACCGCGTTCGGGTAGGGCGAGAGCGCGGCCGTGGAGGCGCCGTTGTCGTGCCCCCACACCCAGTCGCAGTGGCACGTGTCCTTGGGCGGCGGATGCTGGATGTAGAAGAACGGCTTGGACGGATCGAGCGTCGCGCCGTTCGCGGCGAACCAGTCCGGCATCTGCGGCACGCCCACTTCGTTCCACCCGCGGCAATGGTCCGCGATCCAGTGCGCGCCCACGAAGGAATAGCCCTTCACTTCCTTGCGCCACACCGGCGCGTACGCCTCGTTGAAGCAGCTCTGCCAGGCCGCGGCGAGGTCCTTGTTGATGGAGTGGTCGTAGGCGTCGTCGCCGAACAGGTTCCGCGCGGTGCCGTACGTGTAGCCCTCGAAGTCATGGTTGCCGTAGACGAACAGGCGCTCGACGCGGTGCCCGTCCGGCGCGAGGTCGTTCGGGAACACCTCGTACCACACCCGTGCCACGGCCTGAAGCTCCTCGACCAGCCCGTTGTCGGCCATGTCCCCGCAGATCACGACTCCGTCCACGCCCCTGTCGCGGAACCACTCCAGCGTGCTGCGAAACGTCGCCTCCCCGCCAAACACGAACGCGCCGTTCGAGCGGGCGATCGAGAGATGGATGTCCGTGACGATGCCGAGCACGAGGTTCGGCGTGCCGCCCGAAAGCAGCCCGGGCGCCGCGCGCAGGACGCGCGCGGAACCCATCGTGGCGGCCATCCCGCCGATAAACCATCTACGCGAAACGTTCATTCGTCAGAGCAAGAAACTA
>ONRL01000302.1 GCA_900320225.1 uncultured Lentisphaerota bacterium
ATCGAGTGCGGATAGAAACGAGGTGACAAGGCGTCGAGGGAAAGGTTTTTCGCCCTAGGCGAAAATTCCCTATTGACAAAGCCTCTCATAGAAATCGCACAACGCACACCGGGGCCCACTTCATGCCGACTTCCTTATGAGTGACGGCCAGCCTCCCCCTGTACGGGTCTCCCTACACGGGGGGAGCGACTTCCCTACACGGCAAATTCGATCTCCCTACACGGCGGGTTTAATCTTCCTACACGGCACAAAGGGTATGCCTTGGAGGTCACAGCGCGCCCGCCCTGCGGCCGCGACAAGCGCGGCACGCCCGGTGCGGGTTATGCTGTGCGGCGTTCCATCGCCGAACCAATTGACATCGCACGCGGAATGTGATACAATGCACTCGTTTTCAACACTAGAAAGGAACGATGCAATGACAACTACATTCACTATGCGCATTGATGATGCGCTCAAGAGCGAAGCCGAGGATGTCTTTGACGATATCGGGCTGAACCTCTCCTCGGCCATCACGTGTTTCCTCAAGAAATGCGTAGCAGTGGGAGGAATGCCGTTCCAGCTTATGAAGCACAAGAAAACACCGCATGAAATCACCCTTGAGGCATTCGAAGAGGCCAAGCGGATTGCGCACGATCCAAATACGCCGTGCTGTACAGATCCCGACAAAATCGAGGAATTCATGCTGTCATGAAATACCGGATCGTCAAGACCACGCGCTACAGGAAAGAACTCAAGAAAATGCTGAGGCGTGGCAAGGACATCAGAAAGATCGTCGCAGTCGTTCGTATGCTCGCCAATGGAGAAACCTTGCCTCCGCAATACCACGACCATGCTCTCGTCAACGACCTTGCAGGGTTGCGAGATTGCCATATCGAAAGCGACTGGGTGTTGCTGTACAGCATCGAAGACGATGTCCTTGTGCTGACCCTCACCCGTACGGGTACGCACGCCGACCTGGGGCTTTAGCAACATCAAACACGCGGCCCCAGCACCCTCCCGTTGTGGCCGCGACGGAGCGCGGCCCTCCCGTTGCGGCCGCGACGGAGCGCGGCACTCCCGAAACTTTCTCTGCGGCTCAGGGTTTCGCGTTTTGGGCGCGGTAGTCGCTCATCGTCATGCCGAATCGCTTGCGGAACAGGCAACTGAGGTTCGAGGTGGAATCGTAGCCGGAACGCTCCCCCACCTCCAGCATCGGCAGCGAGGTCGTGGTAAGCAGACGGCAGACGTTCTCCAGCCGCACCGCCTGGATCATCTCGAGCAGGCTCTGCCCGGTCGCCGCGCGAATGCGTTTTTCAAGCAACCTGCGCGACACGCCCACGTTCGCCACCACGTCCATCACACCGATGCCCTTGCAGGCGTTCTGGGCAATGTATTCACGCGCTCGCGCCACGATGTACCCATGTTCGCCGTTGGACGTCGAGCCGCGTTCGACCAGCCGATACGACGACAGGACCACGCTCCGCTGCGCGCGGGGCAGGTTCGGATTGTCGATCAGCGCCATCAGCAGTTTCACGGCGTCCCGGGCACCCTTCGCGTAATCCGGTATCAAGCTTGAAATGGCCGGACGCGTCTGCTCGCAGAATCCGTGTGAATTGTTGGAGCCGAGCACCTCGATGTCGTTCGGCACCCTCTTCCCCAGCCTTTTGCACACGTCGATGAAGTTGGCCGCCTCGCGGTCGTCGTTCGTCAGGACGGCGCAGGGAAGCGGAAGCGAATCGACCCACGCTTCCGCCCTGTTGTCGCCGGTCTCCCAGAAGTCCTCGTTCGCCGCCACGACGCCCGTCACGAATTTCGAGAATGTGTAACTGGTTCCAAGGCACTCCTCGATCCGCCGCCGAAAGGCTTCGCAGCGGATGTCGCCGGCGATGCTCTCGGTCGCCACCTGGCTGCGGAGGAACGCAAAGTTGCGATGCCCGTGCTTGATGAAGAAATCGGCGGTCGTCCTGCCAAACCCCTCGTTGTCCAGCACCAGCTCCCCTCCGTTCCCCAGCAGGTTCATGTATTCTTCGGAAAGCGGATAGTAGGTGCAGACCACAAGCGGCGGGTGGTCCGGCATGAGACGCAGGAATTCCACAATCACCTCGCGGCGCAAGCCGCAGAAGATCATGCCGTCCAGGTCGTTCGCGGCAAACGACTTGATGTTCTCCGGCAGCGTGCCGCCGCTCGCCTGGAAAAGGAGCGGCTTGCCGAGGCATTCCGACTGGACGCAGTGTATCACGCCGCACATGACTTCGCGGCTTGGCTTCAAGACCGCGTTGATCACGACGCCTATTCGCTTGCCCGACATTCGATTGTCGTTTTCTTTTTCCATCTCACCTCCCACGCCCGAATGCTCCACAACCTAAAACTGCCGGCGTTCCCACCTCTTCGGCTCCGGAGGCTGGAGGAACACGTCCTTGATGACGCTCAGACGGTAGCCGTCGCCCTTCTGGATCCTCTCGAGCTCGGCGAGGAATTCGGGCGTGGGTTTCACGCCGCCGATCCCGCTGTCGATCTCGGCCTTGCGGCCGTTCGCCCAGGTCAGTTCAAACGCCACCTTCACCTTGCCCGGATGCGCGGCGGCGAGAGCCTTGATGGCCGCCGCGCGTGCGAGGAGATCCGGGTCCTCGTAGCGCGCCGAAAGGCAAAGCCCCGTGGCGAACTTGCAGATGCCGTCCTCGAGCGGGTACGCCTCGCGGACGATGAACTGGATCTCCGGCGTCTCCTCCTTCGTGTCGCGGTCCGTGCGGTGCGAGAGCTCGCCGCACACGAGGACGGGCTGGTCCACCACGTCGCCGCCGTCGTCGATGAGCAGGATCGCCCACGGCTGCGGCGGCTCCATCACCGGCTGGCCGTCCGCGTCCTTCACCACGCGCCCGCGGTCCATCTTCGGCTTGGGCTTGCCCATGCGCACGGTACAGGCCTTGAGCATCCCCGCAAGGCGTACCGCCACGCGGAGCGGACGGTCTGCACCGACCTCTTCCATCATCGGGATCTCCGGCGGCTCGGACGGCTTGAACGTGGAGAGCGCGGGCAACACGCGGCGGTACACGCCGAGCGGATGCCCCGTCATGTAGATGCCCATGAGGTCGCGCTCGTCCTTGAAGAGCTGCGCGGCCGGCCACGTCTTCGGACAGTCTGCGAGGTCCTTGTCGCTCGAGTCGTCGTCCCCGGCGATCGCGCCGAAGAAGTCGAGCTGCCCCTTCGCGCGCTCCTTCGCGAGCTTGGACGACCGCTGGATGCAGAAGTCGATGTTGTTGAAGTAGCGCTCGCGGTGCAT
>ONRL01000223.1 GCA_900320225.1 uncultured Lentisphaerota bacterium
CGTGATCGTCCAGTCGTCCTCGATCATCACGGTCATGGCGGTCGGATTCGTCTCGTCCGGCCTCATGAACCTGTCGCAGGCGATCAATGTCATCATCGGCTCGAACATCGGAACCACGGCCACGGCATGGCTGATCGCCTTCGCGCCGGACGTGAAGATGCTCGGGCTGTGCGTCGTTCTCGC
Source organism: uncultured Lentisphaerota bacterium (assembly GCA_900320225.1). Classification (GTDB taxonomy): domain Bacteria; phylum Verrucomicrobiota; class Kiritimatiellia; order RFP12; family UBA1067; genus RUG572. The sequence continues at coordinate 184 of ONRL01000223.1, forward strand.
CGGGGCGGCGTTGTACTTCTTCCAGCGCAACGAGCGGCTGCACAATCTCGGCCTCGCCTTCATGGGACTCGGCTGCATCTTCATGGGGCTCTACTGGATGAAAGAGGGAATGGAGCCGGTCCGATCCATGCCGCTGGTGGTCGAAGCCTTCCGGTCTCTTGACGCGACGACGGCTTGGGGGCTTGCAAAATGCGTTCTTGTCTCGCTCGCCTTTACCGCCTCCAGTCCTCTGCGGCGACGACCGCGATTGCGATGACGCTCGCCCAGCAGGGGCTTCTGAGCTTCGAGGCCGCGGCAGCAACCGTGTTCGGGATGAACATCGGAACGACGATGACCGCCTGGCTCGCCGCGTTCAACGGCTCCGCCGAGGCCCGGCAGACGGCGCTTGCGCACACGCTCTTCAACGTCGTGGGCACGATCCTGCTGATTCCGTTCTTCGTCCCCGTGATCCTTCCGCTGGCGACATCCTTCTTCCCCCGCTACGCAGAAGCCGTGACGGCGAACGGCGTGACGACGTACCCGCACATGGCCGCGCCCATGGCGGCGATCCACACGATTTTCAACGTCATAACGACGTTGTTCTTCCTGCCGTTCTCACGGCAGTTCGCCGGCTTCGTCTCCCGCATCATAAAGGCCCCGCCGTCCGAAAAACCGCACTTGAGCGCGTTGAAGATGTCCTCGTACATCTCTCCCGTCATTGCCTGCGACCAGGCGCTTCTCGAGGTGGAATTCATGCGGGACAGCGACCTTGAACTCCTGGGTGGAATCAAGGACGTGCTGGCGGGGAATGCAACCGATTCCACCGAAGAACACATTCTGCATCGCGAGGAGGTTTTGGACAATGTCCAGCGCGAGATCACGGAATTTCTCGGCAAGATCATGGTCAAGCGCGCACCGACCGCAGTGTCCGACAGGGTCCGGCGGCTTCTGCGGCTTTCGGACGAACTGGAGTCGGTTTCCGACGAGGCTGCCGCTATCCTGAAAGCGACGCGGCGGCTTAGGAAAGGCGGACAGAACTTCTCTGAACAGTCTTGCCAAACATTGCTGGGCATTCATGAGATCGTTTTCAGCCTTGCGGAAACGGTGTCGGGGCTCATCAAGTCTCCGCGTCCGAGGTTTGACCTCGCCGCGCTTCAGGCGAATTCCCATGACATCGGCAGATGCATCCATGACGCCAGGCGGAACCAGCTGGATCGCGTCGGCCCAGACGACCCGGATTCGCCGGTGCGCGTTCTCGCCGAGCTTGACATCCTGAACGCATACGAACGCATCCGGTCCTGCTACATCAACATGGCCGAAACCCTGGCCGGCCGCAAATGAACCTTTTGCGATGAATCCGCATTATTTTCTTATTGAGGGTCAATCACGCCCCGATGAGAAATGGAAGTCTGGCAGGAGATTGCGAAAAACGCCGAACGCGGCGCGGAAAGGCTTGTCGCCGAGTATGGCGACAGGCTTTATGCCGCCGCCACGCTGTTGTGTCGCAACAACGGCGACGCGGAAGAGCTCGTGTTCAGGACGCTCGCCCAAGCCGTCGGCAAAATCCGGCAGTTCAAGCCGTCGGGCGATTTCTTCAGCTGGCTTTACACGATCCTCCTTAACTTTTACAGGATGGAGCTGCGCAAGAACAGGCCGGACCTCGTACTTGTCGGCTCGCCGCAGGACTTGCCGCAGATTCCCGTTGGCGGAAAAAATGACGCCGCCGAGGAGATGCGGGAGATGGTGCAACAGCTTCCACCGCAGATCCGGGAGACCGTCGTCCTCAAATATTTCTCGGGGATGTCCATCGAGGAGATTGCGGCGGCGCTCGGCATTCCGCCAGGCACAGTCAAATCGCGGCTCTTCAACGCAAAACGGATTCTTGCGGACAGATTTAGGCAGACAGGCCAGAAAGGACAAGGCAATGAGTGACGACGAACTGGATGCGGCGATTGCCGAACGTTTCAAGGCATACGAGGCCGGAATCCGCCTCCCCGACGAATTCAAGGGGCGGTTTATCGGCTCGGTGCGACGAAAGCGCACGTTGCGGCGCCTGGGGCTGCTGGGCCTGATCGGCGCCATGGCCGCCGTCTGCGTGATGATCGCGGGCTTCGCAAAAAGGGATCTTGCGTACGGCGACACGCGCCCCGCGATGATGGCCCGCACCGCCCCAACGAACGAAACCGTACAGGTGTCATACTTGATACTGCTCAGCTATCTGCGTGAATGCTTCATCCGTTCCAGGTCGGCGCGCCGGAAGGAAGAGGAATAAGTCTGTAAAGAAAGAAGGAATAAACAATGCAAACTAAGATTCTAATCATTGTCGGGGTCTCCGTGGCCTCCGTGCTGGCTCTCTTCGTGATGGGTTTCTTTCTGGACAAGGATGCGGCCAAAAAAGAGAAGGCTGCCGCAGAGAACGTGAAAACGAGCGAAAAGGAGTCGTGAAATGGCTTGCGGCCCTTGGCAAATCGTCATCGTGCTTCTCGTGATTGTCCTCATCTTCGGAGCGAAGCGACTTCCCGAGATTGCGCGTTCGATCGGGCGAAGCGCCTCTGAGTTCAAACGCGGACAGAGGGAAGGTGAAATGCCCGATCCGCCTCCGCAGCAGGATGCAACCTGATGTACCCTGAGATCCCAATCGGACTTGCGCTTGCGTTTGTCGTTATCGGCCTCTGCGTTCTGGCGTGGAGCGCCGACCGTTTCGTCGAGGGCGCCGAGGTCGTCGCCCGCGCGCTGGGCGTATCGCCGTTCATCATCGGGATGGTGATCGTCGGTTTTGGAACGTCCGCCCCCGAACTCGCCGTTTCCGCGCTGTCCGGAGTGGCCGACCACTCCAATATTTCGCTCGGCAATGCCTACGGCTCAAACATCTTCAACATCGCCGCCATCCTCGGAATCGCCGTGCTGATCCGTCCCATCGCGGTACGCCCCGTCATCACGTTCGGGGCCGTTCCCATGCTGCTGGTCGCCTCCGTTGCCTCCGGTCTGCTCGTCTGCCTTGACGGAGGGTTCTCGCGCATGGACGGCCTCCTATGCCTCGCGCTGTTCGCCGTTCTGCTCCCTGCGTACTGCTTCATCGACAGGAAGGGGAAAGCCCCTGCTGATGTCGAAGGCGCCGAAGCGGCCTCGTGTCGCCATCCCTGCCTTGCGCTTGTGGGCGGGCTTATGCTGCTCGTCGCATCGTCGCACATTCTCGTCTGGGGGGCGGTTGGACTCGCCCGCTCGTTCGGCGTCTCGGAATTGCTGATCGGGCTGACGGTCATCGCTGCGGGAACTTCGCTGCCCGAGCTTGCATCCGCCATTGCCTCTGCCCGTCGCGGACAGAACGAACTGACGCTCGGCAACATAATCGGCTCAAACTTCTTCAACTCGCTTGCAGTTGTCGGAACAAGCGGGGCGATATCGCCGTTCAAGGACGTTTCGCCGCTTGTTTTCACGCGAGACCTGCCCGTCATGGTCCTCCTCACGCTTTCCATCGGCATTTTTGGATTCAACATCAGGAATCCTCGCTCATCAGGTACTATCTCCCGTCCCTGCGGAATCATCTGGCTTGCCGCATTCCTTGTCTATCTGATTCTCCTCGTCCGGCAAGAAACGTTCATGGCATGACACATGTCATGACTAACGAACCGTAGAACCACGAAATGATTTCTCAATACACTGCATTGACTTCCCAATGCGAGTTTGATAGTATATCCGCGTCAACAAAAAGAAGGATTCAGTATGGCTAAAATACGCGAAAGACCTGTCCCGGCAGGGGTGAACTTCAGCATTCGGATGAATAGTGAATTAAAGACCCAAAGCGAAGATTTGTTTCATGCCCTAGGCATGAGCCTGACTACGGCTATACAGATATTTTTAAAGAAAGCCGTCAGCGTGGGCGGATTGCCGTTTGATGTACGTGTCCCCAATTACAATCCTGAGACTCTGCAGGCTATGCGCGAAACAGAGGACATCGGCAACAATCCCAATAGACAGGGGTTACCTCTTGATTTAGCCTTGGCGGAGTTGAAACGATGAGCGCCGAACAGCCGCTCAATGTCGAATGGACAAGTGTATTCAAGCGCGACTACAAACGCGCCATGAAACGTAATCTCGACATTTCCCTCCTTGATGACATCATCGGGAAGCTCTCTCGTCGCGAACCATTGCCGTCGAAAAATCAAGACCATCCTCTCCACAACAACTGGGCGGGATTCCGCGAGTGCCACATCTTGCCTGACTGGTTGCTCATCTACAGAATTTTTGAAGACAAACTGGTTTTGTCTCTAACCCGTACAGGCTCGCACAGCGATTTGTTTTAAAAAGAGCGCATTAATGATCGGCAGGGACTGACGAAGAATCGAAGATAGTCTACGAACCGGTTGAAAGGCAGCCCCTGCTCGTCCAACGGAAACCTAGCCGGATACAACGGCGTTGGATTGTGTCACGTTTCATCGGAATTGTGATGTGTTTGGTTATTAGCCCGCCGCCTACACTTCGCGCAGGAATGAACATGAGGATAACTTTTATTGCTTTCGCTGCTGGGAGATTAGGAGACTAGGAGTTTCGGAGAAGATTATAAAAATCCTCCAAGCCTCCTAAACTCCAAAACTCCCAGTAGCGAAAGCAAACAAGTGAAACCATAATGGCAAGGCGATGTGCCACATGGCATAATAGCAAATTATGTCATGTAATAAAAAATTGGTATTTGTTATTTCCCGCGGACGAAGTTATACTATCAGCGTTTTCTTTTTCACCCCAATAGGAAACCTGAAATGAAACGCACGCTTTTGGCATTCAGCATCGCAACGGTGGCACTGACGACGACTGCCGACCACCTCATCGTCGTGAAGGTCGGCGGCAAGAGCTTTGCCGCGAAAGTCGAGGACACGGCAACCGGGCGCGCATTCAATGACGGAATTGAACGGCAACGAGAAATACCGCTACGGCGTTTCCCTGCCGACGGCCGCACGGCACTTCGACAAGATCGAAGCCGGCGACCTGATGCTCTACGGCTCCAACTGCCTGGTTCTCTTCTACGGCGCGGCCGGCGGCTATTCGTATACGCGAATCGGCAAGTTGACCTCGACGGACGGACTTGCCAAGGCCGTGGGGAACGGCGCGGCGACAGTGACGTTCGAAAAGGCGACTCTGTCGGCGAGCATCCGCATGGAGGACGGCAACACGCCGTGCATCACTGCCGTGACGAATCTCCCTGCGGAGAGTGCGATTATGACGCTTGCCGCAAAGGATCCGTCCGCCGACAAGTCCGAATGGAAGGATTACAACTTGCTTTCAGCCGACGAGAAGCAAGCATACAGGTTTTTCAGGCTTGTGGCGAATGTCGATTGAAAAATCGCCGCGTTCGAGGTGCCCTGCATACTCGAGAAATGATATACTATTAGAGCCATGTGCGCTGGCGCATCGATTCTAAAACCCAAAGGAGATATGGTCATGTCTACGAAGAAGACAGCACAAAAAACAAAGAACGTTCTGATCATTTCGGCGTCGTTCCGTCCGAACTCCAACTCACACGCGCTCTGCCAGGAAGTCGCGAAGGGCGTGAAGGCTGCGGGCAACAAGGCCGAGGTCATCCGGCTCAAGGACAAGAAGATCGGGTTCTGCACCGGTTGCTACGCCTGCCAGAAACTCGGGAAGTGCGTGATCCAGGATGACGCCAACGCGATCGTCGAGAAGATCTGCAAGGCGGACGCCGTCGTGTTCGGCACGCCTGTGTACTACTTCTCGATTGCCGGTCAGCTCAAGGCGCTCTTCGACCGCTGCGTCGCGAAGTGGCCGGAGCCGAACGGCAAGCCCTACTATCTCGTCGCGACGATGGCGGAAAACATGGACTGGGAGCTCGTGAAGGCGCCGCTCCAGGGCTTTGTCGACTGCTTTGAGGGCGCGAAGATCAAGGGCTTCCTCAAGGCCGGGGGCGTCTACGAGCCAGGCGCCGTGAAGAAGACGAAGTTCATGAAGGCGGCCTTCGATCTCGGCAGGAGGATATGAAATGAAAATCCTGTTGGTCATACTTGGCATCGTCGTCGTTGCCGCGATTGCAGTGGTGGCGGGATGCCGAATGCTGGCAAGTCGCTCGACGGAGGCGACGGTGGAGCTGACGGCAAAGCTGCCGGGCAAGGTCGCGGTTGTCTACTATTCCCAATCGAAGGTCGGCAACACGGCGACAGTCGCGAAGTGGATTGCCAAGCACACGGGCGGCGAGCTTGTCCCGATCGAAACCGTCGAGGCGTATCCCGACGCCTACGGCGAAACGCTCAAGGCCGC
>ONRL01000128.1 GCA_900320225.1 uncultured Lentisphaerota bacterium
CGGCACGTACAACATGGAGGGCGGCGAGCTGAACGTGGGCGCGGGCGGCATCATCACGGGCAACGGCACGAACGCGAACGAGCCCTACTCCTGCTCGCTGCGCGGCGGCACGATCCGCGCGACGGAGAACACGATCTTCAAGGTGAACGCCACGCTCACCTCCACGAACGGCGCGAACAACGTGACGTTCGACACGGCCGGGTTCGACCTCGCCGTCAGCAAGACGCTGAGCGGCACGGGCGGCCTCACGAAGGCCGGCGCGGGGACGATGACCGTCAGCGTGGCCGCCACCTACACGGGCGCGACGCGCCTCCTCGGCGGCACGCTCGCCTTCACGGGCGCGTATCCCGGCGGCGAGCTGGAAATCTCCTCCGCCACGCAGGGCGGCACGGCCGCCTCGGGGAAGGCGAAACTGCGCGTGACGGGGGCAGACTTGCTGGACGAACACACATTCGGGCCGTCGAAGACGCTCGTGGAGTCCACCGCACCGATCGCCGAGGTGCCGGAGCTCGAGCTCGTGGCGAGCGACGGCACGCCGTTCACGGATGGCAAGGGCACCTGGCGCGTCTTCCTCACGGACGGCGGCCGCAAGCTGAAGTTCGGCCCGGTCATCGGCACGCGGATTTTGGTCAAGTAGCTCACGCAGCGGTGAATCTCGTGGAGGGGAACTGCGGAATGCCAGGAAACAGGACGATTGCCCGTTGGTTGTCGGTTGCCGCGGCTGGACTGGCTTTCACGACTGGTGCTCTCGACATGCCGCAGATCGTCTCGCACAGGGGCGAATCGCAGGATCGTCCCGAGAACACGATGGCGGCGTTCCGCCTCGCGTTCGAGCGAGGGGTAGACGGCGTGGAGTGCGACGTGTACGCCACGACAGACGGCGTGCCCGTGATCATCCACGACGGCACGACGGGGCGCACGGCGGGCTCCGGCACGAACCTCACCGTGACCGCCTCCTCGTGGGACGACCTCAAGGACGTGCGCGTGGGCGCGTATGGCAGCTGGATCGGAACGGAGTGGGAAGGCGAGACGCTGCCGAAGTTCGAGGACTATCTTGCGCTCCTCGCGTCGAACGAGACGACGAAGTGCGTGGTGGAGCTGAAGGGCAACGGGGCGAATGGCCTCATCTCCAGCGTCGTCGCCGCCGTCCAGGCGCAGTCGCTCGCCACGAAGGATCGCGTGCTGTTCATCGCGTTCGACGCGAATCTCATCAGCGCCGTGCGCCAGGCGCTGCCCGACTACGAGGCGTGGCTGTTGCTCGGCTCCGGCACCTACACGGGCGCCGACCTCATCTCGCGCATTGAGGCGTGCAACGCGACGGGCGTGGACATCGACTACAGGGCGACCTTTTCCGCCGCCGACGTCGCCGCAGTGAAGGCGGCGGGGTATGCGTTCACGGTGTGGACGTGCGACGACGGCGCGACGGCGTTCGCGCTTGCGCAGAAAGGCGTCGACGCGATCACCACCAACCGCGGCGGCGCGATGAAGGCGTATCTCGCTGCGGAGATTGTCGCCTGGGACGAGATCTACGACGCCTCTCGGCCGGTCGGCGTGACATGGCTGGACGTGGGCGCCTACGTGACGAACGGCCTTGTGGCGCACTTCGACGGCATTCGCAATGCGGGCGCGGCGCTGCCGCACGATCCGACGGCGACCACGTGGAAGAACCTCGTCGCGGGCGGTCCGGACGCGACGATCCATTCAAGCGGCGGTTCGTGGAAAGACGGGAAGGGCTTCTATTTCACCGGTGCCGCCAAGGGGGAGTATGCGTATCTTGACGCGGCCGTCACGCTGGGTCAGTTTTCCACGGTCCAGCTTGCGATGGACGTTAAAACCTCCGAGCAAAGCGCGGGCACCAGTCCGTCGTGGTTCCCGACGATGCTCGTCTCGCCAGACGACAAGTACTCGGTCTTTCTCCCCAACAACAGCGACTCCAAGTCGACGACCCTGCAATTCAAGAACGACGAGTTCGTGGGGACGAAAAACCGTCCCCAGCAGGGGTCGTGGGCAGGCAAGTACGCAACGTCCGTTCTGGGCGACGGCTACTCGTGGCTTTTCCAGGGCACGACCTACGCCAACGCGAAGCCCCGAACCGCAAACACGGCGGTTCCGGGCAAGCGGTTCACCTGGGGCGGCGCCGCGCAGAGCTCGAACAACAACGGCGTGAAGGGCACGTTCTACTCGGTGCGCATGTATGCCCGCGTGCTTTCCGAGGACGAGCTCGCCTGGAACCGGATGGTGGACGACGTGCGCTACCACGGCTCGGACGGGACCGCGAACGTCATCGTCGAATCGAACGTCGCCGGCGCCGAGGGCGTGGAGGCGAACGGCAAGTACATCGTGAACGGGCACCATGTCTTCTCCGCGTCCACGAGCACGGCGGCGGACGGCAACGAATGGGAGCCGACGGGCTACAAGCTGGAGACATGGACGGCCGAGAAGGGCAAATGGGACATCGTCGGGGAATACGCGGGCACCTCGTTCGCCTACACGAACTGCACGGCGCGTTCGAGGGTGCGCCTCACGTGGAACTGGCGGCTCAAGAACGGCGTGAAGAAGTACGACGCGGACGACTACGTGTCGGCGGGGCTCATCCTGAACTTCGACGGTATCCGCAACGCGGGGATGGGCGAGCCGCACGACCTTGCGGCGACGACGTGGAAGAACCTCTGTCCGGGACCCGACGCGACGCGCGAGACGGTCGTCGCCGACCGTCCCGGCGCATGGACGGCGGATGGCTACGACTTCGCCGCCGGCGACTGTTTCGTGACGGACGCGGTCGTTCCCTTCACAAACCAGGTGGCGGTGCAGATCGTCGCCGATTACGACGCGACGCACCAGACGAACAACTGGCCGTCTCCGTTCGGCGCGAGCTACAATAGCGACGTGTTCGGCTTCTACACGTACACGCCGTACTCCGGCACCGGCTACGACCGGCGCGGGGACAGGCTGATCTTCAGGTCGAATCCGATCAACGGCGCGACCCGTACGCTCCAGCCCTGGAACGGGCGACTCGCCAACGTGATCGTCGATTACAACCGCGTGAGCTTTACGAGCGATGCGTCGCAGTCGTGGTGGAACGGCACCTTCCAGGCACCGCCCGTCTCGTATCGGTACTGTATCGGCACCGCCTGGTCGAGCGCGGAGCAGAGGACGAAGCGCATGTTCAAGGGCCGGATCCACGCCATCCGCGTCTACGACCGCGTGCTGACCGTGGCCGAGCTGCGCCGCAACAAGGAGATCGACTACGCGCGCTTCTACGGCACGGCGGGGCTCTCGACCGAGACGGACCTCGTGGAGGTGCGCTCCGAGGTGCCCGGCATCGCGCTGGAGGAAGAAGGCAGCTGGCTCGTGCGCGGCACGGGCACGAAGACCTTCACGGCCCCTGCCACCGCCACCGCGGGTACCTGCACCTACGCCTGCGCGGGCTATCGCCTGGAAACCTGGAACGCCGCGAAGCGGATGTGGGAGAATCCAGTGATGGCCGAACTGCGTTCGGCCACGATCACAGGCACAACAGCCCAGCCCAACCGCCGCATCACGTGGCTCTGGACGCTGACGGCGGGCGTGCGCGCGGCGGCGGACTACGGCGTGGACGACTACGTGCAGCAAGGCCTCGTGGCGCATTACGACGGCCTTCGCAACAGCGGCGCCCGGAACGCTCACTCGACGAGGTCCATCTTCTGGCGCGACCTCTCCTACCGCGCGGTCGACATGATCGCCGCCTCGAACACCAGCTTCGCGGCGTGGATCGAGAAGGGGCATCATTTCACCGCGGCGGAGGAAAGCTGCTTCCAGATGCAGGAAAACATCTCGCTCGGCATGGAGTGCACCATCCAGGCCGCGCTGGACATCCCGTTCGCGGCGCAGACGACATCCTTCCCGCTTTACTTCGGTTTCGGCTCGGGCGACTACTGCATTTTCACGCGTAATGCCGGTACCACGCTGGAGATCAAGTGCGACAACTGGCTTGGAACGCCGCGGTTGAAGCTCTCGAGCTGGAAGGGAAAGTACCTGACGAACATCGTCACGCCGACGGACCATTACCTGTTCGAGGGAACCGAACGCCTGGGAGGAACCTATCGCGCGCGCTCGAATTTCCTCGAGATACCTTCCAATAAGATGGCCATCGGTGCGCCCAATACCTACAAGGGCGAAGATCGCAGGATTCGCTGCATGACGGGCGACTACTATTCCTTGCGCATCTACAACCGCGCGCTCACGGATGCGGAAATCGCGCAGAACCGGAAGGTCGACGACATTCGCTACCGGGATGCTTTTGCGAACTACGTTGACGTCGTCGTGGTCAACGAGCAGCCTGTGGAGGGCGCGAACGCGGCGAGTTCCGTCGCGGACGGCGAGTATGAGATGACGGGCAGCTCCTGGACGAAGATAGCCTCGGAGTGGGGCGAGTCCTGCATGGTGACGAAAGGCGCGGCACCGACCCGCCTGACATGGCAGTGGAAGCGGCAGACCGGCACCATCATTAGCGTCAAGTAAACTCTGGGGCCAGTTCCTGGTTAAAACCGCCGGGATTTATGATATACTTGACGGCATGAAAACAACTACATTGCTGATGATGGGCGCGATGGCCGCCGCGGTCCGGGCGGAGGTCGTGACTGCGGACCTGGTGATCTACGGCAGTTCGCCGGCTGCGGTGTCCGCCGCCGTGAAGGCCGTTGACATGGGCCTGAAGCCGGTTATTGTGTCGCCCGAGCGGCACGTGGGCGGGCTCTCCGTGTCGGGACTCGGCTTCACCGATTCCGGCAACACGTCGTCCATCGGCGGGCTCGCCCGCCAGTTCTACCACCGCATCTACCTCGCCTACCAGGAGCCGTCCGCCTGGCGCTGGGAACGGATGGAGGATTTCAAGGCCGGCGGACAGGGAACGAAGGCGATCGTCCACGCGGAGCAGACGATGTGGACGTTCGAGCCGCACGTCGCGGAGCGCGTGTTCGCCGCGTGGCTCGCGGAGAAGGGCGTGCCGGTGCGGCGCGGGGAGTTTCTCGACCGCGAGAGGGGCGTGAAGAAGGCGGACGGGCGGATCGTCTCGATCGCCACGCTCTCGGGCAACACGTACCGCGGCCGCTACTTCATCGACGCCACGTACGAGGGCGACCTCATGGCGGCCGCCGGCGTTCCGTACCGGGTCGGACGCGAGAGCTGTTCCGAGTTCGGCGAGACGTGGAACGGCAACCAGGTGGGCGTGCTGCACCACAGGCACCATTTCCGCGACTGGAAGGTCTCGCCCTACAAGGTCCCCGGCGATCCCTCCAGCGGACTGTGCGCCCTGGTGGATACGTCCGCGCCGGGCGTGCGCGGCGTAGGCGACCGCCGCGTGCAGGCCTACTGCTACCGTCTCTGCATGACGGACGACCCGCGCAACCGCCTGCCGTTCGAGAAGCCGTCCGGATACGACCCCGCCCGCTACGAACTGCTCGCCCGCGTCTACGCGCAGGGATATTCCGAGACGTTCGCGAAGTTCGACCGCATCGCGAACCACAAGACGGACACCAACAACCACGGCCCCGTGAACTTCGACTACCTGGGCGGCAGCTACGAGTGGCCGGAGGCGAGCTACGCGCGCCGCGCTGAGCTCGCGCAGGAGCACCGGGACTACCAGATGGGACTTCTCTACTTCATTGCGAACGATCCCTCGGTGCCGGCGGACGTGCGCGGGGCGATGTCGAAATGGGGGCTCGCGAAGGACGAGTTCGCGGACAACGGCGGCTGGCCGTACCACATCTACGTGCGCGAGGGGCGGCGCATGGTGGGCGAGTACGTGATGACCGAGCACGACTGCCTCGGGACACCGCGCCATCCGGCGCAGGGGAAAGCCTACGGGCCGGTTGGCATGGGGTCCTACAACCTCGATTCCCACAACGTGCGCCGGTACGTGACCGCGGAGGGTTTCGTGCAGAACGAGGGCGACATCGGCGTGCACCCGAAGCGTCCGTACGGCATCGACTACGGCGCCATCGTTCCGCGCCGCGCGGCGTGCCAGAACCTCCTCGTGCCGGTGGCGCTCTCCGCGACGCACACCGCGTTCGGGTCGATCCGCATGGAGCCGGTGTTCATGCTGCTGGGGGAGTCGGCCGCCACCGCCGCCGCGTTCGCGGCCGAGGACGGGCGCGCCGTGCAGGACGTCCCGTACGCCGCGCTGTCCGCGCGGTTGCGCGCGGACGGGCAGATACTGGAACTGTAGCGTGCGGCGGCGACAATTTGATTGCGCGGCAGAACGGTGCTGATATTTAGGCAGGTCCCATGACTGATTCCGAAAAAGATCTGGCGGGAGGGTCGCGCTCCTGCGCGACCGAACGGGGAGGGGCGCGCTCCTGCGCGACCGAAGGGGGAGGGGCGCGCTCCTGCGCGACCGAAGGGGGTGTTGTGGTAGCGGACGCGCGGGAGCGCGTCCCTCCCGGGCTTGCGCACGGCACGTTGGGCTCTCCGGCGGGAGGGTCGCGCTCCTGCGCGACCGAAGGGGGCGTTGTGGTAGCGGACGCGCGGGAGCGCGTCCCTCCCGGGCTGCCAGTACGCTGCCATCCTTCGCGCAATTCTGTGATGACATTCCATGACAATCGCGCAATATTGCTGTACGTCACGATAGTTACCGCAAATCGGATGCCGGTTCTTGCCTGTGCTGCTGTGGTTGAATGCATTTTAGCAGCTTGGGCTGCGGCGACGGATTGGCTCGTCGGACGATATGTCATCATGCCGGATCACATTCATTTCTTTTGTGCGCCAGCCTCGTATCCGCCGCCGGATTTCCGCAGGTGGATGGCATATTGGAAATCTTTGTCGGCAAAGGCCTATTGGCGCATAAGGGGAGGGTCGCGCTCCTGCGCGACCGAAGGGGGTGTTGTGGTTGCGGACGCGCAGGAGCGCGTCCCTCCCGTGCTTACGCACGCCACGTTGGGCTCTCCCGCGGGAGGGTCGCGCTCCTGCGCGACCGGAGGGGGCGTTGTGGTTGCGGACGCGCAGGAGCGCGTCCCTCCCCGGAATCCTCCGTTGTGGCAACGCGATTGCTGGGACCGGCAACTGCGCACCGGCGAGAGTTATGCGCAGAAATGGGAATATGTGCGTAACAATCCTGTGCGAAAGGGATTGATTGCAAACGCTGATGGTTGGCCGTATCAGGGCGAATTGAATGTGCTGGAATGGCATGAAAGGAATTGAGGCAATGGAAGGCGATATGAAGATGCACGAAGGGGAGGGTCGCGCTTCTGCGCGACCGAAGGGGAAATTGCGGCGGCGGACGCGCGGGAGCGCGTCCCTCCCGTGTGTGGCGCGGACGCGCAGGAGCGCGTCCCTCCCGTTGGTGGCAATAGGATTGGCCGTATTCGGGCAGGTCCTTGCCGGCGACTTCATTCAGGAGTCGGCGCGGCGGATTCCGCTCGTGAAGGAGACGGACGTGCTCGTGGTGGGCGGGTCGTCGGGCGCGGTCACGGCCGCGCTTGCGGCGAAGGCGGCCGGGGCGGACGTCTATCTCGTCGCGCCGCGTCCGTACCTGGGCGAGGACATAGCGGGCACGTTGCGGCTCGGCCTCGAGGACGGCGAGGAACCGGACACCGAACTCGCGCGGGAGCTGTGGCTCGATACCTCGACCATCGTACCGTTCACCTACAAGGCCGACGCGCCCGCCATCGCGCCGCATGCGGACAAGAACTGCACGATCCTCTCCGACGGCAAGTCCGACGACGTGGTCCGCGGCTCGGTGCAGTACGACGCGCCGAAAGTGAAGATCAACACCGACTTCGGCGAGGTGCGGTTCGTGGAGTCCGCGGAGCTCGTGAGCTTCAAGCGCAAGGACGACTTCGCCGTGGCGAGCGCACGTCTCGTCACGAGCACGGACGGCAAGACCTGGTCGCGTCCGATTCCGCTCCAACAGGCCCCGGGCGGGATGGAACACCAGCGCTGGACGGCGCCGCTCAACGCGAAGGTCCGCTACGTGGGCCTTGCGGCGTTCCGTCGGGAAGGGTACAAGCGGATGCTCCTCGGAGAGATCACGTTCCGCACGAAGAGCGACGAGGTGCGCCGTCGCATTCCCACGCCGCTGATGGTGAAGCAGACGTTCGACCGCGCGCTCCTCACGAACGGCGTGGCGTTCATCACGGGCTCGTACGTGACCGACGTCCTGCGCGACAAGTCGGGCGCGGTGGCGGGCGTGGTGATCGCGAACCGCAGCGGACGCCAGGCCGTCAAGGCGAAGGCGATCGTCGATGCGACGGAGCGCGCCACGGTGGCGCGCCTCGCGGGCGTGCCGTTTACGCCGTACCCGGCGGGCGAGCAGACGTTCACGCGCATCGTCATTTCGATGGACCGTCCCGAAGCGCCGGGCATGACCACGCGCCCCCTGCCGGGCGAGTACCGCACGAGCGGGCGCACGCTGAAGGGGAAGACCGGTCAGGCGTGGGAATGCACACTGAAGATCCCGATGAAGGACGGTTCGTACGCATCCTTCGCCGAGGCGGAGCAGATCGCGCGCGACCGTACCTTCACGAAAGGCTTGCTGGACGCGGCCGACACGCTCTTCCAGGTGCCGCCCGACCATGCGACGGGGACGGTCCCGCACGTGTTCGTGTTGGGTGGGTGTGCGGCGGCGGACGCGCAGGAGCGCGTCCCTCCCGTGGGAGGGTCGCAGCTTGCTGCGACCGTTGGGAATGGTGCGGCTTTGCGGCCGCTGGCGTTCATGCGAAAGGGTGCCAAAGTAGGTGCGGCTGCCGCGCGCGACGCGGCGGGAGGGTCGCGCTCCTGCGCGACCGAAATTTACGTGGCGGCGGACGCGCAGGAGCGCGTCCCTCCCGTGTGTGGTTCGGACGCGCAGGAGCGCGTCCCTCCCGTGGTGGCGTCCTGCGACACCCGCGAGTTCCTCACGGGCCTGCGGCCGTTTGACAAGGGACTTCCCACAGTCGAATCGCCGGTGGGGCCCCTGCCCGTGCTGGGCGAATACGACGTGGTGGTGGTGGGCGGCGGCACGGCGGGCGCGCCGGCGGGCATCGGCGCGGGGCGTCGCGGCGCGAAGACGCTCCTCGTCGAATACCTCTACGGACTCGGCGGCGTGGGGACGCTCGGCATGATCGGCAAGTACTGGTACGGCAACCGCGTGGGCTTTACTTCGGAGCACGACAAGGGCGTAGCGGAGCTGGGCGCGGCCGTGCACGTGGTGGGCAAGCGCGAATGGTGGCGGCGCGAGAACCGCGCGGCCGGCGTGGAGATGTGGTTCGGCGCGATGGCGTGCGGCGCGGTCGTGCGGGACGGCCGCGTGTCGGGCGTGGTGGTGGCCACGCCGCAAGGGCGCGGCGTGGTGCTCGCGAAGGACGTAATCGACGCCACGGGCAACGCGGACATCGCGGCGGCCGCAGGCGCACGCTGCGAGTTCCTCGCCACAAGCGAGATCGCGCTTCAGGGCGCGGGCCTCTCCGAGCGTCGTCTCGGCGAGAGCTACATCAACTCCGACTGGGGCTACGTGAACGACGGCGACGCGGTGGACCAGTGGCTCTTCGCCCTGCGCGCTCGCCTAGGCGCGGCCAACGGCACATGGGACGTCTCGCAGGCCACGGAAAGCCGGGAGCGCCGGCGCGTCGTGGGCGCGGTCGTGGTGTCGCCGCTCGACGTGGTGAACGAGCGCACGTTCCCCGACACGATCGTGCAGGGACGCAGCGACTTCGACAGCCACGGCCCGTCCGTGGACGACATCTGCTACGTGAGCGAGGCGAACGGAAAGAAGATCTACGGCGTGAATGTTCCCTACCGTGCGATCCTGCCGGAGAAGACGGACGGCCTCGCGGTGGTGGGCCTCGGCATCAGCGCGCACCGCGACGCCCTGCCGCTCATGCGCATGCAGCCGGACGTGCAGAACGCCGGCTACGCGGCGGGCGTGGCGGCGGCGATGGCCGCCGAGAAGGGGACAGAACTGCGCGCGATCGACGTGAAGGCGCTCCAGCGCCATCTCGTGGAGAAGGGAGTGATTCCGGAAGAGGTCCTTTCCTGGAAGGACAACGTGGGCGTTGACCCGGAGCGCTGGCTCACGGCGGTTCGCGACATGGGCGACGGCTACAAGGGCGTCTCGATTGTCCTCTCTGACCCCGCGCGCGCGATTCCGGCGTTGCGCGACGCCTATGCGAAGGCGACGGTGCCGAGTGCGCGCCTCGTGTACGCGCACGTGCTCGGCATCCTCGGCGACGCGACGGGCGCCGAGACGCTCGCGGGGCAGGTGAGCGGACGCGACCCGCAGATCACGATCAACGCGCAAGGGCTTGCGGCGTTCGGACGGCGGATGCCGGAGCGCGACAGCTTCATCGTGGCGCTTGGGCGCACGCGCAGTCCGCTCGCGCTGGAGCCGCTTCTGGGCGAACTCGCGAAGGTGAACGCGGGAACGCCGGTCGTGCACGTGCGCGCGCTGTCGCTCGCGCTGGAGGCGCTGCGCGATCCGCGCGCCGCGCCGGCGCTCGCGGAGGTCCTTGCGAAGCCCGGCGTCTCCGGCTGGGCGCGACCGGGCGCGGCGGCGGCTACGCCGTCCGGCGGGTTCGGCTCCAGCCCCGAGAACGGGCGCTGCCTGCGCGAGCTGCATCTCGCCCGCGCGCTCTGGGCGTGCGGGGACCACGAGGGCGTGGCGCGGAAGATCTTCGAGGCATACGCCGCCGACGGGCGCGGCGTCTTCGCGCTCCACGCCCGCGCCGTCCTCGGCCGTTAACTTAAAGGAAGGGGAATGTCATGAAAGGCTTGAATGTGTTGTTGGCGGTGGCCGTCGTGAGCAGCGCGGCGGCTGCACAGGAGTCGCGGCAGGACCGACTGGCGCGCGTGACGGCGGTGGCGGACGGGGTTGTCTGTTCCGTGACGAACGTCGCGACGCTCGGCACGAGCGGCGTGGTGCGCGTGGACTTCGTCCTGCGGGCCGAGCCGGAGAGCGACATCCGCTGCCGCATCGAGCTCCCGCCGCCCGAACGGTGGAACGGACGGCTCTGGGGCGTGGGCAACAGCAGCCTGGGCGGCTCCATCCCGAGCCTCCACGCATTTGTCATGACGGGGGCGGCCGCCGTGACAACGGACATCGGGACGCGGGCGATGGTGGCGGGCAAGCGCGACGGCGAAACCTGGCCGATCGCCGTGCGGCGCGACTACAGCTGGCGTTCCACGCACATGATGACCGTCTACGGCAAGAGGATGGTCGAGGCGTACTACGGAAAGGCGCCGCGCAAGTCGTATTTCAGCGGCGGGTCCTGCGGCGGACGGCAGGCGTTCAGCGAGGCGATCCGCTATCCGGCGGACTACGACGGGATCGTGACGTACCTGCCGGCCAACAACGTCGTGGCGAACAGGTTCAACTCCTGGCTCGCGTATCACTCGACGCATGACAAGAACGGGAACCTCGTCTTCACGGAGAAGGAGATGCGGATGGTGGCCGACTCGGCGGTGGAGTACCGGGCGGCCAGCGACCCCGCGTTCTACGCGGGGCGGTTCCTCGCGGACGGGCGGGCCACGCCGGAGGAGGTGGATGCGATCCTCGCCCTTGCGGCGAAGAAGATGCCGTCGCTTGCGGAAGGCGACAAGCTCGCGCGGCTCAAGGCGCTCTACACGCCGTTCTGCGTGGACGGCAAGTGCCTCACGCAGGGCTTCGCCGTCGGCACGTACCTCGGGCAGCGCATGAAGCGCAAGGCGGCGAAGCATTGGCAGTCCGTGATGGAGTTCGCGAAACAGGACGGCGACTGGTACAACGCCAACACCGCCGACCTCTCGCCGTTCTTCGCGCGCGGCGGCCGGATGATCGTCATCGCGGGCTGGGAGGACCAGACGATCTCGCCGCTACCCATCGTCGAGCACTACGAACGGATCTGCGCGTTCGAGGGCGGACTTGAAAAGACGCTGGAGCACTGCCGCCTTTTCTGCGCGCCGGGTGTCGCCCACGGCGGCGGCAAGGGGCGCGCGACGCAGGGCGGCTTAGGAAAAACCTGCGCCGCGTACGGGCGTAGCGCCCTTGTCCGGTGGGTGGAGGAAGGCGTGGCGCCGGACCGCCTCCTGGTGGAGGACAAGTCCCGCAGCACCCAGTTCCCGGTAGCGACGTATCCCGGTCTCTTCGTGCAGGAGACGAATGGCACATGGAAACGCATCGAACGTCCGCGTTCCAAGCCGTCGCTCGCGCCGATCACCTTCGCGTGCGACCGGACGCCCAAAGGTCCCGTTCCGCAGTGACCGGTAACCGAGCTCTGCGCATACGCCGTGATTTGTGATATACTTACGGCATCGGAGATTTATCCATGAACAGCCAGAAAATCTTTTTTGCACTCTCTGCGGCTGCGTTCGGGGCGCTGACGGCGTTCGGCGGCCGGACGTTCTACATCTCGCCTACCAGCCAGGGGACCTTGCCGACGGGGTGGAACAAGTGCCCGTTCGTCATCTCGAAGAGCCAGCCCAAGCTATTTACCGACCTGATCGACAGCGAGGGGAACGCCACCGACGTCAAGCTGTTCCTCATGATTCCCGCCACCGCAAATTATCCCAACTCGACTCGGCCGTTCACGGGAGAGGCGGCGGAGTTCGAGCCGATGCGGTCCGTCGTCAACAACCAGTCCGTCTGCTCCACCGACCCGAAGGTTTCCGACTTAGGACTCGCTGAGTCGTGTATCCGCGCGCGGTTCGAGGGACTCGACCCGACGAAGCTGTACGCGTTCACGTTCGCCGCCCAGCGCGCCGACGGCAATGTTGACGAACTTTCCGCCCGCTACACCGTGAATGGTGCCAACTCCGGCGCGATCGTCATGAACGCCCACAACTGCACAAACCGCGTGGCGGTCCTCCCCGGCATCGCGCCGCTGCCGGACGGATCGATCGAATTCTCCGTTGAGGCGGCGGAATCCAACACGTACTGGAAAAGGTTCGGCTACCTTACCGGACTCAAGCTGGAGGAAATGGACGACTTGGGCGCGGAGGAAATCTTCATCGACGCCCGGGTCGCGCCCGTCTCGCCGGCCTGGACGTGGAACACCGTGCCGATGCAGACAAAGGCCTCCTACCGGAACCTCTTGGACCGTAACGGAAACCCGACCCGAGTCGGCATTGACGTGGAAGAGGCAACGGGTATCGGAAGCAACGGCAATGCGACGCTCGATCTGACCGGCGACGCGGCCGAGTTCAACGACGCCCGCGTCGGCAGCAACGCGCAGCTGTACTTCAACAAGACAAGCCACGGGCGTGCGACCGTCTCCGGACTCTATCCGAACTGCACCTATTCATTCACGTTCGTCGCCTCGCGCAAGGACAGCGATACGTCGAAGATCTACACTACGAAATACACCGTCACCGGCGCGAACGGTGGCTCCAGCACGCTGGACGCGAGGAGCAACGTGTCGAACGTGGCACGCGTCAGCGGCATCCGTCCCACCGAGCGCGGCGAGGCGGTCATCGACATCGACCCGGGCGACGACTGCAATGTCTCCTGGTTCTACATCATGGCGTTCAAGATCACGCGCGAGACGAGATACTCGTCCGATATGCGCGCGATGACGGTTGATGCGACGGCGGGCGGCAGCGTGTCGGCCACGGTGGACGGCATGGCGACGAACTGCGCCTGTTACCTGTCCGCAGACAAGACGCTCGTCGCCACGGCCACGCCGGACGCGGGTTACCGTTTCGTCGGCTGGACCTCCTCCTCCTTCACGAATGCGACCGTGACGACCAATCCTTTCACGATCTCCGCCGCGCAGTCCGCCACATGGACAGCGGTCTTCGAGCAAGATTCCGCCTATGTGCGCAAGACGGCGTTCATTGACGCCCATGAAACGCCGGCAAACGACGGGAAGACGTGGAACCTCTTCGGCGACGCGAAATACGGCTGGAACCAGATGCAAGGCCCGCTTGTGGCGAGCGACGGTTCGGCCTCCGCCGTCGCGCTCCGCACGATCCTCCCGTTCGGCATGCGCAGCACGGACAGCGGCAAGCCAGTCAACAACAACGCCACCGCGTCCGGCGTCACCTTCACGGGCGACGCGGCCGAGTTCGAGGCGGCACGTAAAAACAACAGGAGCCTGTACATTCAAATTTCCGGTTCGGGTGCCGTGGCCAATGTCACCAATCGAGGCGTAGTCGCATACGACGTCATCGGCTTGAAGCCGGGGCATCCGTACACATTCCGGTTCGCGGCGGCGCGCGACGGCAGCGGCGCGCGCGAGGGCCTGTACCGCGCCATCGGACAGAACCGCGTGACGGCCAGCCTCGAGCCGATGGGCAACTCCACGGAAGTGGCGAAGGTGGCGGACGTGCTACCGGACGAAAACGGCACGATCCGCCTTGAGATATTGTCCGGCCCGAACAACGCCAACGGCCCCCGGTTTGTGTACCTGACGGCGTTTTCCATCGAAGGCGATCTTTCCGACACGGGCGGACGGCGCATCCTCTGGTTTGGCAACAGCTTCAGCAACGGCGGCGACATCCCGAACCGGGTGGCGACGCTCGCCGAGGCCGCCGGCAAGCCGCGCCCCGTGATCGTCAACGCCTCGTTGAACGGACAGAACCTCGCGTACCACATCGGGCAGGTGACGAGTAACCCGGCCGCGAACATTGAAGCCGAGGAGATCATGTACCACTCGTCCGGCAACTGGGACGACGTGGTGATCCA
>ONRL01000038.1 GCA_900320225.1 uncultured Lentisphaerota bacterium
CAACGCGCCCACGCACGCCACGGGCGAACACTACTTCCGCCGCGAGTGGGCCGTGGTGCGCAACGACCTCTCCCGCGCCGGACACGCCGCGAACGACATCAAGGGCATCCTGCGCGAACGCAAGGTCGCGCGGTCGATCGCCCGCCGCGTGGCCGTGGCCGCCTACGAGCTGGAGATCAACATCTGCATCCACTCCCACGGCGGCGTGCTCGTGCTGCTCATCTCGGACGAGACAATCACGATCGCCGCGAAGGACCGCGGCCCCGGCATCCCCGACATCGAATGGGCCTGCCGCGACGGCACGTCCACCGCGAACGACTGGATCCGCTCGCTCGGCTTCGGTGCGGGCATGGGCCTCTCCAACTCCAAGCGCGTGGCCGATTCCTTCGACATCCAGAGCGAAGTGGGCAAGTTCACGAAGGTGACCTGCACGTTCAACCTCAATCCGCCGGAAGCGGCCGCTCCCGCGGGAGGTGCCCAATGACCGCGGCGGAAATCTGCACCGCCGTGAACGGCACGATCGCGGTCGAAGTTGCGGACGCCGCCGCGACGGGCGTGTACGTAGGGGACCTCCTTTCCGACATCATGGGCCACGCGGGCGAGGACTGCGCGCTCGTGACGATCCAGAACCACCTCAACACGATTGCCGTCTGCACGCTCGTGGGCTGCGCGGTGATCGTGCTGTGCCACAACCGCCCCGTGCCGCCGGACATGGCGGAGGCCGCCGCGCGCGAAGGCGTGGCGATCGTCGTCACGCCGCTCTCGCAGTATGCCGCGGCGCGCGCACTCTCCGCGCTGCCGCCCGCCGAACACTGACCGTGAAGTTCGACCTCCACATCCACAGCTGCCTCTCGCCGTGCG
Source organism: uncultured Lentisphaerota bacterium (assembly GCA_900320225.1). Taxonomy (GTDB): domain Bacteria; phylum Verrucomicrobiota; class Kiritimatiellia; order RFP12; family UBA1067; genus RUG572. The sequence continues at coordinate 862 of ONRL01000038.1, forward strand.
CGAACCTGGAGATGTCCCCCTCCGAGATCGTGCAGCGCGCCGTGGCGGCGGGCATGGGCGGCATCGCGCTCACGGACCACCAGAGCGCGCGCAACACGCCCGCCATCGCGGAATGCGCGCGCCGCGCGGGGCTGGCGTGCCTGTACGGACTCGAGGTCTGCACCGCCGAGGAAGTCCACACACTCGCGCTCTTCGACACCACGGAGCAGGCCCTCGCGATGACGGATTGGGTGTACGCCGCGATGCCCAAGCGCGTGAACGACCCGGAGACGTTCGGCGACCAGCCCGTGGTCACTTGGGACGACGACATCGTCGAGATGGAGTGGCGCATCCTCGCGATGGGTTGCCGCAAAACAATTCCCGAAGTTTCCGCGAAATGCCACGAACTCGGCGGAATCTACCTCGCCGCGCACATCGACCGCAGCGCGTTCTCCGTCTACTCCCAGCTCGGCAACATTCCCTCCGACGGCGCCTTCGACGCCGTGGAGATTTCGCGCACGGCAGATGAAACGATCTGGCTGCCGAAGGCGGAGGGCTACGCCGTCACGCGCAGTTCCGACGCGCACAACCTCGATGACGTCGCGCGCGTCTGGACCGAGGCCGATCTCCCCGCATTCACCACCGCCGCCCTCAAGGCGGCCTTCGCCGCGCGCACCACGCGCCCCTCTCCGCGCCTCACGACATTCTGACCCTGTCGTGCTCCCGGCAACTTGTTGCGCCCGTATTCCCACCGGGAGGGTCGCACTTCCGCGCGACCGCCGCATGGAGAGCCGCCATCTTGGCGGCGGAAATGGGAGGGTCGCGCTCCCGCGCGACCGCCTAACTGGGAAAGCCGCCATCTTGGCGGCGGGAATAGGAGGGGCGCGCTCGCACGCACGCGCCCCATTGGTCATTGGCAACATTGGAACTGGCAACATTCCCACATTGGCAACATTCTCATGTCCGCGCGCCGGTTCCCGCCCCGTCGGCGGCGCCCCGTGCGCGGCGCGCAATGGTTGCGTCTCTCCACCCCAAAAAACTTTTTCCGTGCGCCCTTGCCTCGGCCCGAGTTTTTTGGTATTATATGTCCAACACACGCGCCGGACCGCTTGCCCGATTCGTCGGGGAATGTCCATCAAGGGCGCGTTTCTTGTTAGTATGGTACAAATCATTGTCAAGCACAGCTATCCCAAGACGTGGATCGACCATGACGCCCAAGTCGAACGGCTTGTCCAACGTGGGCTGGAGGTTGCAGACAAGGAGAACGCAAAACGTATCCTTGCGTATGCCAACTACTACCGCTTCACGGGCTACTTTCAGTTGCCTGGTTGACGGTGGAACACCGATGTGGTACACTACAGACCGTTCCAACCGCAAGGAGGGAACCGCCCCAGTGGGCTGGCGTTGTAGGTCCACCCAACGGCGGGGAAGTCCCCGCCATTTTATTTGCATGAGCAGCATAGAGATATTCATCGACGAGTCTGGCGACTTCGGACAATTCGACAAGAACTGCCCATACTATATCGTCACGCTCGTGCGGCACGACTCCGATGCGCCGGTCATCACGCACATCGGGGATCTTGAATATCGGCTGGCCATGCTCGGATTCGAGGACTTGCCGATTCACACAAGCCCAGCGATAAGGGGAGAGGACGCTTATTACGGAATAGACCTGAAAACGCGGAGGAAGATTCTCTCGTGCTTTTCGTTCTTCATGCGGAAGTGCCCGCTCTCCTACAAGACGATTGTCGTTGAGAAGAGTCCCAGCATGAGCACGGACGATCTTTCTTCCGCCATTTCCAAGGCAATAGACGACTTTCTCGCGGACGCAGGAGGCACCCTGCCGTCCGGGGAGGGAAAGATTTCCGTCGTGTACGACAGAGGCCAGCCGCAGCTTGCGAAGATACTGTCAGACTCGTTTGCCAGCCGCGCGTTGCCCGTGAGGCATTTCAAATCACTTCCCGTGTACGCGAGACTCGTTCAGGTGGCGGACTTCGCATGTACGATCGAGCGCATCGGCATGAGACTTTCAAGCGGCGCGGGCTTCGCGCGGCCGGAGATGATTTTCTTCGGGACGGAGCGGCGCTTCCGCAAGGAATGGCTCTTGCCATTGCGAAAGAAAGCGTGGTCGTGATTCATCCACCGTCCGCCCGCTTGGGCGTGATCACTGGGACAACGCGCATCTTGCGCGTTGCCGCATCGCGGGGATCGCCACCGTTGCGCCACCGTTAGCCCTCCGGCACCCCTCTCGCCGGGAGGGTCGCGCTCCTGCGCGACCGCAAGCCTTTCCCCATTGCCTCGCCGCGCGCTTGGCCCGCTGCTGGCGAAGCGGGAACCAGCGCGCTGACATGAGACCCGAGACCCGAGACTTGGCGGGGGGACATGTCTCGCTGTCTCTTGTCTCAGGTCTCTGGTCTCCCCCCCCCCTCTAGCCCCCGCCAATGGCACGCCACCGGCTCGCCCTCGTTTCGCGCGAAGCCGTTCCGCAGTGCGCGCCCCGTGCGCGCACCAACGGCTCGCAAACGCTTCGCACATGGCAAAGCGCTTCCAAAAACGTTTCGGCCCAGCAAAAGGCCCAGCAAAAGGCCCAGCCCACCGGCTCAAACTTTTTTCAACTTTTTTCAAAAACCCCCTTGCGCGCTCCCGCAAGATGTGATACACTTGCGCCAGTTCAAAGACCAGACTAGGCCCACGAAAGGCCTTTGAAGGTTCGCGAACCCCAATAAACCGCGTGTGCGGCTAAGGGAAAAGAAACGAGTAGAGAAAGGAAAGACAGAAGAAGATTCGGACATTTGCGGCAAACGTCATCCGCCAGAGATCGGATCACGCCCGCAACCCAAGAATCGACCGATGAATTTCTCGCCTCTGCCCCCCAGAGCAAAAAAGGGAGGGTCGCGCTCCTGCGCGACCGCCCAGAAAAGGAAACGAAAAATGAAGAAACTTATGTTTGCAGCGGCAGTTGCCGCAGGCCTCGCCGCATTCGGCGAGGGCATTGAGTCCGCCAACACGGTGGGATATACATCAAAGGATGTGACTGCCGGGAAGTTCTACCTCATCGGTACGCAGTTCGACAAGGCTGGAAGCGATTCCGCCGGAAGCATCAACATGAACGACCTCATCAAGCTCTCGAGTACCATTGCGGCGGGTCTGTATGACGATGACTTCGCCACGGCACCAAAGATTTCGGTGTTGAATGCTGCGGGAACAGGCTACAACAACTACTTCTATATCTCCGACGGCACCGATGACAATGATGACGAACTCGGCTATGATTGCTGGTGCGATGAGGATGGTTACGAACTTGACAATACGACAAAACTTACACTTGGCAAAGGTTTCTGGTTTACATCGCCTTCTACGAGTGGCACTATTACCACGGTGGGGCAGGTGTCCGAAATAGCCAGTGTCACCCTTGACTTCCCTGCTGACAAGTTCACGATTCTCTGCAATCCGTATCCTCTCGCAGTCGCACTTCAGTCGCTGACGACAACTGCGACACCGGGTCTCTATGACGATGACTTCGCCACCGCCCCTAAGATTTCTGCGTTGAATGCTGCGGCAACTGGCTATAACAACTACTTCTACATCTCCGACGGTACGGACGACAACGATGACGAACTTGGCTACAACGCTTGGTGCGATGAGGACGGCTACGAACTTGAGAATACACAGATTGAAGCGGGGGCAGCATTTTGGATTAGCGCTCCTGCGGCTGGTTCTGTGACATTCACTCTGTAAGGATTTCAAGGTGGTGTCGGCGTGGAGTCACGTTGCCCTACTAAGAAAAAACTGATGAAGTCGCCATCATGGTGACGGAATCAAACAATAAGGAAAATGAAAATGAAAAAACTAATGTTTATTCTTGCAGCAGTCGCAACGGCGGTTGTAGCAAATGCGGCATCAGTCGACTGGCAGTTCGGCAAGGACACTTCGCTGAATGGCTGGACGGTGTATGCGTTTGATGGTGCGAATCAGGCAACCATCCTCGGTGCACTCGCGGCGTATGATGCCACCGCACAGCAAACAATCGACAACCTCGTGTTGGGGTCTAAAGAGGTAAGTAAGGGTAATGCAAAGATGAGTGGTTGTGATGTTGGCTCTGCGACAACTCTGATGTTGCTCGCGGTCAACGGTGCATTCGCTGACGGTGTGGAGTTCAAATACGACACATACGACATCAGTGCTTCCCTTTACACGCCTCCGAATCCAACTCCTGGCTATGGCACGCTGTCTTCGTTCTCCAACAGCGGAACTGTTGTTGCGGCTGGTGGCGGCGGTGGCGGCGGCGACATCCCCGAGCCGACGAGCGGCCTTCTGCTCCTCGTGGGCGGCGCGATGCTCGCGCTGCGCCGCAAGCAGAAGTAAGCAAGGCGTAATGCCCAAGGGAACGCCCGACCGCTTGTGCGGGCGGGCGTTTTCCTTTATGGGAAAGTGTTTGTCGGTTGTCCTTTGTCCTCTGTCCTGAATGGGGAGGGCAGAAGACGAAGGACAGAAGACAGAGGATGACAGGAAAGCCACAATGACATTCACAGTAACATATCGCGGCAGGGACGGCGCGCTGGCCGATGAGGCAGTGGAGGCCGCGAACCGGGCCGAGTGCGTGGCCGAGTGCAAGCGGCGCGGGATCGCACCGACCTCCATCCGGGAGGGACGAAGCGGCAAGAGTGCCGCTTCCCCGAATGGCAGGGCACCTTCTCCGAGTGCGCCGCTGATTGGGAAAGTCGCCATCCTGGCGGCGGTCGTTCTGGTCGTGGCCGGCGTTGCGTGGTGGTGGTTCGGGCGGCATGGCGGGGATGGAGCCGCCAATCAACTCGGCAAAGAGACGCCGTCCCAGCCGACGAACGCCGTGGTCAAGTTTGACCCTAAAACCTCCCATTCTCCTAAAGCGTCCCAGACACCCTCCCCAAAAGCCGTTCAGCCTCCTCAATCCCCCACGCCCCCCGATCCGACGGAACCCACGGCTCCCATGTACATGGGAAGACGCGTCGTGGGACTTTCCGCAACCACCAACGCGGACGGGACGGTGGTGGAGCGCATCAGGACAGACGACGGCAAGCTCCACTCGAAGGTGTACTCCGTTGCCGAGCCGGTATTGACAACCCGTACGGATCAGCTGCTTGCGATGGCGGTCGAGGGAGATGGGAACGGCCCGCCGATGCCTGCCGCGACGAAGGCCGACGAGCAGCAGTTCCTGGAATCGCTCAAGAAGCCCATCGAGATACTCGAGACCGACACTCCGGACGTCCGCGCGCTCAAGGAGAAGGTCATACAGGCGCGCGCGGACATGGTGGAGCTGCTCGCGCAGGGACGCGGCTTCTCGGAGGTTCTTGCGGAACACCAGAAGCTCCAGGCGGAAAACGCCGCCGTGAGGCGAGACGTGGCGAAAGAACTTCGGTCGCTTATGGATTCCGGCGACACGGCGGCGGCGCTGGAGTACCGCAAGCGCATGAATGCCGCGCTCGAGCAGATGGGCATCGCCCCCCTGACGACCGCGATAACTGAGGAAGAACGCGCGGAGCGCGCAGAACGCAGGCGCGCCAGCCGGAAAGAACGGCTTGGCAAGTAGGCGGCGGGCGTTCCGCTGTCGGCAATCCTGGCAGCGCATCCCAACCGCAAGTCAGACATCATAACGGAGAACACGAACATGAAGACAAAAACGATGGTAACGGCGATTGCGCTTTTCTGCGCAATGGCTGCGGAACCTCTAGTAACGATGGCACAATCGGCCCCGCCGCCCCCTCCACCACCCGGCATGAGCGTGGGGGCAAACGCGCCGGACGGAAGCGGAGCCCCGCAGCAGAGGCGACGGAGGCGCAAGATGCTGACGCCCGAACAGCAGATGGAGAAATTCGGTGGATTCGTGGAGCCGGCCTACAGCGGCAAGTTCCTCTACTTCATGGATTTGCAGGGACGGATTCCGGCATCGGCCGTCGAGTGGGTGACCGAGCAGGTGCGCATCGCCCTCTCGCTCCCAACACGTATCGAGCGGAAAGCAACGGGGACGCAGATCCCCACCACCCTGTCGCCGGACGCAGGCGGCATGATCTCAGTCGTTGACATTGATGGCGAGCCGTCGCTTCTCGTCGCCCCCGACAACGGCTGGGCGCGCGTGAACGTCGCCGCGCTTGCGGTGGACGGCGCATCGGCGGAGGTGCTTGAGGCGCGGGTCAAAAAGGAGTTGTGGCGGGCGTTCGTCATATTGTTCGGAGGCGGCAATTCGCTCAACGACTTTGACGTGATGCGTCCCATACGCACGCTGAAGGATCTGGATGCCTGCAAAACTCTAGTTTCGTCGCCGGAACCCTTCAACGCGATGCTGAACGGCGCGAAGGCGGCCGGGATCACGCCCGTGCGTCGCACGACGTATCTCAACGCGGTGCGGCTCGGCTGGGCACCTCCGCCTACGAACGAATACCAGAAAGCCATGTGGGAAAGGGTCAAGGCCGACAAGGAGCGCGGGCCGACGAACCCGATCACCATCCAGCCGCCGAACGCGAAGAAGTAGGGCGTGGGCTCCACCTGCACATACCGGCGTCAACGGCTACGCCCACGCGGGCGGGCGGTGGATCGTGCGGCCGTTGGGGAGCGGCACCACGTCCGGCAGCTGGCACCGCGCCGGCAGGTCGCGGGGGATGTGCGCGTAGTAGGAGGCGTGGTACATGAGGTCAGATGGCCTGTCGCTTCTTGGATTGTACACCAGAACTGGCTTTTTCAACTCAAAGCGGACAATGTCAATTGGGGCTATGTAGTCGGAGTCGCCGGTGATGAGTACATAGCAATCCGCATTATTCCTGAATGCGTCGGCAAGAAAGGCGGAGGTCAGATTGACATCAGACCGCTTTTCCTCGAATTTCATTACGTGAGCCATTCCGTCTCGCGATTTTCGGCACGACTTGCATTCCTGCGTAACGTGTGGAAGCCATATCTTGTTTCGATTGTAGTAGCCTTCCACGACACGGACAAGCGGTTGTGCCGCAAGTGCCTGGAGATAGATGTCCTGTCGTGCGACCGCTTGTGCATCATACGGATATGGACGTATGCGAGCAGTGAAGAAATTGATGGCAACAACGTCATGTCCGTCGCGAAGCAACCTTCTCACAAGCGTGGCGGGATCAAGCCATCTACAGGACGGGTTTCCATGGAGAAGGCCATAGTAGAGGTTGAATCCATCGATATATGCAATGGTTTTCTTCATCGTATCCAGAAACTGCAAGGGCCTCTCGCCTTTCGGCTTGAGGCCCTGCCCCGCATCGCCAGAGGCTCACGGTCGGATGTGAACCCATCAAGGGGTTCGTGGGGTAGTGTATCAAATCGATGGGTGGTGCGCAAGGGGGGATTTGGGAGAAAATGAAATTCACTTACACATATCGCTCATCCGACGGCGAGCGGCACACGGCCGAGATCGAGGCCGAGAGCCGCGACGCGGCTTTCGCGAAGGTGCGCAGCGAGCTGGGCATCAAGCCGATCAAGGTGGTGGCGGCAGGAGATAATGCGACTGATGAAGGAAGCGGCAAGAGTGCCGCTTCCCCGAGGTGGGGAGTCGTTCCTGTCATCGCTCTTATCGTTACCATCGCTCTTATCGCTCTGGTCGTGTGGTGGTGGTTGAGCGGTCGCGGGGCGACCGCTCCCGCGCAAGAGCCGGCCGCCTACACGGTGAACACGCCCCAAGGACCTGTTACGCTGCGCGTGGCCGAGCCATTGCCCCGCCAGATGATACCGGGCAACCGACAGCGGATTGAGGACGACCGCGACAATGTCTTCACAAACGCCGCAGAAAGGCTGTTGGCGCGTTTCGCAGAACCGGGGCGGGCTGTTGCCGCACCTAAGGGCGAGCAGCCCACGGAGGCCGATTTTGCGGCCTGCCTGCGCGAGCCGATCCGCGTGGCGTCGAGCGAACTCACCGAGCACATCGACCTTAAGCGGATCGTGTCGGGCATGAAGCGCGAGATGCGGGCGTACATCGCCGGAGGCGGTACCATCGACGGTTATCTCGCCGAGCTGGAGAAGCGCCAGAAGCTGGAGGTTTCGTACCGCGAGCGCGCGGAGCAGAAGCTCAACGCCATTTTGAACGGGCAAGATGCCCGTTCTCCCAGCGGGCGAGATTCCTTGAAGGCCGCCTACGCCTACTGGCTCAAGGCCAACGCGCAACTTCAGGCGATGGGCATCTACCCGCTCGCCCTGCCAGATACTCTCCGCTCCTACCAGATGAGCCTCGACATCGAGGAATAGGCTACTAGTTGTAGTTGGGTTAACGGCGGTTATCGAAAGGAGGCCAAAAAGAAAACCTATTCCTCATGTTGACTGCCATGATAGAATTATGATATAATTCAGTCATCAAAATCAAAGGAAGATTCCATGTTTGCAACGCAAATAAGACCCGTAACTGACTTGCGGAATCGCTATTCCGAAGTGGAAAGCGATTTGCAGCGCGGACCTGTCGTCCTGACAAAGAACGGCTATGGCGCGTCCGTACTTGTCAGCATCAGCCTTTACGACAAGCTCATGGCAAAGCAGGCACTTTATGAAGCCATTGCGAGGTCAGAGGCAGAAATCGATGCAGGAGAGGGACTTGACGCAAAATCTGCACTTGCGAAGATGAGGGCTACGCTTCATGTATAGGGTCGTCATCTCGCCGTCAGCCAATGCCGACTTGTTCAACTCGCTCAATTACATCGCCTACAAACTGGGGAATCCACAGGCTGCGACACGACTTGCGGACGGCATTGAAAGGTGCTATGCACATCTTCCATGCGCTACAGAACTACCTTGAGACTCTCAAAGGCGAAGTCTGATCGCGTTGCTTGCGAAAACAGTTGCTGACCTGTTTTGACAATTTGTTCTCAAGCCCCTAAAGCGGCCAAGGGAACGGCGTAGAAGCCGTTGCCGAAGCGCAACGTCTTGTTGCCGGAATAGAGGACGATTCCGGTAAAAGGCGTCTTGGCGATGTTTTCCGCAAACCACTTGAGATGGCGGAAGTCATCCGTAGAAGCCTGTCCCGCCTTGACCTCAACGCCGAGCAATGCGCCGTCCTTTCGCTCGACGATGAAATCGATTTCGCGCTTGCGGTTGTCCCTGTAGTGCGAGAGGCTGTACCCGCCTTCAGCCTCGGAAATCGCGGCCAGTTGCTGATACACCCATGTCTCGACGAGTTTGCCACTCCTGTTCTCGTCCATGTACACGTCGTCCTCGTTCCACCCAAGGACGTTTGCCGCGAGCGCGGAATCCGTTGCAATCCACTTTTCGCGTTTTCCGATCATGTCGTAGTCGCTCTTCGTCCACGCGGACACGCTGTCGAAAATGTAAAGGGCCTTCATTGCCTCCATGTAGTTCTGCGCCGTCACCTTCGATATCGCAGCCTTTGACGCCAGTTCCTCCATTGCGAAGAATTGCGCCGTGTGGGCAAGAAGCCACAATGCGACGGAACGCAGTTCAGGAAGCTTGCGGATTTCCGTCACGTCCTTGACATCTTTCTCAAGAAGATCGTCCAGATAGACTTCGAACCACTCGCTCCTGGCGTCTGGCGAGTAGGACTGGATTTCCGGGTAGCCGCCGCGAAAAGCCGCGTGGATCAGGTCCCTTCGTGAAAAGTCACCGTAAAAGGAGTCGAAGTCCCCCGCAAAGGCCCGGCGAAGGAAAAACGGCGGATGGCCGTAGATTTCCCCTAGGGACAGCGTCCGAAGCCGCACTCTGCCGAGGCGACCGGCGAGCGAGTCCTTGACGGCCTTTGCAAACCGGAGATTCGCGCTTCCAGTGAGGAGATACTGGCCCGGCGACTGGTCCTTGTCCACGACCATTTTGATCGAATCAAGGACGTCGGGCACCTTTTGCACCTCATCTATGACAATCGACTCGCCATTGGCATGCTGCACAAATCCGTTCGGGTCGCTTTGGGCGACACCCCGCACCAACTTGTCGTCGAACGTATATCTCCTCGCATGGGGCAAGTCAACCATTCCGGCAAGGGTCGTCTTGCCGGACTGCCTCGCACCGGTGAGATTCACGCCACGGCGAACCTTCATCATGGCGCTTAACCGAGATGTCTGCCATCGTTCAATCATCGTGCTGGTTTCCGCTGAAACACAAGCATTATACCAAGCCCCTGTAAAAATGGCAAGTAGGAACGTGTAAAAACGTCAAGTAGACAGGTGCAAAATCTACAAGTAGGCGACATCTCAATTAGAACATCATCTCGCGAATCGGTCTCAATCGCCACTAAAAATGCCCCAAAAATCAGACTTGTTTTACCCCCCAGTTTTGTATTCATGTCCATACATCAGGTGGATGTCCCCTGTGTACGCGACATCACTTAAATAGCAATAATCGAAGTTGCCGGCAATGTAAATGACATTTTGCGAGGATTGGATTGCAAATGAGATTACGGCGCGGAACAACTATTTCCTCTCTCTGCCCCCCAGAGCAAAAAACTTGGGAAGACCGGTTGTGAAACTTGGACTTCGGGAAGTGCCCGAAGCAAAGAAGAACGCCGGTTGGAACAGGAAAGGAAAAGAAAAATGAAGAAACTTATGTTTGTCGCGGCCGTTGCCGCAGCCTTCGCCGCATCGGCGGACGGCCTTCAGTCCTCCAACACGGTGGGCTATGGCCAGAACGGCCTTCGGTTTGGCTACAGCCTTGTGACTCCTCAGTTTACGGGTATCGGTGGCACTGCGCTTTCTTTGGACGCATTGCAAGGCGTTGGTTCAGATGCTTCTGATAATGTGAACTTGGCAATGGTTGACGAATACGGCGCTGCGATTACCACGTATACTTGGAATGACTGGGCTGCTGCCGAACCGTGCTGGGTTGATGACTCGTACGCACCAGTGTCGGATGTTACTGTCTCTGCCGGTCAGGCCTTCTGGACGGGCGGCTCTTCAAGTGATCAGTTGATCCGGTCTGCGGGTGAAGTTTGCTTCCAGGATGTTGTCGTTTCTCTCCGCTTTGGTTATACCTTGGTCGGTAATCCATTCCCTGTTTCACTTGCATTGCAGGATATCGTTGCAGGCGGTGATGAGGCGTCCGACAATGTTACCATGGCCACAATTGACGAATACGGCGCCGCAATCACCACATACACTTGGAATGATTGGGCCGCAGCTGAGCCGTGCTGGGTAGATGACTCCTATGCGCCTGTTACGGATGTGACGTTTGCGCCTGGCGAGGGCCTCTGGACGGGTGGCTCAAATAATTCTCAGTTTGTGCGGTTCCCTGCTCCGGAACTGTAAGAATTTTGGTGTGTGGCATTGTGCCGCGCATTGAATAAAAAAAGGAAAATGAAAATGAAAAAAGTAGTTATTGTGTGTGCGTTGGCGTTTATGGCCTTTGCCGCGAACGCTGCGTCTGTGAAGTGGAATGCCGCCAACATCTATGGTAGTGATGGTACGACGAAGTTTTCTGGTGTCGTAACTCTCTATTGCACAGAGTTGTCTGACTTCAAGTCAGAAGTAACAGCGTCTAATGGTGCTGTTCCGGCGACTACCGTAGCGTTGCCAGATTCGGCAGGCGGAACGACGAAGACCTTCTACTTCGTGTTTACCGACAATGGCAAGACCTTCACATCCGCAGAAAAATCTGTTGCCATTCCTGCGACGGCATCAGCTGGTGTCGCGAATTTTGGCAACATGCAATCGGCAACGCAGAATGCCTCAAACTGGAGCGGCGGCGGCGGTGACATTCCCGAACCGACGAGCGGTCTCCTGCTCCTCGTGGGTGCGGGCATGCTCGCGTTGCGCCGTAAGCAGAAGTAAGTAAGGCGTAATGCCCGAGGGAACGCCCGACCGCTTGTGCGGGCGGGCGTTTTCCTTTGGGATATTCATTTGTCGTCTGTCTTTTGTCCTCTGTCCCGCCTGGGGACGGACAGAAGACGAAGGGCAGAAGATAGAGGAAGACTGGAAGCCCCCAATGACATTCACAGTAACATACCGCGACAAGGACGGCGCATTACGCGAGGAGTGTGTCGAGGCCGCGAATCGAGCCGAGTGCGTGGCCGCGTGCAAAGAGCGCGGGATTGTGCCGACGGGCATCCGCGAGGGGCGAACTTCTGTTCGTCCGAGAAGCGGCAGCGCCGCTTCTCGGAGCGCGCAGCAGATCGGAAAGACCAAGCTTATCGCGGCCGTCGTGATTGCTGCCGTGACGTGTGGCATTGGCATTGCGTGGTGGCTGTGGCCACGAGCCGAACCCCAGCAGGAGGTTCGCCAGCAGCCCAAGAAAGCTGTGACGCCTCCTCCCGTAAAACGGCAGCCCAAGGTCTTAGAACAACCCTCTCGACCAGCGGAAACGAATGTCGCGCCAACGCCAGAACCAGTCAAGATCGATCCCAATGCACGGCCTGAAAAGGTGGGGGAGACGGTCAACGGCTACATCAAGTTGCCGTCCGGGAGGCTTCATAAGGTGAGAGGGGTCGTGACGAACGACGTCGCGCAGGCCACGCGCGGGAAATATGCCATTTTCGAGCACAACTGCGAGAATGAAATCGCGTGTTACCTCTCGCTCAAGCCCGGCGACGCGATCTTCGGGACGATGAAGTACAATGGAAGATTCAAGAAAGAATTCCTCAAGTCGCTGGAAACGCCAATTGTCATAGATCCAGAAGACTCAGACGAGGTCAAGGAGCTGAAACGGAATGTCCGCGACGCCAAGATCCAACTGAAGACTGCGATGGACAACGGCGAGGACATCGAGAAGATCATGGCGGACACGCGTCGGGAACTGCAGGACCTTGCACGTTACAAGATGGATCTCACGCGGCATCTGCATGACATGCGCCATGACGGGAAACTTACGACCGTCGAGGATTTGCAGGACGCAGTCGACGCCGCCAACAAGATGCTGGAGGCCAGAGGAATCGCCCCGATGAAATTCGGGCCGCTCGTCCGCCAGAAGATGTTGATGGAACTTGAAAAGGAACAGAAGAAATGAAGCGCTTGACTTTGGTTGCGGCCCTTTTAGCCGTGGCATTTGTGGCGGCGGTCGAGCCGCCGCCGTTCGACATCCACAAGAAGGCGGTCACTCCTGAGGAGAAGGCTCAGCGCAAGGCCTATTTCGAGAAACGCTTCCTCGAACACACCGGCGGCAGGATTCTGCGGCCCGGCACGCGAAAGGGGACGGTCTACTACATCAACTGCCAGAAGCGCGCGCAGGCGGATTGGCTGGAGGAGTCCCGCGATTACATGGCCGGATATTCCAAGTTCAACGTGGCAATCAAAGACGGCGAGTTTGACCTCGCCGCCCCGAAGGTGGAGGGCAATGCCTCGTTGTTCGTGGTGGATGACGAAAAGTTGCCGCCGATCCTCGTGGCACCGGAGAGTCGCTGGGCAATCGTGAACGTCGCGCCATTGGCGAAGGATGCGAAGCCCGCCTTCTTCGAGGCTCGGGTCAAGAAGGCGCTGACGCGAGGTTTCTGTTTTCTCTGCGGAGCCAGCAACTCGCAGTTTCCACGTGCGCTGACAGGTGGCGTGACGGGGCCTGCTGACCTCGACAAGTTCCCCGACTACCGTCTCCCGGTTGACATCGAGAAACGCATGGCTTCATACATGGAACCCTTCGGCGTGACGCCGGCGGTGATGGCGACATACCGGCAGGCCTGCAAAGAGGGGTGGGCGCCCGCACCCGCCAATGACTACCAGAAGCAGGTTGCCGAAGCCATCGCGAAGGAGAAAGCCGAGACCCTGAAGGGACCGAAGTCTCCACGAAAGATTGTATTCGACCCCAAGAAGGGTGAGTAGTGAGATTCGTCTACGAGTACCGGACGAGCGACAACGTTCGGCATGACGGCGAAATCGCGGCGACGGACCGCGAAGCTGCATTCCGGGCCTTGAAGGAAATCGGAATCAGGCCTGGGCGTCTGGAAACGGCGCCGGGCTTCTTTAACAAGTACCTTGGGAATTGGAAGCTTCGGTTGGCGGCAATTGGCTTCTTCGCCGTGACGGCCGTGGGGGTGTCCCTTCCCTTTGTCAGCTCTTACTTTGTCGGCACGCGCGAGGAACAGGCCGTTCCGCCTGCTCCAGTCACGGAGACGTCCCTCTATGTTGATGAAAACGGCTTTGCGAAGCCGATCGAGCGTCGTCAGATATGGGGCGATGAAGCCGTGATCTCTGCCGCCGCCCGACAAAACTGGCGCGTGATCTTTTCTAATCCGGGGGAGCGGCTTCTTGCGCTCTTCGCCGAGCCAGGCATGAAACTTTCGATGTTGCCTCGTCTGCCGGACTCACTCCAGGAAGACATGGAGAAAGCCCTGCGCACGCGACTGACCATTTCACCTGACGAACTGGACGAGTATCGGCAGATGAAGTGCATAGTCGAGGGCATGAAAGCGGAACTCCGCGACTACCTTGCCGCAGGCGGAAACTTGGCGGGATACATCAAACGACTTCAGGCGAGGCAGAACGAGGAAGTTGCATTTCTTGAGAAGGCGCGTGTGGAATTGGAAAAGCAGATCGAATCCGGTGCCGATCCAGTTACTGCCTGGCAGGAGATGAACAAGCGCATCCGGGAACAGGGGCTTCCCGCGTTGCCGATGCCAGGGCTCAACTGAGCATGGCAACCCCATTTTCAGAAAACACATAGGTGAAGTAGGCACTTTCCTCGCCGGTCGACAGCAGCGGGATGGCTGCCCAATTGTTTCACTCCCTCGATGTCGAGGGCCATCTGGTAGGAGCGCCTTCCTATGCGTTCACAGCCGCTTCGATGCGCTTGCGGCCGCAAAGGAGCATCAAGGCGTCTGGGACGGTGGCATCCATGCCACCGGACATTGGATGGTTCTGCCGTCTGCTGTCACGAACGAATCGGGCAGACGGCAGCCTGCGGCAAAGCCCTGAGGGATGTTACGGTAAAAGGTTGCGTAGCGGCGAAGTTCGTTGCAGATGCTCATCTGCGGGTTGAAGACAAGGACAGGAACCCCTATATGGTAACGGACGGTCTTCACTATGGGTGCGAGATCGGTGTCGCCAGAGATGAGAACAAGGCTGTCGGCGCGTCGTTCGTAAGCATCGCGCAGCATTGCATCAGCGATGTTTACATCTGTCATCTTTTCCGTGATACGAAGCACCTTGATGCGACCGTCGCTCCGTCTTTTGCCGCAGGACGTACAGGGTTCACGGACAGGGGTGAGAAGTTCGGCCTGTTCGCGATAGCGGCCTTCGATGATTTCGACGAGAGGACGATTGGCAAGCGCTTTGAGATATTGTTCCTGCCGTTGGGCGTGGTGCTGGTTCGGGGTTTTGTCGATTACGCGAGACGTGAAGTACTTGATGGCGACGATAACATGGTCTGGTTTGAGAAGTTTGGAGGAGAAGGTCTCAAGATCAAGCCATTTGTTGTCGGTACCGCGAAGTTGTCCATAGTAGAGGTTACTGGCATCGATGTAGATGATTGTGTTTTTCATTGATTCCTCCTGAAAGTGCAAGAGCCGGGCTTGCGCCCGGCTCCGCGCCGCCTCCCCGAAAGTCGGCGGGTTAAACGCCCCGTCATTGGGGGCAGTTGGAAGTATACCAAAGATAGTGGCGGCGCGCAAGGGGCCACTCGAAAAATTCGGCAATCCATCGATATATGCAATAGATTTCTTTATCGTATCCTGAAACTGCAAAGGCCTCTCGCCTATCGGCTTGAGGCCCTGCCCCGCATCGGCAGAGCCTCACGGTCGGATATCAACCCTTTAACGGGTTCGGACGGTAGTGTACCACATCGCAGGGCATGGTGCAAGGGGGTGTGCAAAAAAAGAGGAAGTTCACACCAGGTTAGAATTTCATTTTTTTCAATTACCCCCTTGCGGACGGGCAAGGCATGTGGTATCATATCGTCATCTCAACCGCCTCGCCTCTCTGCCGTAAGGCATGATGCGCGTATTTGGCGGTTACTTTTTTATGCCGACACCAAACCGTACCAATCCATTGAACAGCAAATCGCTTTGCTGGAGAGTCGCGGTTTGGCGATTGATGTCGACGCAGATGTCGCCAAGCGGTTCCTTGCGAACGTGAACTATTACCGCCAAAACAGGTCTGACCTGTTTTGACACTTTACTCGTCGATGTCGAGGGACATCTGGTAGGAGCGGAGGGCGTCGGGCAGGGCGAGCGGGTAGATGCCCATCGCCTGAAGCTGCGCGTTGGCTTTCAGCCAGTAGGCGTAGGCGGCCTTCAGGGAATCTCGCCCACTGGGAGAACGGGTATCTTTCTCGTTCAACATGTCGTTGAGCTTCTGCTCCGCGCGCTCGCGGTACGAAACCTCCAGCTTCTGGCGCTTCTCCAGCTCGGCGAGATACTGCTCAACCGTGCCGCCTCCGGCGATGTAGGCCCGCAGTTCGCGCTTCATGCCGGTGACGATGCGTTTGAGGTCAACCACCTCCGTGAAGTCCGTCGAGGCGATGCGGATCGGCTCGCGCAGGGCGGCCTCGAAATCGGCCGGTATCGGCCGCGCCGCATGTGAAGCGGCGAGAGCGCCGCTTCCCCGAAGGGTACCGACGTTGGATGAAGCGCCGCCTCCCCGAGGGGAAGCCGACTCTCGGGGAAGCGACACTCCTGTCGCTTCACCCGGCGCGAGGGTCGCCGGTGGTGTCTCAAGAGTCGCGGGCGGCTGCCGCCCTGGCTCGGCATAGCGCGCGAGCCACCTCTCGGCCGCGAATTTGAACACGCCGTTGGTCGGTTGGGATTTCGCCTCGCTGGAAGAAAGGGCATCGCGCCCGTTCATCGCTCCTTCAATTCTTCGCCTGTCGCCCGGTATCATCTGGCGGGGTAATGGCTCGGCCACGCGCAGTGTCACCGGCCCCTGCGGGGTCGTGACCGTGATCGGCTGGTCGGAGTTGGCTGCGGGCAATTCGCCGTTCGGGCGTCGCATCCACCACACCACGCCGCCGAGGACGGCGGCGAAAAGAACAACGGCCGCGACGAGGAGATTGCGCTTCTTGAATGAAGCGGCGAGAGCGCCGCTTCCCCGAGGGGAGCCGCTATTCGGGGAAGCGGCACTCTTGCCGCTTCCTTCATCAGTCGCATTATCTCCTGCCGCCACCACCTTGATCGGCTTGATGCCAAGCTCGGTCCGTATCTTGGCAAACGCCGCGTCGCGGCTCTCGGCCTCGATCTCGGCCGTGTGCCGCTCACCATCGGACGAGCGGTATGTGTAGGTGAACTTCATTTTCTCACACATGCCCTCTTGCACCATGCCCTACGATGTGGTACACTACAACCGAACCCCTTGATGGGTTGCTAACCACCCGCTGAGCTACGGCAATGCGGTGCAGAGCCGGGCGTAAGTCCGGCTCTTGCCTTTTCGGGAAACAGTTATGCAAAAGAAACAGACAATCTTCTACATAGATGGCTTCAACCTTTATCATGGTCTGTTGAAAGATACGCCCTCTCGCCAGTGGCTCGATCTTGAGCGTTTCGCAACATCCCTGCTCCCGCGTCTGGAAGAACATGATGTCGTCGCCATCAAATACTTCACGGCCCGAATCAAGTATAATCCCGCAGACCCGCAAGCCGCATTCAACCAAGACCGCTATCTTGATGTCCTTGGGACTTTCCCCAAGATCAAGATCATCGAAGGCTTCTACAAACGATTTCGGGTCAAGCTTCCTTTCGCGGCAGAACCATGCAAGAGCTGCGATAAGATGCCCTACGGTCTCGTATACCGCACGGTCGAGAAACGTTCTGACGTAAACCTTGCCACTGAAATGATGGCCGATGTCATTCGCCGTGCCGCCGATACATTTGTCGTCATAAGCGGAGACGTTGATTTCGCCGCACCGCTTTGCTTCATCAGACATGAGGCTAAGTTGAGAACACTGGTCTTTAATCCACATGAAAAAGTGTGTGAGGAGCTTCGTCGCTTCACATCCTACTACAGGAACATCCCTCGCGACCTGCCGACGCGGTGCCAGCTGCCGGACGTGGTGCCGCTTCCCAACGGCCGCACGATCCACCGCCCGCCCGCGTGGGCGTAGCCGACGACGCCGGTATGTGCAGGTGGAGCCCACGCCCTACTTCTTCGTGTTTGGCGGCGGAATCGTGATCGGGTTCGTCGGCCCGCGCTCCTTGTCGGCGCGTACCTCATCCCATATCTTCTGCTGAATGGCATCCTTGGGCTTTTCCGCCCAGCCTTCCTTGCATGCCTGCCGGTAAGAGACATAGATGGCAGGTGTGACGCCGATTGGCTCTAGGTACGGTGCCATGCGCGCCACAACGTCCATCGAGAGGCGTTCGTCCGAGATGTGGTCAAGGTCTTCTGGCTTGTACATGCCACTGGTGAGCGAGCCGGGGAAGTTCGAACTCATCGCGCCGCACAGGAGGGCGAACCCCCGCGACATCTCCTTGAGGACTCGTGCCTTGAAAAAGGCGGGGGCGGATCCCCTACCCGTCTTCAACGGAGCAACGTTCAGGACAGTCCACCTGTTCTCGGGGGCCGCCACAAGGGAAGGGAATGTGGGATCGTCAATAATGTAAAGAGAGGCATTCCCCTCAATTTTCGGGGACGGGAATGAGAACGTGCCGTCCCTGAGCGTGATCTGCAGGCGGGTTTCCTTTTTGAGGTACTCAATTGATCGCTCTAGGACTTCCTTCTCGGCGGCCTTCTGACAATTGACGATGGTAATCTCACCTTTCAGCGAGTCTTTCCGGACAAGCGTTCCTCCGGTACGCTCGTATTTCCGCTTCATCAGCCACTCCATACGGATCTTGCGCTCGGCCTCGTTGGTCGGCTTCGTGCGTGGATCGTACGGCTTCGCCTCGTCCGCCACCGCGCCGGAGGCCAAGCAGAATGCCACCGCGCAGAGCATCCATTTCCCGACTGTCATGTATCCGTTCATTTCTTGTTGTTCCTTTCTTCTTTTTCCTTCATGAGGAGTTCCATGCGTTTCCTGGTGATGGGACCGACCTTGAGCGGCGCGATTCCCTTTTCAGCCAGCAGGATGTTGGCCGCCTTGATGAAGTCCTCCACATCGTCGTCCGTCACGCCTTCCTTCTGCCGGTATTCACTGAGCTCGTTCTGGAGGAGACGCTTGAAATTGTGCAATTCCTGCATTTCACGCCGGGTATCGAGCATGATCTGCTCGATGTCCTCGCCGCGGTCCAGCGCCGCCTTCAAGTTGATCTTGGTGTCACGGACGGCTTTCTTCAGTTCACGGGCGTATTCGTCGTCTTCGGGGCCGATGACGATCGGGGTCTCAAGGGACTTGAGGAACTCCGCCTTGAAGCTCCCGTTGTAGCGAGGATCGCCCACCAACCCTTCTCCGGGTGTCATCGTGAGGAAGCACGCAATCTCGTTCTCACAGTGATGCTCGAATATCTCGTACTTGGAGACGCTGGTGCGCGACACGTCATTTGTCACCTCGCCCCTGATCCGGTGCAGGCGTCCGGACGGCAACTTGATGTAGCCGTTGACGATTTCGCCCACCTTTTCGGGACGGGCGTTCGGGTCAACCTTCACAGGCTTGGGTTCGACGGGTTTTGCCACGACGTTGGTTTCTGCCGGTTTCGGGCGCGGCTTCGGTGTGGCCGCCGGCTTCGGAGCGGCTTGTTTCTTTTGCACGGGTTTGGGAGCGGGAGTTGGCTGTGGCTTGGGCGACAGGAAGAACCATGCCACGCAGGCAATTATGACAACGACGGCAGCGGCGACGGCGCCCTTTATCCACGCGGGCCTGCGTGATGGAGACGCGACGTGCCCGCCCTCTGTGACGGAACGCGGGACGATCCCGCGCGCGCGGCACGAGGCAACAGCCGCCGCGCGGTCGGCGGCATCAATGACCTCTGTCGCAGGAGATCCGTCTTGCCTTCGGTATGTTACAGTAAACTTCATGGCAATCCTCCCGTCTGAAAACGAGACTCTTGGGCGGTTGTGAAAAAGCCCACCCGCAATGTGCGGGCGGGCCTTTCTCTTAGTGGAACACGCAACTCGCGCATTCCAGAGCGGGTTGGCAACCCGTTCTATTAGACTTACTTCTGCTTGCGGCGCAACGCGAGCATGCCAGCGCCCACGAGGAGTAGAAGCCCGCTCGTCGGCTCGGGAATGTCACCGCCGCCCCAGTTGCTGGCGTTCTGCGTAGCGGAGGCCATGTTGCCAAAACCAATGGCTGCAACATCAGAAGCCTGGGCAATTGCACTAACAGACTGCGAGGTGAATGTTTTGCCGTTATCCGTAATGGTAAAGTAGAAGTTATACTCATTACCCGCTACAAATGCAGCATCTGAGAATTCAGTATTTGCAGCCTTAACCGCACCACTAGCGGCAGTAGCAGCTGCCGAGAATGACGCGACCTCAGCGCAATACAAAGTGACCGCACCAGACCACTTCGTTGTACCGTCGGAGCCATAGATGTTGGCAGCCGACCACTTAAAGGACGCCGCATTGGCTACTGTTGCAACCAAGGCAAGCGCCATAACAATCATTACTTTTTTCATTTTCATTTTCCTTTTTTTCCTATGTGTCACACAATGTGACACATTTGAAATTGTTTAGAGTTCCGGAGCTGGGAAACGAAGTGACTGGCTCGTGCTCTTGCCATACACCCAAAGGCCCTGGCCCGGCGCGAAGGAGACACCTTCAACCTTTTCAAAATCCTCATCCGCCCAGCAAGGTTCATCTGCAGTCCAGTCATTCCATGTATAGGTGCAACCGTCAACGGTACGTCCAGCAGCATCAAGGACATCCCCCTCGGGGATGATGTCATCAAGATCAAGCGCAACAGGGAACGGATTACCCGTCGGGGTACCACCATTACGAAGCGTCACGATCACATCAGCGATACCAACCTGCCCACAGGAACGCAGACCTTGCGTGGTGGTTTTGCCATACACCCAAAGACCTTGGCCCGGCGCGAATGAGACGCCTTCAACTTTTTCAAAATCCTCATCCGCCCAGCAAGGTTCATCTGCAGTCCAGTCATTCCATGTATAGGTGCAACCGTCAACGGTACGTCCAGCAGCATCAAGGACATCGGGACAAGCGAATCCAACGAAATCGTGTTACCAGACATCGGCGCGAACTGCGGAGTGACCATCGTGGCTCCGTTACGCAGATCACTCTGACCATAGCCGACCGTGTTGGCGGATTCAATGCCTTCGCCGAACGCGGCGAATCCTGCGGCAACCGCCGCTGCAAACATGAGTTTCTTCATTTTTCGTTTCCTTTTCCGGGCGGTCGCGCAGGAGCGCGACCCTCCCTTTTTTGCTCTGGGGGGCAGAGTGAAGAAATACGCTCTGTGTTGGAGAGGAGGGAAATTGGCCGAATCTGCTCCGGTGGCGAAGCCGGTGCGGGTAAAATATCCGCTTCACCATAAAGAAAGGACAACAAATGAAAGTGATACCAACCATCAAGATGGTTCTGGAAACCTATCCGAAGTTCGCCGCCATCGAGCGGATGAGGATGGAGAAGCCCTGCGAGAAGACCGTGGCGAGCGCCGTGAGCGGCACGCGGCGCCTGTGCGAGATCGGCGGCATCTCGCTCGACGAGCCGATCACCGTGTTCAACCGGAAGCAGCTCGAGCGCATCCTCGACCTCGCCCGGCTTTCGGAACTGAAGCCGATCTCCGTGTGGAGCTACCTCTACTCCCTGCGCAAGCTCTTCGCGAAATGGACGCATCGCTACTACGCCGACAAGAAGTGGACGCTCCCGCAACTCGAGATGCCGTCGTGCCAGCGCCAGTCGCCGCGCTACATCCGCCCCGACACCACCACCCTCGCCAAGGTCAAGGCGTGGTATCGCGGCCTTGAGGCGCGTTCGGATCCGCGCGAGTGGATCCTCGCCACGCTCATGCTGGAGTTCGCCATGCGCAACGGCGACGCGGAACGCCTGCGCTGGTCGGATTTCCGTCCGGCAAGACAGTGCAATCACGGTGCGGACCAAAATGAGATTACGGTTCGTATGAAATCCAATGACGGCAACGCGCGCATGGTTCTGTGCTACACGCCGCACAAGACGCGGCTCTCGTCGGGGCGTGTCGTCGCGTGGCCGGTCCATCCCGACATCTGGACGCGCCTGTGCGCCTACCACGACGGCGGCAGGTTCCGGAACAAGCGGAATGGCTGGGCGAAGAACGAAAGCCGGGATGCGCCGCTTGTCGTTCCGTGCGCGCGCGACGTGTACGTCCGACTTAACCGGGAATTGCGCACGAGCAAGATCTTCACCGGCTCGAAGGGCTGCTACGAGCTGCGCAAGATCTGCATTGACCACATCTACCAGAAGTTCGGGGCGGAGATGGCGTCGTCCATTAGCGGCGACGACATCCGCACGGTGATGCGCTACTACGCCGACCCGAGCGCAGTGAGCGTGGAGGGCGTGCGCGTGGTGGATCTGCTGTAGTTGCAAAACAGGTCTGACCTGTTTTGCAAGAATTATCACGTGGATGTGAAGATTATCACGTGCGCGTGATAATTGTGTGATAATCATGTGATTTTCATGTGAAGATTTTCATGCGGCCTTTCGGTATACTGCTGGCGTCTCTAACAGCCAAAAGAAAGGACAAGTAGTATGTCGAATTCAAACAGTAGAAACAAGGAAGTTGAAACGGTTCACCATCTCACGAGCCGCATAGCGCATCGGGTCTACTTTCTCAAGGAATGTGAACGAAACGATTTTCTCGAGATCGTGCGCCGAGCTGCGGATTTCGCTGGCATTAAACTTCTAGGTTGGTGTGTCATGTCGAATCATTTCCATCTCCTTGTTCATTTGCCCGAGCGAGTCGAGGTCTGTGAGTCGGAGGTCTTGAGACGTTACGGCGTACTGAAGGGGAGGGCGGCAGCCGAAGAAATTGAAAAGTCATTCGTGACATGGCGTAAGGATGAGGTCAATGGTGAGGCGAGGGTCACGGCGTGGCTTGAATCGCAACGTCGCCGCATGTATGACGTTGGAATCTTCATGAAGATCGTCAAGCAATGGTTCACGGAGGAGTACAACAAGCGTAACGGCCACTGCGGTACGCTTTGGGAGGCCGTGTACCATGATCGAGTGGTGCCTTTTGAAATCAAGGCCATGTCAGAATGCCTTGGATACATTCATTTAAACCCGATTCGCGCGGCCGTGACGGACAGGTTTGACGGATATGCGTGGAGCAGTTATGCCGCGTTCTGCCGTGGGGACGAAGTTGCAATTGAGGGAATGCGCTTTATCTACGGGGAGGAATGTTCCGCCGAAGAAATGTCCCAGATGCATGAGGAACTCCTTGAGTGTCTGTTGGAGAAGGAGAAGTTGCGCCGTGCTGCCGAGATCGTCAGAAGGCGGGCGGCGGGGTATGAAATGCCGGCAGACCCGCTCACCACAGAGGCATACCTTCGTCAGGCTGCTATGCGACTTGAGGAGATTCGGCTTGAGTCAATGCGTTTGCGGGAGGAGAGGATGTTGCCCTTGTCGCGAGTGAAGAAGAGAGACCACCGTGAACGAGAAGTCATTGCCGCTCTGACCTTGAATCCGAGTGCGGACGTGAAAGACCTCTCCAACTACCTTGCAATCCCTGTAAGAACGGCTTACGATTTACTTCAGAAAATGGAATCCAAAGGCCTTGTCATGCATACAGATCGTGGAGGTTTCTGGACAATGTTGCAAAACAGGTCAGACCTGTTTTGCCGGTTTGGGGACGCCGGGAAAATTGCAAAACAGGTCTGACCTGTTTTGCAACTTTCGGCGGGGAAATATGGTATAATATGCCGCGTGACGAAGGTAGCGACAGACCCGTTTCTCGAAGTGACCGATCCCGGCGAGGCCATCGGGCTCTGGAGTCGGCCGGCCCGCTACGAGGTGAAGATCGCAGTACGGCAGGAACCGGTCAGGCCTGATTGCCGGAGGAGGAGCGGGTTTCGAAATGGAGTGTTTCACATGAAAGAGTATGGAAACGGATGTTTCTTGAAACGCGCAGGACGAGTTGCCGCAGTTGCGTGTGGCATTGTCTTGCTTTTGGTTGTCGCCGGATGCGCGACGGCGCCGGAGCTGTCGCTCTGGCGCGACGAAGCGCCGGCGAAGAAGGCGTTGCTGGAGTACGTGGAGGCCGTGACGGACACAGGATCGCCCGACTACATCCCCCCGGCGGCGCGCGTGGCCGTGTTCGACTTCGACGGCACGCTCTTCTGCGAAACCGATCCCACCTACTTCGACTGGTTGCTGTTCGAGCACCGCGTGCTGGACGATCCGTCCTACAAACCCACGGGCGAGCAGCGCCAGGCCGCCATCGCCTCGCGCACGCGCACGTCCATCCCGGGCCTCACGCCCGACCGCGAACGGCTGATCGTGGAGGTCTACAAGGGGATGACGCTTGACGAGTTCGCCGCCTACGTGCGCGCGTTCATGGAGGAGCCGCAGCCCGGCTTCACGGGACTGAAGCGCGGCGCGGCGTACTACCTGCCGATGCTGGAGGTCGTGAAACTGCTGATGGCGAAGGATTTCCGCGTGTACGTGTGCAGCGGGTCGGACCGTCTGCTCCTGCGCGAGGTGGTGCCGCCCGTGATCGACTTGCCGCCGGACCGGCTCATCGGGTCCGACAGCGCGATCGTCGCGCGCGGGCAGAACGGACGCGACGGCCTCGCCTACACGTACCGTCAGGACGACGCGCTCGTGATGGGCGGGAAGAGCGTGATCAAGAACCTGCAGATGAACAAGGTGCCTGCGATCATCCGCGAAATCGGCGTGCAGCCCGTGCTCGCCTTCGGCAACAGCTTCTCCGACGCGAGCATGCTCAACTACACGCTCTCGCGCAACCCGCACAAGGCGCTCGGGTTCATGCTCCTCTGCGACGACACCGAACGCGAGTACGGCAATCTGGCGAAGGCGCGGAAGGTGCGCGAGGCCTGCGGGCCGAACGGCTGGATTCCGGTCTCCATGAAGGACGATTGGACGACGATCTATGGTGACGGCGTGAAGCGGAAGGAAGCGGCAGGAGTGCCGCTTCCCCGAGAAAAGAAGTGAGGCAGTATCATGCACGCAACGCTGGCAGATGTCATCGCCGACACGGCGCAGAACTCCATCGAGGCGGGGGCGAAACACGTCACGCTCACGCTCGTCGAGGACGGCACGACCATCGCCGTCACGATCAAGGATGACGGGAAGGGCATGGACGAGGCCACGCAGGCGCGCGCCTTCAATCCGTTCTACACCGAGGCGGGAAAGCATGACAAGCGGAAGGTGGGCCTCGGTCTGCCGATTCTCAAGCAGCTGTGCGAGTCAACGGACGGCGCGGTGAGCCTCACGTCGCAGAAGGGCGTGGGCACGGAGCTCCGCTATTCCTTTTCCGCCACGCACATCGACTTGCCGCCGATGGGCGACCTCGCCGAAACGGTGTTGATGCTCTTCAACTATCCCGGTGATTTCGACCTCACCTTCACCCACCGGAAAGGCACGGAAGAGTATTCCATCTCCCGCCTTGAGCTCGCCGACGCCGTGGGCGGGTTGGAATCCATCGAGGGGATTTCCCTCGCCCGCGAGTTCCTTCAGTCGCAGGAATCAGCGCTAACAGCTTGAAAACGGCACTAACTGGGAAAACGGCCATATTGGAGGCTGAAAAGGCGAGATAGGTGTTGGTGAGATTACGGTGCGGAACGGTCGAGCCTTCAACGGGAGGGCCGCGCTCCTGCGCGGCCGCCCGGCGCGAGGTGCGCCAGTGAGATTATGGTGCGGAACGGTCGAGCCTTCAACGGGAGGGCCGCGCTCCTGCGCGGCCGCCCGGCGTAAGGTGCGCCGGTGAGATTATGGTGCGGAACGGTATGAAAGAAAGGATAATAAAATGAGAACAGGACAAATTGGGTGGCGGTCTGTTGTTGTGGCCGCTGGATGCGGCATGATGGCATTGGGTGCCATTTCGGGAACGGTCGAAACGACGCCCGTTGCCCGGATGGAACTGCGTGCGAAGGGCGAGATCCGGAAACGCGATCCGGGCATCTTCGGCGACTACTGGTGGGCCAACCGCTTCCTGAACCACCGCGAGCAGGTCGCGCGCCTCAACGGACGGCCGGTGGACGTGGTTCTCGTGGGCGATTCCATCATGCACTACTGGGAGTGGCGGCACCTCGCGAAGTGGTCCGCGTTGACGAACGGCCGGACGGTCCTCAACCTCGGCTACGCAGGCGACCGCACGCAGCACGTCCTCTGGCGCATCGAGCACGGCGAACTGGATGGGTTCACGGCGAAGAACGTCGTCCTCATGATCGGTACGAACAACAACTCCTCTGACAATACCGACCCCGCCAACGTCGCCAAGGCCATTGAGGAGATCATCGCGCGGATCCGCGAAAAGCAGCCCGGCGCGCAGATCATCCTCCATCCCATCTTTCCGCGCGGCGCGTCCGCCGACTCGAAGCGCCACGCCGCCGCGCGCGCGCGGAACGACAGGACGAACGTTCTCCTGAAGGAATTCGCCGCCGCGCACCCCGAGGTCACATGGGTGGACTTCAACGACAAGCTGGTCGATTCGACGGGTTGGGTGCCGCGCACGATCATGGCGGACGAGATCCATCCGACCGACGCCGGCTACGACCTCTGGCTGGAGGCGCTCCTGCCGCATCTGCGCGACGACCGCGTGCCGCTGGCGGATCCGTTCATCCTGTACGAGAAGGGAACCTACTACGCCTACGGCACCCATTCGCGCGTCGGCATCACCGTGGCGACGTCCACGGACCTCGTGCATTGGAAGATGGACCAGGGGCGGTCCAAGGACGGGCTGGCGCTTCATATGGACGATTCGTTTGGGACGAAGTTCTTCTGGGCGCCGGAGGTCTACCGCGTGGACGGACGGTACGTGATGTACTACTCCGCCGAGACGCACGTGTGCGCGGCGACGGCGGACAGTCCGCTCGGCCCGTTCCGTCAGGCGGAGAAGAAGCCCATCCTCGAACGGCGCGGCATCGACAACTCGCTCTTCATCGACGACGACGGGCGGACATGGATGGTGTACGTGCACTTCGACAAGGGGAACGTCGTCTGGCTAACGGAGATGGAGAAGGACGGTCTGCACGCCAAGCCCGGCACGGCCCGTATGGTGCTGCGCGCCGAGAAGGGGTGGGAGATGATGAATCCGCGCTGCTCCGTCACGGAAGGTCCGTTCATCGTCAAGATCGGCGGCACGTATGTGCTCACCTATTCCGCGAACGACTACCGCGACCGCGACTACGCCGTGGGCGTGGCGACGGCGCGGAGCCTCGAGGGGCCGTGGACGAAGTACGCCGGCAACCCGATCCTCCGTCGGCGCTTCGGCCTCGTGGGCGTGGGGCACCACTCCCTGTTCAAGGATGCGGACGGCAAGTGGCGGATCGTGTTCCATGCGCACAACGGCGGGGGCAAGGACACCATCCATCCTCGCTGCATGTACATCGCCGGGATTGACTTCAAGGCGGTGGACGGCGTGCCGGTGCCGGTTGTGGACGACAACCTTATCCGTTGCGTGGACACGCATTAACTATTGACCCATGCGGGGAAATCGGCTATACTCCAAACGTAAACTTTCAAAGGCAAATTGCAATGAAACGAATCGCCCTGCTGTTTAGCGCCGTCGCCATCGTGTGCGGCTGCTCGACGACGAAGTCCGCCGCTCCGTGTGCGGAGACGAAACCCCAAGCCGCTTGTACGGCGTCGTCATCTCCGGCATCGGCAGTCGCGCCCCTCAAGGTGGGCGTGTACGCCGACCAGGGGCCGGGCGGCATCGGCGCGGTGGAGTGGTTCCGTCTCGTGGACGAGTCGCCCGAGATGGAGCTGCACCTCCTGGACGGCGCGGCCGTGCGCGCGGGCGCGCTGGACGGCCTGGACCTCCTCGTGATGCCGGGCGGCAGCAGCATGACCGAGTTCGATTCGCTCGGCACGAACGGCGTGGAGCGGATGAAGGCGTTCGTCCGCAACGGCGGCGGCTACGTGGGCACGTGCGCGGGGTGTTGTCTGCTGATGGACGGCCCGAAGAAGCGCGCGCGGATGATGCCGTGGAACAGCTCCGGCGCGGAGAGTCACACGATGTTCCCCACCATCAACCTCAACGCGAAGGGCGCGAAGGCGCTCGGCCTCAAGGCGGGCCCGCACGTCATGCGCTACCACGGCGGGCCGTTCCTGCAGCCCACCACGAACGTGATCGCGGACGCGCACATGGAGATCTGGGGCACGTTCGACGCGGAGGCCACCTTCAAGGGCCGGATCAATCCGAAGAAGCAGATGTACGGCTCCGGCGCCATCGTGGGCGGCACCTACGGCAAGGGCCGCGTGTTCGTCACGTCCGCCCACCCCGAGTACTTCAACGGCACGCTCTACGTTATCGAGGCCGCGCTCAAGTACGTCACGGGCCGCACGATCACCTTCCCGCCGCGCACGCGCGCGCCGCGCGTCCTCTCCGTGGGCTTCCTCGCCAAGGGCATCAGCGGCGTGAAGACGGCCGAGACCGCCGTGGCGCTCGCGCGGGCGAAGGACCTCGATCTCGTCCTCATCGACCTAGACGGCATCGCTCGACGCCGGATGGACAACATCGACGTGCTGGTGGTGCCGAGCGCGGTCTTCGTGAAGAACAAGAAGGTCTCCGAGGCCATCTCCGCGTTCACGGCGCGCGGCGGCAAGGTCGTCTACTGCAGCCTTGGCGCGAAGGACGCCCCTGCCGGCGCGGTGGTCAGTACGTCCGGCGACGCGGTCGTCGAGGCGGTCCGCAAACTTTTCCCCACACATTAACAACAAACAGAAAAAAGGAGTTCAATCATGGATTTCATGAGTACCGTCAAGGGTTCCCTGCTTGAGGGCTTCTACCCCAAGGGCTGGGACATGGCGAAGATCGACCGCTGCTGCGCGAACCGTCCGGCGGACGCCGGGAAGCGCCAGCCGTTCTGGAACAAGGACTTCAAGCCGCTTCCCTGCGCGGACGTGGCCGAGTTCGACGTGAAGATGGGCCACGAGATCGCGAACGAGATCCGCAAGGCCAAGGAGGCCGGGCGCAAGATCGTGTTCATCCTCCCCGTCGGGCCGATGGGCATGTACAAGTGGGCCGTCTACTTCCTGAAGGAGTGGAACGTGGACTGCAAGCACGTGTGGTGCTTCAACATGGACGAGTGGGCCGACGCGAAGGGCAACACGCTCGTGGGCGACGCCTCCTTCCAGTACGCGATGGAGCAGGCGCTCTACAACCCGCTCGGCAAGCTCACCGTGCCGAAGGACCACCGCAACTTCGCCACGAAGGACAACCTGCCGACGTATCCGAAGAAAATCGCGGCCCTCCGCGCCGAGGGCGCGCGCCTCGTGCTCGTGTACGGCATCGGCCGCATGTGCCACATCGCGTTCTGGGAGCCGATGATCGGCGGCGAGTTCTCGAGCGACGCCGCGTGGCTCAAGCAGCCCTACCGCATCGGCGTGAAGCTCCACCCGCTCACGATCGAGCAGAACGCCATCACCTCGTTCAAGAGCCGCACCACGCTCGTGCCGTGCCGCGCGAACACGATGGGTCCCGGCATCATGTTCCAGGCCGACTGGGCGATCGGCGGCGCGGACGGCGCGCTCTCGCGCGGCATGCAGTGGCAGGGCATGTCCTTCTGGATGACGCTCCGCTACGGACCGAGCCGCTGGGTGACCTCCAGTTGGATCCCCACGCTGCCGGGACGCCTGTTCTACCTGTCCGAGCTGGCGGGTCCGCTCGTCGCCGAGGCGAACTGAGGAGGGAACCGAGATGGCCGGCGTGGACGCGGAACGGATCGGCGTGTGCAGCTGGAGCTACCAGCGCCCGCTGCGTGAGGTCGCCGACGAGATGGCGAAGATCGGCGTGAAGGGCATCGACCTCGCCCTCACGCCCTTCGTGGCGCCGGACGGGCGGCACGGCGTGGAGGAGGGCGAGGAGGCGCTCGCGTTCGCGAAGGCGCAGTTCGCGAGCGGCGCGTGGCGTCTCTTCGCCACGATGATCTCCTTCCCGCAGGAAGACTACTCCACGCTCGACACCATCCGCAAGACGGGCGGCGTGGTGCCGGACGACTGCTGGCCGCGCAACCGCGAGATCGCGGCGGCGGCGGCCGAGCTGTCCGGCACCCTCGGCGCGCCGTACATGCTCTTCCACGCCGGCTTCCTCGACGAGTCGAACCCCGCGGCCTACGCCGCGTACGTGGAGCGCGTCTCCTTCGTGCGCGACGCCTGCGCGCGCGCGGGCGTGCAACTGATCCTCGAATCCGGCCAGGAGACGGCGGAAGACCTCGCGCGCTTCCTGCGCGACGTGCCCGGCCTCTACGTCAACTTCGACCCCGCGAACATGATCCTCTACGGGAAGGGGCGTCCGATGGAGGCGCTCGAGACGCTCGTGCCGTGGATCCGGAAGATCCACGTGAAGGACGCGGACGCGACCGCCGTGCCGGGCACGTGGGGCACGGAGCGTCCGTGGGGCGAAGGCCAGGTGGGCGGTGCGGCGTTCATCGATGCGCTGAACGGCCTCGGCTTCACGGGAAACATGACAATTGAAAGAGAAGGCGGAGACGACCGCGTGGGCGACATTGCCCGCGCCGCCGCGCGCCTGCGGGAGGGCCGCGCTGCCGCGCTGTAAAATCGGGAGGGCCGCGCTCCTGCGCGGCCGAATCAGGAGATCTGAAATGAACGTATTGGCAATTGGCTGTCATCCAGATGACGTGGAAATCGCGTGCGCGGGCACGCTCGCGAAATGCGTGAAGCGCGGCGACCGCGTGGTGACCGCGCACCTCTGCACGGGGTCGCTCGGCCACGTGGTGATCCCGCCGGAGGAACTCGTGCCCATGCGCGCCGCCGAGGCGCGCGCCGCGGGCAAGCTCGCCGGCATCGAGGTGCTGGACGGCTTTTTCGGCGACCTCGACATCTACGCCGACAACGCGGAGAGCCGCAACAAGGTGGTGGAGGTGATCCAGTACGCGCAGCCGGACGTGATCATCACCCACAACCCCGACGACTACATGCCGGACCACACCGCCACCTCGAAGCTCGTCTTCGACGCGGCGTTCACGGCCACGCTGCCGAACTGGCCCTCGAAGACGCGCAAGGCCGCGAAGCTCGTGCCGATCTACTACATGGACACGCTCGCCGGCGTCAACTTCGTGCCAGAGGAATTCGTGGACATCACGGACGAGATCGACCTCAAGATCCAGATGCTCGAGTGCCACCACTCGCAGCTCGACTGGATGCGCGAGCACGACGGCATCGACTTCGCGGACATGGTGCGCACCTGCTCACGCTACCGCGGCTACCAGTGCGGGGCCGCCTACGCGGAGGGCTTCCGGATGTGCAAGGCCTACCTGAAGGGCACCACGCGCCGTCTGCTGCCGTGATACGCCGGGAAAGGGGAATGCTCCATGGGAAAGTTGTTGGCATGCGTCGCGGGTGCGGTTCTGGTAACCGCTGCGCGTGCTGGTAGCGCCACAGCGGATTTCCGGGACAAGGCCAGCGGGGTGGATTGGGATCTGGGCGGTACGGAATACCATGCCGAGCGCGGCCGGAAGTTCCCGGCCGACGCGGCCGCCGTGCTGGCGAGCCCGCAGTTCGTCGGCAGCGTCACTTCCGTCACGTTCGTGGCGTCGATTACGACGTCGAGCAGCCCCGCACCCGAATTCGGCGTCTGGGCGGGCGCGGACCCCGCGTCGGCGACTCTTGCGGACGTCTTCACGATCTCGAAAACAAACGACCGCTTCACGAACACGCTGGCGTTCGCGGCGGCGGATGCCGTGCACGCGGTGAAGTTCACGTGCAGCCGCAACGGCAACGACAGGACAAACCTGTACGTAGAACGCGTCACGGTGCGGTGGGCGGGCGGACCGTTCGGCGTGCCGGGCGACTTGGAAGCGAGCAACATGTCGTCCAATTCGTTCACCGCCTCGTGGAACGCGGTGGAAGAGGCCGAGGGGTATGCGCTCCGCGTCTGGCAAGAGGTGGCCGTCCCGCGATCCGGCGACGACGTGTGGAGCGAGTCGTTTGGGGGATTGGCGGAATCCTTCTTCGACGTGCCGGGCTGGACGGGCCACAACTTCCGGCGCCCGAGCAACCATGAAGGGATCGTTCAGGTCGGGACGTCGTCCAGTACCGGCACCGGGGCGTTGCTGTCGCCGGCGATTCCCGCCGAATTGGGGATGAAGCTTGTGGTGGAGGGGCAATTCCCCGATCGTGCCACGGGGACGATGCCCGTGTGCCTCGTCAGGGGTGACACGACGAATCTCCTTGCGGACGTCGCATTCGGCAAATCGCCGAAGACGGTGGAGATTGACCTTCCCGCGCTCACGGCGGAATGCCAGCTGCTGTTCAGTTCGCCGACAAACGGCGCCGACAGGCGCGTCTGGCTTGATTCGGTGGCGGTGGTTTCAAACTATGTCGCGGCGGGCGTGGCGGAGGTGGCCGTGCCGGGCTGGGAGGCCTACGCCACGACGACGACCTCCGTCGACGTCACGGGACTTTCGACGGGCGAATACTACTGGGCGGTGCAGACGGTCGTCGGCGCCGAGCGATCGGCGTGGTCGGCGCCGTGCCCCGTGTTCCTGGAGGACGCGGCCGTACGCATGATTCCGCTCACGAACCGGGAGTGCGTCTACACGAACGACTGGGACTGGTTGGGCGCCCATGACAGCGTCTGCACGAACGGCATAGTAGGGCTGGGGTTGTTGGCGGCCAAGTCTAAGGCCGCGTGGAACGGCAATCTGACCTCCGTGACGAACGGGCACAAGTTCACGCTGGGTGGTTTCTACTCACAGGCGATGGCGGATGCGTCCGACCGCGCGTTCGTGATGCGCGCGACGGGCGAAGACGACCATGTGCTGACCGTGACGGTCGTGAACAACGGAAAAACGGCAATTGAGTCATTTGACATTTCCTACCTCGGCGTCCAGACTTTCGACGGCGCGACAAACGCCCCGCCGCGCCGTCTGGAAGCAGCGTGGTGCACGGCAACGGCGGCGACGTATCCAGACCCCTTCGCGGCAGAAGGTTGGACGGCTGCGCCGGATCTTGATTTCGCTGAGTTGTCTTCCGTCAAGGCCGGCCCCGTATTCTTGACAACCGGGATCCATGGCGTAATCACGCTGGAACCGAAGTTGGAGCCGTGCAGGGTGTTCTCGTTCCGTCTCAAGCTCGCCAAGGGATCAAACGCGCCTGCGCTGGGAATTGACAACCTGCGCCTCGCGGCCACGTTCGCACCGCCGGAAAAAAGACCCACTTACGTGATCTTCAGGTAAGTGTCAAAACAGGTCGACCTGTTTTGACAGTTTTTGATCTCGCGCGCATGAAACGGCAGGAAGAAATGTTGCAAAAAGGTGTCAGACGGCACACGTGCCGCGGCCTAACACAGATGAATTGGTAAACAGGAGACGAGCCATGAACAACATCCGAATCATCTACATGGTTGTGCTGGCCCTTGTGGGCTCGGCCGCCTTTGCCGATACCTACCGCGACGCGATGGGGCGCAACCGCGGCACCTCGACCACGGATCGCTACGGCAAGACGACCTACCGCGACTCCATGGGGCGCACCCAGGGAACGTCCTCCACGGACCGTTACGGCAAGACGACCTTCCGCGACGCGATGGGCCGCAATCAGGGGAGCGCCTCCACGGACAGTTACGGCAAGACGACGTTCCGCGACTCGATGGGGCGCACGACTGGTACGGCCACGACGGACAGCTACGGCAAGACAACTTATCGCGACTCGATGGGCCGTGTGACATGCACGGCCACGAAGGACAGCTCCGGCAAAATCACCTATCGCGACGCAATGGGCCGTACGATCGGCACCCAGAAATAACGAAACGATCCACGCATCGCGCCAGATATGCTATACTAATGGCGCTATGAAAAAGTGGACAGTTGCAACTTTCAGGGCCGCGAAGGGCGTGCGCAAGCTTGGCTGCTGCACGGCGTACGACGCGTGCTTCGCGCGCCTGGCCGATGAGGCGGGCGTGCCGTGCATCCTCGTGGGCGACTCGATGGGCATGGTGTCGCTCGGCTACGCCACCACGCTTCCCGTGTCGATGCAGGAGACGCTCTCCGCCACGGCCGCCGTGGCGCGCGCGGCGAACTGCCTGAAGGCGGGCGCGGACGGCGTGAAGCTCGAGGGCGGCGCGCGCGTGTGCGGGCTCATCCGCCGCATGACCGAGGCCGGCATTCCCGTGCTCGCGCACGTGGGCATGACGCCGCAGAGCGTGAACGCCTACGGCGGCTTCAAGACGCAGGGCAAGACGCGCGAGGCCGCGCTGCAGGTACTCGAGAACGCGAAGGCCGTGGAGGCCGCGGGCGCGTTCGCCGTCACGCTCGAGTGCGTGCCGGACGAGCTGGCCGCGGAGATCACCGCTGCGTTGAAGATCCCAACGGTCGGCATCGGCGCAGGGCCCGTGTGCGACGCGCAGTGGCTCGTGATGCATGACCTCCTCGGCCTCAACGAGGGGCACGTGCCGTCGTTCGTCAAGCGGTACGCGAACCTCGCCGCCGACGCGAAGAAGGCCTTCGCGCAGTACGTGGACGAAGTCGCGTCCGGCACCTTCCCCCCGCCCCGGCGGTGACATGCGGCTTCTGGCGGCCATCTTGCTGACTGCTGGGACGG
This sequence comes from uncultured Lentisphaerota bacterium, assembly GCA_900320225.1. Classification (GTDB taxonomy): domain Bacteria; phylum Verrucomicrobiota; class Kiritimatiellia; order RFP12; family UBA1067; genus RUG572. The sequence goes on from ONRL01000038.1 coordinate 35,286, forward strand.
CGTTCGGCGCGACGGACGTGACGTTCCTCATGTGCTACAGTCCGCAGATCCTCCGCTTCACGGCGGCGCATCCCGAAATCCGTCCGTTCAAGTGGGGCGGCCTCACCCTCCCCGGCGGCGGCGGACGCGCCGCGTTCATGCTCGCGCTCGCGGGCGGCACGGCGCCGGACGTCTACAAGGCCTGGTTCCACATCCTGCGCCACGACATCGACGAGGGGTTCTGCCATCCGCTCAACGAATGGCTCGGCGACGACGCGGACGGCGACGGCAAGCTCTCCGACGCCGAAGCGAAGTGGCCCGGCTGGAAGGACGTGCCGCAGCTCTGGCGTGACGTGGCGACGAAGGAGGGCAAGGTCTATGCCGTCCCCACGCCCGGCTTCGCCTATTACGGCATCGTCTACCGCAAGGACCTCGTGAAGGCGGCCGGCCTCGACCCCGAGAACCCGCCGCGCACGTGGGATGCGTTTGCCGACTGGTGCCGCAAGCTCACGTTCGCGGACAAGACGATCCCCGGTGCGACGGTGCAGCGCGGCCAGCGCGCGTTCGCGATCGAGAACCGTCCCTGGGGTTTCCTGCCGTGGGTGGGCGCGGCCGGCGGAGATGTGATTAGAATGGGGAACGGGGAACGGGGAACGGGGAACGGGGAACGGGGAATGGGGAATGGGGAACAAACCTGGGAGGCGTGCTTTGATTCGCCGGAGTGTTTGCGCGCGGCGAAGTTTCTGCAGGGGCTGATCGCGGACGGCGTCGTGCGCGCGCTGCCGCAGCTTTCGATGTCGAACGAGGTCGCGGACATGTTCGTGAACGGCGAGATCGTGAGCGTGTTCGGCGGCGAGGATCTCGTGGTGTACCTCACGGAACGGCTCAATTTCCCGTCCGAGCAGATCGGTCTCATGCCGTTTCCGGCGGCGGACGAGAACTGTCGTCCGGTGCTTCAGGCGCACAAACACTTTTACGCGATGACGGAAGGCGTGGGGCGGCGTCCGAAAGAGGAGCGCGACGCGGTGTGGGCGTGCGTGGAGCAACTTGCGTCCGGCGAGGTATATGACGAGACGGTGCGCAAGAACGTGGCGGAGGGTCGTGCGCGGTGGTGTCTGCCGGCCGACCTCAAGCGCCTCGGTTTCGACGAACACCTCGCGGAGGTGCCGCCCGGCATCCGCCAGATGTACGACGACCTCGCGGCGGGTCGCATCCGCGCGGTGACGGAGCCGTACATGGGGTTCTGGCAGGCGGCGAGCGATCTCGTGAGCCGTCGGTTCCTCGGCATCCTCCTCAGCGACGCGGGAAAGGACCTCGACTGCGCCGCCGCGCTGAAGTCGATCTCGGACGACGCGAACCGCGGGCTTATGTTCGATGCGGACAAGGAGCGCATTGAAAAGGCGCGTCCCGTGGCGCGCGTGGTGCTCGGCGTGCTGGTGATCTGCGTGCTCGCGTGTGTCTGGCTCGTCATCAAAGCGGGAGGGTCGCGCTCCTGCGCGACCGAAAAGTCGGGAGGGTCGTGCTTGTCGCGACCTCTGAGTCGGCGGTTGCTCCCTTGGCTCTTTCTTTTACCCGCGATCGTTTCCATCGCGCTGTGGAGCTACTGGCCGCTCGTGCGCGGCGCGCTGATGGCGTTCCAGGACTACCGCATCGTGGGCGCGGGCACGTGGGAGGGGCTGGACAACTTCATCCGCGTGGCGTCCGACCCCGGCTTCTGGAAGGCGTGGGGGCGCACGCTCCAGTACGTCGTGATCACGCTTGCGCTCGGATTCGTCTCGCCGATCATCCTCGCCTTGTTGCTGAGCGAGATTCCGCGCGGGAAGGTGTTCTTCCGCACGGTCTACTTCCTGCCGCATCTCACGAGCGCGCTCGTGGTCACGCTCATGTGGAAGATGATGTTCGATCCCACGGAGAACGGCATGCTCAACCAGGCGCTCGCGTGGTTCGGCGTGGGACGGCACGCCTGGCTGCAGGATCCGGCGTGGGCGATGACGTGCTGCATCCTGCCGGGCGTGTGGGCGGGGATGGGCACGGCGTCGCTGATCTACATCGCGGCGCTCGGGTCGCTGCCGCCGGACTACTACGAGGCGGCGGCGATCGACGGCGCGGGCATCTTCGCGCGTTTCCGGCACGTGACGCTGCCGCAGCTCCTGCCGCTCATGGTGATCAACTTCGTGGGCGCGTTCATCGCGGCGTTCCAGGGCATGGGATCGATCTTCCTCCTCACCTTCGGCGGACCGGGCGACGCGACGAACGTGCTCTCGCTCGTGATCTGGAAGGAGGCCTACAACAACCTGCGCTTCTCCACGGCCACGACGATGGCGTGGTTTCTCGGCACCGCCCTCATCGCGTTCACGTACCTCCAGATACGTTTCCTCCGCCGTGTCGAGTTCCGCCAGGCCGCCGCGAACTGACGGCGGGGAATGCGCGGGGAATCGGATAAGACAACCATCCCGGGGACGACGAGACATTCATGAACGACGTCTACCATGCGAGTGACTAAATCAAACCACGCTCTTCAAGGTGCGTGGACAGTTGACTTTGTGCCGAGGAGGTTGTATCATACGTGCGCTTTGGCAAGGATAGGAGCACATGCACAAACCTGAAATACTCGCGCCGGCGGGGGACATGACGTGTCTGCAGGCCGCGCTTGACGCGGGGGCGGACGCCGTGTATCTCGGGCTTGAGGCCTTCAACATGCGCGCGCGGGCTTCCGCGAACCTCACGCGCGCCGAGCTGCCCGAGGCGTCGCGCCGGTGCCGCGAACGGGGCGTGAAGCTCTACCTCGTCCTCAACACGATCGTGTTCGAGGACGAGCTGGCGGCGGTGGAGGACATGATCCTTTTCGCGAAACCCTACGCCGACGCGTTCATCGTCTCGGACTGGGGCGTGATCGCGCTCTGCCGCAAGCACGGCGTGGCGTTCCACGTCTCCACGCAGATGAGCTGCTCCAACTCATCGGCGGCTACATTCCTCAAGGCGCAGGGCGCGTCACGCGTGGTGCTCGCCCGCGAATGCACGCTTGCCGAGGCGGCGCGGATTGCGAAAACGGCGGGCATCGAAATCGAGACGTTCGTGCACGGCGCGCAGTGCGTGGCGGAAAGCGGTCGCTGTCTGCTCTCGCACGACGCCTACGGCTGCAGCGCGAACCGGGGCGAGTGCCACCAGCCGTGTCGACGCCGGTTCCTCGTGAAGGCGATCGACCGCTTCACGGACAAGGACGGCAACCCGATCCACGACGCGGACGCCGAATTCACGGTGGAGCCGCATACGGTCCTCTCCGCGAAGGACCTCTGCTCGCTGCCGTTCGTGGACAAGCTGATGGCGGCGGGGATCGCGAGCTTCAAGATCGAGGGGCGCGCGCGGAACGCCAACTACGTGAAGACCGTGACCGAGGCGTACCGCGAAGCGGTGGACGCCGTGGCGGACGGCACGTTCACGCCCGAACTGGCCGAGCGGCTCGTGGAGAAGACGAAGACGGTGTTCCACCGCGAGTTCTCCACGGGGCTCTACTTCGGGCGTCCGGGCGCTGACCAGTTCACGGACGCGGAGGACTCCGCGGCGAAGACGGTGAAGCGCCACGTGGGCGTGGTGATCGACTATTTCCTCAAGGCGCGGATCGCGCAGGTGAAGATCCAGGACCATTCGGTGCGCGTGGGCGACGTGCTGCAGGTACACGGCCCCACCACGGGCGTGCAGGAGTTCCCCGTCGCCTCCCTCCGTCGTGACGACGAGGTGCCGGAGGTGGCCGAGAAGGGTACGTGGGTCACGTTCCCCGCGCCCCGTTGCCGCGTGGGCGACAAGGTTTTCTTCGTCGAGCGCAAAGGGTGATGCGACATTTTTGTCGCATCGGACGCGATTTGGGGTTGCGCGCGGGGCGGGGGCGTGCGATAATAGGGGCGTTCTCGACCAGGAAAGGACATCGACATGAAAGAAATCGAAGGAAAGCTTGCGGCCAAGGGCCTGAAGATCGCGCTCGTGGCGAGCCGGTTCAACTCGTTCCTCGTGGAACAGCTGGTGAAGGGCGCGGCGGACGCGTTCAACCGCCTCGGCGGCGACGCTGCGGGGCTCGTGCTCGTGCGCGTGCCGGGCGCCTACGAAATCCCGCTGACGGCGAAGAAGCTCGCCGCGTCGAAGAAGTTCGACGCCGTGGTGGGCCTTGGCGCGGTCGTGCAGGGGGCCACGCCCCACGCCGCGCTCATCAACGAGACGACGGCGCGCGCGTTCACGGAGATCGCGCTCGAGACGGGCGTGCCGGTGGTGGACGGCGTGGTGAGCGCCGAGAACCTCGAGCAGGCGGTCGAGCGCTGCGGCACGAAGCAGGGCAACAAGGGCTTCGCCGCGATGCAGGCGGCGATCGAGCTCGCGAACGTCCTGAAGCAGATTTGAGAAAACAACTAAAGCAAAGAAGGAAAGTAAAATGGCAGTTAAGAAAGTCGCGTTTCTGACGGCCGGCGGCCTCGCGCCGTGCCTCAGTTCCTCGATCGGGTTCCTGATCGACGCCTACACGAAGACGGCGCCGGACGTGGAGATGATCGGTTACATCAACGGCTACATGGGCCTCCTGAAGGGCGAGTCCATCCCCGTGACGCCGGAGGTCCGCAAGAACGCCCTCATCCTCACGCAGCATGGCGGCAGCCCGATCGGCAACAGCCGCGTGAAGCTTACGAACGTGAAGGACTGCGTGAAGCGCGGCCTCGTGAAGGAAGGCGAGGACCCGCTCAAGGTGGCGGCCGACCAGCTCGTGAAGGACGGCGTGGACGTGCTGCACACGATCGGCGGCGACGACACGAACACGACGGCGGCGGATCTCGCGGCCTACCTTGCGAAGAACAACTACAAGCTGATCGTGGTGGGCCTCCCGAAGACGATCGACAACGACGTCTACCCGATCAAGCAGTCCCTCGGCGCCTACACGGCGGCGGAGGAGGGCGCGCAGTTCTTCGCCAACGTCGTGAAGGAGAACAGCGCCAACCCGCGCTCGCTCATCATCCACGAGGTCATGGGCCGCAACTGCGGCTGGCTCACGGCGTTCACCGCGATCTACTATACCCGCATGCTCAAGCGCCGCATCAAGTTCCTGCCGGAGTTCGGCCTCACCCGCGAGCGCCAGTCGATCCACGCGGTGTACGTGCCCGAGTCGCGCGTCAACTTCGCGTCCGAGGCCGAGCGCCTGCGCAAGGTCATGGACAAGTACGACTGCGTGAACATCTTCGTGAGCGAAGGCGCCTGCGTGAAGGAGATCATCAAGGAGATGAAGAAGCGCGGCGAGGACGTCCCGATGGACGCCTTCGGCCACCCGCGCCTCGACAAGGTGAACGTGGGCCAGTGGTTCGCGAAGCGCTTCGGCGAACTTCTGGGCGCGGAGAAGACCCAGGTGTTCAAGAGCGGCTACTACGCCCGCTCGGCCGCGCCGTGCAAGAAGGACCTCGATTTGATCAAGGCCTGCGCCGAGAAGGCCGTCGAGTGCGCCCTCGCGGGCGTCGGCGGCGTCGTGGGCAAGGACGAGGAGAACCACAACGAGCTTCGCGCGTGCGAGTTCGACCGCATCAAGGGCGGCAAGCCCTTCAACGTGCGCAACTCGCGCTTCCGCAAGCTGCTGTCCGCCATCGGCCAGCCGCGCCCGCGCAAGACCCGCGTTGTGAAGAAGTAAACATCAGCCGGAGTTCAAGAAAATGGCAGAAGAGAAAAAGCCGCTGACGCGCGGCGTCGTGATTGAGTTCGACTTCACGGCCATCGACGGGGGCCAGATCCTGTTCGAGACCGCACAGAAGATCCTCGCCGCGAAGGGCGTGGACCTCACGATCAAGCTGGAGGCCCTGCACCTCTCCGGAGGCAACTACCAGGGCGGGCTCGCCGAGCTGTTCCGCGCGCTCGACAAGAAGTGCGACGCCGCCGCGACGGCGCGCGACCTGCACGACGCGTTCGGCAAGGCGCTGACCGCGAAGGCCGTCGCCGCCGTGACGCCCGGCCTCAAGGCCTTCATCACCGCGCTGGTGGAGAGGGACGTGAAGGTGGTGATCGCAACCCGCTCGGACCTTGAGACGCTCCGTCCCGCGTTCGAGGGCTTCGACCCCGAGAAGGTTGTCCTCTACGCCGAGCCGTCGATGACGTACGGCAACGGCAAGTGGGATGCCTGGCGCCGCGCCTGCAGCCAGAACGGCCTCGTGGACGTCCTGACGGTCGGCGTGACCGGCAGCGGCAAGGGCGTGAAGTCGGCTCTCGTGGCCGGCATGAGCGCGATCGCCATCCTGCACGACCATGTGGCGTACCAGGACTTCGGCGGCGCCGACGTGGTGGTGGACTCCTTCAGCGCGAAGCTCGCCGACGAGGCGTTCCGCATGCTGCACATGTAACGATGACAGGCATCGAAAGACTGCATTCCATCATGGTCCGTCTCCGCGATCCGGAGACGGGCTGTCCGTGGGACCGCGTGCAGACGCTGTCTTCCCTCAAGCCCTGTCTGCTGGAGGAGACGTACGAGCTCCTGTCGGCGATGGACCGCCCGGAGGACCGCGCGAACTACGTGGAGGAGCTCGGCGACGTGCTTCTCCAGATCATGTTCCAGTGCGTCATGGCCGAGCAGGAGGGGACCTTCTCGTTCGACGACGTGGCAAACGCGATCTCGGACAAGCTCGTCCGCCGCCATCCGCACGTGTTCGGCGACGTCGTGGCGAAAGACCCCGCGACCGTTCTGAAGAACTGGGAGCAGATCAAGCAGCAGGAGCACAAGAAGGAGACGCGGCACAGCGCGCTCGACGGCGTGCCCGCCGCGCTTCCCGCGCTCCTGAAGGCCCAGCGCACGGCCGAGAAGGCCGCGCGCGTGGGCTTCGACTGGAAGGACGCCTCCGGCGTGGTCGACAAGGTCAACGAGGAACTCGGCGAATTGCGCGAGGCCGTGGCCGAACGCGCGAGCGAGAACCCGGAAGATTCCGTCCACGTGAAGGAGGAACTGGGCGACCTGCTCTTCGCCGTCACCAACTACGCGCGCCACCTCAAAGTGGACGCCGAGAGCGCGCTCGAGGGCACCACCGCGAAGTTCGCGCGGCGCTTCCGCGCCGTCGAGGCTGCCGCGAAGGCGCAGGGACGCGACCTCAAGTCGATGACGCTCGCCGAGATGGACGCGCTGTGGGAAGCGGCGAAGAAAGATGAAAGTTGAGGTCATAGAGCCTCATGGTTTTTGCATGGGTGTGAGGACGGCCGTCGAGAAAGCCTCTCGCACCCTTTCGCTTTCTTCTGGGAAGGCCGTTTACTGCCTCCACGAACTCGTGCACAACGAGCAGGTCGTGGCGGACCTGAAGGCGCGGGGTCTGCGGTTCGTGGAGTCGCTGGACGAGGTGCCCGACGGCGCGACCGTGCTGTTCAGCGCGCACGGCGTGGCGCTTGCGGTGCGCGCGGAGGCGCAGCGGCGGGAGCTCGCGGTGGTGGATGCGACGTGTCCGTTCGTGGCGCGCGCGCACCGCGCCGTGCGCGATTTCGCCGCGCGCGGCGTGCCGGTGGTCGTGGTGGGGCGGCCCGAGCACGCGGAAGTGCGCGGCGTGATGGGGGCGTGCGACGGCGCGCGCGTTGTCAGCACGCCGGAAGAAGTGGCGGCGTTGCCTTTCCCCGATGGCCCCGTGGGGGTTGTGTGCCAGACGACATTGTCGTCTGGGACCGTACGTACCGTGCTGGACGCGTTGCGCGCGCGCTATCCGCATCTGGAGACGCCTCCGGCGGCAGACGTCTGCACCGCGACGCGCGATCGGCAGCGCGCGGTGGCGGACTTCGTGTGCGGCGGCGGCGACGGCGTGCTCGTGCTTGGCAGCATAGGCAGCTCGAACACGAACCGGCTCGTGGAGGTCGCCCGGGCGGCGGGTGCCGCGTTCGCGGCGCGGGCGGGGACGCTTGAGGAGATACGTGCGCTTGATTTCGCGGGCGTACGCCGCCTCGGCGTCACGGCGGGCGCATCCACCCCCGAGGATTTCTTCCGATGTGCCGTCGCCGCGCTTAATGGGCAGCGGAAGGGTTCGCGTGTCTGAGCGTCTGATTTTTTTGAATTTTCCCCCTTGCGTGGACGGCGAAGGTCTGATATACTATTTGCCGTTTTCACGACACCAAGTGCGAGCTTAACTCAGTTGGTAGAGTGCCACCTTGCCAAGGTGGTTGTCGAGGGTTCGAGTCCCTTAGCTCGCTCCATTCATGGGGTTGTGGAAGCCGTGAATGGGAGCATAGCTCAGCTGGTAGAGCAAGTGACTCTTAATCACTGGGTCGTGGGTTCGAATCCCTCTGCTCCTACCATTCATAAGCGGTTGCGGCTAGGTAGCTCAGCTGGTAGAGCAACGGACTGAAAATCCGTGTGTCAGCGGTTCGATCCCGCTCCTGGCCACCAATTCCTGCCAATGCTTGCCGGAGGGTTCGGCGTTTGGCATTTCTCCATCTAAAAAGCTTGAATCGGGATTGCGGACGGGGCGCGATTTTGGTATCATACGTGCTTTAGGAAACCAGCGTCTTAGGCAATGTACCTCAAGCAGTTGGACATACTCGGCTTCAAGTCCTTCGCGGACCGCACCCGGCTCACGTTCGAGCCGGGCATGATCGCCATTGTCGGACCCAACGGCTGCGGCAAGTCGAACGTGTCGGACGCGATCCGCTGGGTGCTCGGCGAGCAACGTCCCACGGCGATCCGCTGCTCGAAGCTCGTGGACGTGGTGTTCAACGGCACGGACACGCGCAAGCCGCTCGGTATGGCCGAGGTGTCCATCACGTTCGCCGACTGCGAGAAGGAGCTCGGCACCGAGTACCATGAGGTCACGGTCACGCGTCGCGTCTACCGTTCCGGCGAGGGCGAATACTACCTCAATAAGGTGCGCTGCGGCCTGAAGGACATCAAGCGCCTCTTCATGGGCACGGGCATCGGCACGTCCTCCTACTCCGTGATGGCGCAGGGCCAGATTGACGCGATCCTCTCCTCCAAGCCCGAGGACCGCCGCGCCGTGTTCGAGGAGGCGGCCGGCATCACGAAGTTCAAGGCCGACCGCAAGGAGGCGATGCGCAAGATCGACCAGACCGAGCAGAACCTCCTGCGCGAAGGGGACGTCCTGCGCGAGATGAAGCGCCAGATCGGCTCGCTCCAGCGTCAGGTCGGCAAGGCGAAGCGCGCCAAGGAGCTGCGCGACGAACTGCGCGGCCTCGACATTTTCCTCTGCAAGGGCAAGATCCAGTATTTCAACCTCGCGCTCGAGGGCAACGCCCAGAAGCAGCGCGAGACGGAGCAGGCCATCATCGACCTCACGGCGGACGTGAACGCCGCCGAGAGCGGCACGCAGCAGGTGCATGCGGACATGCACGCGCTCGAGGAGCGCCTCGGCGCGCTCGCCACGGAGGCGGCGGCCGCGGACAGCGCCTACGCCCGCGCGCGCGAGGTGATCGGCGTCAACGAGCAGCGCATCGCCGAGTACCGCGCGTGGCGCGACCGCGATGGCCGGGAGATCGACGTCACCCGCCAGCAGCTCGACGAGATCGGGATGCAGACGGAGTCGCTCCAGCAGAAGACCGCGCTTCTGGAGGAAGGCGTCGAAAGCGCACGCGAGGCGCTGGCAGATGCCGAGGCGGCGTTCGGCGAGTCGTCCGCGAAGATCGACGCGCTGCGCCAGGGCCTGCAGCAGGGACGGTTCGAGTCCGTGGCCTGCGACCGCCATGCGGCCGAGGTGCGCGACGAGATCGCCCGCCTGGAGAACCAGGCGCGCGAGGTGATTCTGAAGCGCGAACGCCTGACGAGCGAGGAGGCGCAGCTCCAGGCGAGCGACGCCGAGGCACAGAAGAATTTGGCGGACGTCGAGGCGCGCCTCGCGTCCGCGAAGGCGGCCGAGGCCGAGGCGGCGGAGCGGTCCCAGGCCGCGTCCGACGCGCTCGCGGCCCTGCGCGAGGAGATCGCCGAGGCGCGCGACCACTTGGGCGAGATGCAGACCGCCGCGGCCGAGAAGGGCGCGCAGCTGGAGATGTTGAAGGACGAGACGGCCGCGAAGGCCGTGCTCGAGAACGTGTTGCAGGATGTTTCGGGCGACGTGCGGATCATCGCGGTCGAGACCGGACGCGAAGGCGCCACAGCTGTGGCGGCGGGCGACCGGCTCGTGGACCACCTCGCGCTTTCGGAGACCGACCGCGAGACGGCGGACCGTCTGCTCGGCGACGTGGTGCTCGTGGACGGCGAAGGCGGGAAGTGGACGCCTTCCACGGCCGTCGCTCCGTCGTCCGGCCACCGATCGCCGATCACCGAGGCGGAGAACGAGCTGGCGGACCTGCGCGACCGCATTGCGCGCGCGAAGGAGACGCTCGAGACGGGCGCGGCGCGCACCATCGCGCTCACGGACGAGGCGCGCGCGGCCGAGGAGCGTCTCACGGCGGCGCGCCGCGGCGCGGCGCAGGCCGAGGGCGAGCACGGGACCGTCGCGCGCGACGCGGCGGCCGTGAAGGCGCGTCTCGAGGCGGTGTCAGCCGAGCTGAAGGCGGTCCTCGCGGCCAACGCCGGCGACGACGCGCGGCACGGCGAGCTCGAGCAGGACCTCGAGGCGACGCTCGCGAAACGCGACGCGCTGATGGAGCGCACGGCGCAGCAGCAGGACGAGCTGCAGCGCGTGGAGATCGCGCACGCCGAGGAGAGCCGCAAGCTCACCGAACGCCGCATCACGGCGGCGCAGATGGAGAACGAACTCCAGCTCACGGCGCAGCAGGGCGCGGACGCCGCGCGCCGGCGCGAGGAGCTCCAGAAGATGATCGAGGGGCGCGAGGCCGGCATTCGCGGGTACGAGGAATCGATCCAGCGTCTGCAGGACGAGACCGTGGAACTGATGGGCTCGCTGGACGAGCTGAAGGAAAAGGCGTCCGCGATCCACGGCCAGGTGGAGGAGGCGCGGGCCTCGCGCGGCGAGCTGCAGGCTCGGCTCTCCGCTGCGGAGGGCGCGGTGGGCGCGAAGCGCACCGCGCTCGACGAGGCGCGGACGTTCAAGGGCAAGCTGGAGGTCGCGGCTACCGAGGCGTCCATGCGCCGGCAGAACGTGTACGACCACCTGAACCAGGAGTACGGACTCGACGCGCAGGCCGTGTTGCGCGAGCCGGATCCCGACTGGGGCAAGGGACGCGAGGCGCCGCCGCAGGAGGAGCTTGAGTCCCGCGTGAACGAGCTGAACGCGCAGATCGCCGCGCTCGGCCCCGTGAACATGGTGGCCATCGACGAATTTCGCGAACTCGAGGAGCGCTACACGCGCGAGAAGGCGCAGGAGGCGGACCTCCTCGCCGCGAAGGAGCAGATCCTCGCGCTCATCACGAACCTGAACACGAAGTCGAGCGAGATGTTCCGCACCACCTTCGAGCAGGCGAACGAGAATTTCCAGCGCATGTTCACGAAGCTGTTCAACGGCGGCGAGGCGCGCCTCGTGCTGCTTGAGAACTCCGAGGACCCGCTTGAGTGCGGCATCGACATCATCGCGCGTCCGCCCGGGAAGCGTCCGCAGAGCGTCACGCTCCTCTCCGGCGGCGAGCGCACGATGACGGCCGTCGCGTTGCTGTTCGCGATCTTCATGATCAAGCCCGCGCCGTTCTGCATGCTGGACGAGCTCGACGCGGCCCTCGACGATGCGAACATCGGCCGTTTCGTGGACGCCCTGAAGGACTTCCTCGACCGGTCGCAGTTCCTCATTATCACGCACAACCAGCACACCATCGCGGGCAGTGACCTCGTCTACGGCGTGAGCCAGCAGGAGAAGGGCATTTCGCGCATCATCTCGATGCGCCTGGCGGACATCGGCGTGAAGCCCATGCCGGACGAGAAGTCGTAGGCGTCCATGAGACGCCGGAAAGGAAAAGAATGAAATTGCATAACTTCCCGTACGTGCTGGGAATGTCGGCGCTTGCCCTCTTCTCTTTCGTGGCGGACGGAGCCGAAGTGAACGCCTGGGCGTTTAAGGATCTCCGCGCGTGGGCGCGCGAAAAGGACGCCGTGAAACTGGTGAAGTTGTCCGACGGCGCCTTCGAGGTGCGGCACACGGGCGGCGCGGACTGGTGCGTGAACGGCTGCCCGCAAATCGCGGTGAAGCACGGCGACGTGTTCGAGCTCTCCTGCGAGACGGAGCCGCTCGCGGACATGCCCGACTCGCGTACCGTCTGCATGAGCGTGATCCTGCGCGACGCGAAGGGCGTGGAGGTCTCCTGGTCGTACGGTGAAGGGCATGCGAAGCCCGGTCAGCCGATCCAGACGACCTTCATGGTGCCACGGGACGTCGCCACGGTCCAGCCGCGCGTGCTGGGCCACGGCGTGACTGCGGCGCGCGTGCGGAACGTGCGCGTCACGCGGACGGGCAACGCCCTGCCGAAGTCCGGGCTGATCGAGTCCTGCGCCTTCGCGAACGGGTCGCTGCGCGGCCGCGTGTGCGGCGCGGGCTTCGAGGTGGAGGATGTGCGCACGGGACGCACGTGGAAGCCGGCCGTCGGCTCGCGGTGGGCGGTCGAGGAGCTTTCGCGGCAGCAGGACGCGGACGGCTCCGTCCGCGCCACGTTCATCAACCCCGAGACGATGAAGTGCTGGAAGGCGATTTACCGCGTGGAGAAGGACCGTCCGGAAGTGCTCGTGACGCTGGAGGGCGAAGGGACGATGACCTCGCCGTTCGCCTATCCGGCGGCGTTCGCCTCGCGGAAGGGCGACCGGCTCATCGTGCCGTTGAACGAGGGCATCAGCTATCCGGCGGACGATCCCGACGGCGTGCCCGGACGCCTGATCGCGTATGGCGGGCATGGCATCTGCATGGCGTTCTTCGGCGTGCAGGACGATGCGACGGGCGCGGGCTGGATGGCGATCCTCGAGACGCCGGACGACGTGGCGATGGTGGCGCGGCGCGACGCCGAGACGCAGCTGTGGACGCTCGGCCCGAGCTGGGAGGACCAGAAGCGGCAGTTCGGCTACGCGCGGCGCATCCGCTACGTGTTCCTCGACAAGGGCGGGTACGTGGCGATGTGCAAACGCTACCGCGCGCACGCGAAGGCGATCGGCAAGTTCAAGTCATTCAGCGAGAAGGTGAAGGAGCGTCCGCTCGTGGACCGCCTCCTCGGCGCGCCGAACGTCTGGTGCTGGGAGAAGGACAAGATCGCCGTCGCGAAGGAGCTGAAGGCGTCGGGCATCGACCGCTTCCTCTGGAGCGCGGGCGGAAACGAGGCGCAGGTCAAGTTCCTCTCGGAGATGCCGGACGTGCTCGTGGGCCGGTACGACATCTACCAAGACATCTACCACCCCGAACAGCTCAAGAAGCTCGGCTGGAAGAGTGGCTGCAACACGGAGGCGTGGCCGAAGGACATCATCTGGAACAGCGCCAACTCGAACGACTGGCGGCACGCGTGGGGCGTGAAGGCGAAGGACGGCACGTGGACCCACTGCGCGATGATGTGCGACAGCGTGGCGCCCGCCTACGAGCGGCGCAACGTGGCGAAGAAGCTGAAGACGAAGCCGTACAACACGCGGTTCATCGACACGACCGTCGCCGCGCCGTGGCAGACGTGCTGGAACCCGGCCCACCCGATGACGCGCTCAGACAGTCGCCACTGGAAAATGGAGCTTCTGCGCATCCTCGGCGACGAGTTCCACCTCGTCGTCGGCAGCGAGACGGGGCACGACGCGAGCGTGCCGTTCTGCGACTACTACGAGGGCATGCTCTCGCTCGGGCCGTACCGCGTGCCGGACTCCGGGCGCAACATTTCGCAGGTCTGGACGAACGTGCCGCCGCGCGTGGCGAAGTACCAGGTGGGCGAGAACTACCGCCTGCCGCTCTGGGAGCTCGTGTACCACGAGTGCGTGTGCGCCCACTGGTACTGGGGCGACTACAACAACAAGCTACCGGACATCTGGTGGAAGCGTGACCTCTTCAACGTCCTTTACGGCACGATGGGCATGTACATCTTCAACAACCGCCAGTGGAAAGAGGACAAGGAGAAGTTCGTGCGCAGCTACCGCATCACCTCGCCCGTTGCGCGCGCGACAGGCTACAGCGAGATGCTCGACCACCGCATCCTCTCCCCGGACCGAACGGTACAGCAGAGCCGCTTCGCGGACGGCACGGTCGTGACCGTCAACTTCGGCGACGCGCCGTACTCGCTCCCGGATGGCACGACGCTTGCCGCCCGCTCCCACCGCGTCACGCCCTAACCTCGCCATTTGCATATCGGCGGGGATTTGGTAAAATACCAGCCGTGAAGTTACACCCGATAGTTGAACGCCTGCTCGAAAAACGGGGCATCGGCGCGGATGAGCGTGAGGAGTTCCTCGATCCGTCGCTTGCCCGATTGACGTGCGTGGATGCGCTGCCGGGCGTGCGGGAAGCCGTGGCGGTGATTTTGCCGTTCGTGCGCGACAGGCGCGAGATCGTCGTGTACGGCGACTACGACTGCGACGGCGTGTGCGCGAGCGCGATCCTCGTCACGGCCCTGCGCCGTCTCGGCGCCACGGCCGATGCGTTCGTCCCCGACCGTTTCACCGAAGGCTACGGCCTCACCGCCGCCGCGATCACGCGCCTCTTCGCCGAACACCCCGGCGTGCAGCTCGTGGTGACGGTGGACAACGGCATCTCGTCCGCGCGCGAAGTCGCCGCGATCAAGGCGCGCGGCGTGTCGGTGGTGGTGACCGACCACCATCTGCCGGGCCCGGAGCTTCCCGTTGCCGACGCGCTCGTCAACCCGCGCGTGGCCGCCGCGTCGGGCTGCGAGAACCTCTGCGGCGCGGGCGTGGCGTTCTTTCTCGCCGGCGCGCTCGTGCAGGCCGCAGAGGCGGAGGGGCTTTACGACGGTGGCAAGTTCGCCGCGCCCCTGCTCGTGCTGGCGGGCCTCGCCACGGTGGCGGACATCATGCCGCTCCGCGGCCAAAACCGCATTCTCGTGGCGCAGTCGCTCGCGTACTTCTGGCGGTGCGCGCCCCTCGGCTTGAAGGAGCTCATGCTCTCCGCCTCACGCACGGCCACTTCCGCGCCGAGCGCCCGCGACTACGGGTTCCAGCTTTCGCCGCGCATCAACGCGACAGGCCGGTTGGAGAGCGCGGCCCTCGCCTACAACCTCCTGATGGAGTCGGACCGCGAGGTGGCGCGCAACCTCGCCGTGCGCGTGAACGGCATCAACGGACGGCGCCAGACGGAGGAGCGCGAACTCGCGTTCGCGTTGCAGAGCCAGATTGCGTCCGGTCGCCCCGCCTGCGTGGCGCGCCTGGACAAGGGCAACCTCGGCGTGGTCGGCATCGTCGCGGCGCGCGTGATGGAGCGCCTCGGCGTGCCGGTGGCCGTGGCGGTGGGGGAGTCGGACAGCAGCGTGACGGGTAGCGTGCGCGCGCCCGACGGCTACAACGTGCATGACGCGCTGACGTCCGCCGCCGACGCGCTCGAGCGTTTCGGCGGCCATGCGGCGGCTGGCGGATTTACGGTGAAGGCGGGGCGGTTTGAGGATTTCCGCCGGCTTTTCACCGAGGCGTGTGCGGCGCAGTACGCGGCAGACCGCGAGGCGATCGAATGCGCAAAGGCGATGGAGCCCGACCTCTGGATCGAACCCGGCGACCTCTCGCTGGAGCTGTACGACGCGTTGCGCGTGCTCGAGCCGTTCGGCGAGGGCAACGCGGAGCCGGTGTTCGGTTTGCGCGGCGTGCGTTTCTCGGACGCGAAGCCGATCGGCTCGGAAGGGCAGCACGCCACCTTCGCGTTCGTCAACAAGTCGATTCCGCGCGCCGTGTGGTGGAACCACGGGCGGGACGTGGAGGCGATCCGCGCGCACGACGTGCCGCGCGACGTGCTTTTTACGCTGCTGGAGTCTGACTACGGCGGCGACCCGCACCTGGAACTGAAATTGCTGGACGCGCGCGTCGCCGCGTCCGGAACGGATTGAAGGAGAATGACATGACCCTGCGAACCATCCTGACCACTTTTGTCGCGCTTCTGGCCTGCGGAGCCTTTGCGGCCCACACGGACGCGCCGCCCGGGCGCTACGACTACACCGCGAAGGTGGCGGCGGCAGGAGCCGCCGGCAAAGCGGCCGCGACGAAGAGCAACGAGCCGGAAGAGGCGCTCGCGCTCGCCGACCGCACCTACGCCTACGTGGCGAAGACGCTCGGCGAGGCGGCGCTCAAGGACGAGAAGGCCGAGCTCGAGGCGGACCGCACGTGGCTCGCCGCCGCGAAGACGGAGCGCGAGCGCAAGACGGTGGAGAAGGAAATCCGCCGCCTGCGCCGCCACATCCTCTTCCGCCATCCCGACCTCCAGTTCAAGAAGCTGCTGGCCGTCCAGCGCGGCATCCCGTATTCGCGCGAGAACCACATGGTGGACCAGTACCTCGGCCGCTGGAGCCGTCCGGGCCCCGGCCTCGTCGTGCTCGAGAACTGGCAGACCGCGCCGAAGAAATCCTCCCTGCTCGGCGACAAGCTGCCGACTGGCACGGTGATCAACCCCGACCTCCACTGGAACGCGGACCGCATCCTCTTCTCGTTCTGCGACCACACGGCGAAGCCGCCGGCGGACGCGCAGAAGCTGAAGGTGCCCGAGGTGATCGTGCGCGACGACCCGTGGGTGAAGAAGGTCGATCCCGCGCACCCGATCTACGGGCCCGGCTACAAGGCGGGCGGCGAGCGCGCCGTCGCCCACCGCCGCTACTTCATCTACGAGTGCGCGGCGGACGGCAGCTGGGTGCGCCAGGTGACGGGCTGCCCCGGCGACCCGATGGAGACGCAGGGCGGACGCCAGACCGCGATGATCGAGGACATCGACCCGTGCTACCTGCCGGACGGCGGGTTCGTGTTCTCGTCCACGCGTGGACAGAACTACGGCCGCTGCCACTGGGGCCGCTACGTGCCCTCGTTCCTCCTCTACCGCGCCGACGCGGGCGGGAAAAACATCCGCCAGATCTCCTTCGGCGAGGCGAACGAATGGGAGCCTGCCGTGATGAACGACGGCCGCATCGCCTACACGCGCTGGGACTACATCAACCGCCACGCCGTGTGGTTCCAGTCGCTCTGGGCCACGCGCCCCGACGGCACGGCCGTCTCGCACGTCTACGGCAACTATTCCGAGGACATCGGCGTCGTCACCGAGACGAAGGCGATTCCCGGCTCGCGCCTCCTCCTCTGCACGGCGAGCGCGCACCACAACATCACGAGCGGGTCGCTCTTCCTGCTCGACCCGAGCGTGGGCGAGGACGGCCTCAAGCCCGTCACGCGCGTCACGCCCGAGGTGCCGTTCCCCGAGAGCGAGGGCTGGAACACGCCCGGCGCCTACTGCTCGCCGTTCCCCGTGAACGACACGCTCTTCCTCTGCTCGTACTCGGACGAGACGCTCGGCTATCCCGACTACCATCCCCGCCACCGCCGCGAGGAGTACATGGCCGCGTGGCCGTCGCCGGCCGCGTTCGGCATCTGGCTCGTGGACACGCTCGGCGGCCGCGAGCTCATCTACCAGGATCCCGAGATCTCCACCTTCAACCCGATCCCGCTCGTGAAGCGTCCGATGCCGCCCGCGCTCGTCTCCACCCTGCCGCCGCCCGACAAGGCGCCGGACACGGGCCTCTGCTACGTGGAGAACGTGTACGACTGCCGCTCCGAGCTGCCGAAGGACTCGATCAAGTGCCTGCGCATCAACAAGCTCGACGTGATGGGCGCGTGCCGCCGCGAGACGCTCAACCAGCACGACGACCTCGACCTCCACAAGGAGTTGCTTGGCACGGTGCCGGTGGCCGCCGACGGCTCGGCGCAGTTCCGTATCCCGGCGGGCGTGCCGATCCAGCTGCAGGCGGTGGACACGAACGGCGTGGCGGTGTTCACGATGCGCTCGTTCATCTACGCGCAGAAGGGCGAGGTGCAGGGCTGCACGGGCTGCCATGAGAACAAGTTCAAGAGCGGCGCGGCGAAGTACGCGGTGCAGAGTCCGGCCGGCCGCACCACGTACGACCCGAAGCCCGAAGTCGACCTCGGCTACACGCCTCGGCTACACGGGTCCGTTCAGCTTCACGAAGAGCGTGCAGCCGATCTTCGACAGGCACTGCATTTCCTGCCACGGGCTCGGCGAGGGGCGGCGTCCCGCGTTCTCGCTCGTCGGCACGAACGGCGTCTACAACCTCATCAAGCGCAAGCAGATCTCGTTCGTGGCGAGCTACCGCGAGACGCGCGAGTCGAAGCCCTACGACTACTTCGCGGCGGCGAGTCCGCTCTGGAAGAAGGTGAGGCGCGGACACGGCGGCGCGAAGCTCTCCAAGGACGAGCTCCAGACGCTCGCGCTCTGGATGGACCTCAACGTGACGGAGTTCACCGTGGGCGGCGGCTACTCGTGGAACCGTCCGGAGTCGCGCGAGGCCGATCCGGCCGGCGAGGCGGCGCTGCGCGCGGCCGTGAAGGAGGTCCTGGGCGAGAAGGTCGCGGCGCAGCCGTTCGACGCGCTCGTGAACCGCGGCATGGAGGAGCGGAGCCGCGTGCTGTGGCTCGTGAAGCCCGAGGACCGCGACCGCTTCCTGACGCTCGTCAAGGCGTCGCTCAAGCCGAAGCCCGCGCATGACATTCAGGGCACCTGCGGACGCGACGACGCCTGCGAGTGCAACTCCTGCTGGATCCGCCGCGGCGGCTACAACGACCCGAAGCGTCTCCAGCCCACGAAAATTCGCTAAAATCCCCCCTTGCAAGTGGGCGCGAGATTAGGTATAATATCAACTCAATTTTTTTGGAAAGGTTAGATCATGAAAGAAGGCATCCATCCGAAGTACGGCGACGCCACGATCACGTGCGCGTGCGGCAACGTCATCCACACCCGCTCCACGAAGCCGGAGATGCAGGTGAACACCTGCTCCGCGTGCCACCCGTATTTCACGGGCCAGAAGACGATGGTTGATACGGAAGGCCGCGTCGACATGTTCAAGAAGCGCTACGCGAAGTTCGCGAAGTAAGCCGGTTCGCAAGACCGGGTCTGCGGCGCCGCCTCCCCAGGTGGCGCCTTTCTGTTTTTTATTGGCGGTTGTGACAGCCCTGATGAGCGTTGGGGTACCGTCGGGGGATGCGTCTGTCAGAGGTTGAGCAGCGTGCGGGACCGTGAGATTTTGGTATACTATGCCGCATGGACACATTGATACTCACCGGATGGGGATGGAGCGAATATGCCGTGGCGGCCGCCGCTGCGCTACGGGCGCTGAATGGCCAGGCCGCGGTGCTCGGCATGAGCAAACGGCGTCTGCCGGAGTTCATGGAATCTGAGGGCGCAAACTGGAAACGCATATTCTTGATCGGGCTCTCGCTCTCCGGAAACGAGGATCGCCTTGCGGTGGCGCTGAAGGATCTGCGGCACCGCACGGAGGTCACGTGGATCAGCGGACTTCCGATGTCTGAAAGCCAGGCGCGCGAGATCGCCCCGCTCCTGAAGGCGCACGTCTTCGGCGGCGGGCCGTTCAACGGCTCGCTCGTGAAGGCCGTCGGAACGGTGTTCAAGACCGACGTCTCGGACCTGTTGCCCTTCGCCTTTGAGGGGAACAAGATTCCCAAGACCGTGCCTCCCTACCACGAGCTCATCGCGGCGGCCATGTACGCCTACCGCAACTACCAGGACAGGGACTCCTATTCGACCGCCATCCGCTACCTGGCCAGCGGCGTCGCCGAGGAGGCGTGGAGCGGCGAGATGCGGCATCTCGTTGCGCATTACCGCCGTTACGGCAACCGCGAGCTTGTCGGAAAGGGGCGGAAGATGAAGGAGCTGCGCGACGAGATCGCGCGCGTGGCCGTCCACCCGGAGGCGCGCGTGCTGATTCTCGGCGAGAGCGGCACGGGAAAGGAGACGGTTGCGCTGCAGATCCACACGAAGTCGCCGCGGCGCAACGAGCCGTTCTACGCCTTCAACTGCGCAAGCGTGACGCCCAACCTGCTTGAGAGCCGCTTCTTCGGACACGAGAAGGGCGCGTTCACGGGGGCGGAGAGGCGCGAAGACGGGCTCTTCCTGCTGGCCGACGGCGGCACGCTCTTCCTCGACGAGATCGGCGAGCTTCCCCTGGAGGCGCAGGGCGTTCTTCTGCGCGTGCTCGAGGGCGGGCGCTTCATGCGCGTGGGCGGCCGCGAGGAGATCAAGACCGACGTGCGGCTCGTCACCGCCACGAACAGGAACTTGCCATTGCTTGTCCGGCAGGGAAGGTAGATTTCCGCTATCGGCTTACCATGGAGAAAAAGTGGCGTCTTTCTTGTCTTTAGGCCGTTGGGGCGGACTGGGAAAGCGCGGTGGTGATGCGTTGGTCGACGTCACGGGCGCGCAGGGCGTCCAGCACGGGGTCGAGCGCGCCCTCCATCACGCGGTCGAGCGAGTAGAGCGTGAGGTCCACGCGGTGGTCCGTGAGACGGTTCTGCGGGAAGTTGTAGGTGCGGATGCGCTCCGAGCGGTCGCCCGACCCGCGCAGGGAGAGGCGGTTCGCCCCCACCTTCGCCTCTTCCTCGCGGCGGCGCTGGTCGAGGATGCGGGCCTTGAGCGTGGCGAGGCACTTTTCCTTGTTGCGTTGCTGGCTGCGCTCGTCCTGGCACTGCGCCACGAGGCCCGTGGGCAGGTGCGTCATGCGGATGGCGGAGTAGGTGGTGTTCACGCCCTGGCCGCCGTGTCCTCCCGCGCAGAAGATGTCGATGCGCAGGTCCTTCTCGGGGATGTCGATGTCGTCGTCCGCCTCGTCCGCCTCCGGGAACACGATCACCGTGGCGGCGCTCGTGTGGATGCGCCCCTGCGCCTCGGTCTCGGGCACGCGCTGCACGCGGTGTCCGCCGCTCTCGAAACGGAACGCGCCGTAGGCGCCGTCGCCCTCTACCGTGAAGAGGATTTCCTTGTAGCCGTCGAGGGAGGTCTCGTTCGCGCTCATCACGTTGACCTTCCAGCCGCGCGTCTCGCAGTAGCGGGAGTACATGCGGAAAAGGTCGCCCGCGAACAGCGCGGCCTCGTCGCCGCCCGTACCCGCGCGCACCTCGAACACGGCGTTGCGTCCCTCCAGCGGGTCCGGCGGCAGCAGACCCGCCAGCACGGCGCGCTCCGCGTCTGGCGCCTCGGCCTCGAGCCGTTCCAGCTCCTCCTTGGCCATCGGACCGAACTCGGGGTCCTCCAGAAGCGCTTTGTTCCCGTCGATGTCGTCCAGCAGCTTGAAGTAACGCGTCGCGGCGGCTTCCAGCTTGCGCAGCGCGGCGTGCTCCGACACAACGGCGCGGTAGCGCTTCGCGTCGGCAATGACGGCGGGGTCGCCCATGGCGGACTCCACTTCGCGGAGCCGTCCCAGTACGTTGGCTATCTTTGACTTCTCTATCATGCGGTTGGGCGATAGTATACCATAATTTTCCGTCGGCAACCACTTGACGGCGCGGCAAGGAGGTGGTACACTATCACCCTGCTTTCACGGAGAGGTGGCAGAGCCTGGTTGAATGCACATGACTCGAAATCATGCATACCGCAAGGTATCGGGGGTTCGAATCCCTCCCTCTCCGCCAAGGCGGGCGTAATTCAATGGCAGAATAGGAGCTTCCCAAGCTTCTTACGTGGGTTCGATTCCCATCGCCCGCTCCATTTTTTTGTCCGGAGAGAGTCATGGCCGTCCAGATCCTTCCATCACTGCTCGCCGCCGACTACGGCGCGCTGGCCGCGGACATCGCGCGTGCCTACCAGTCGGGTGCCGACGCGCTCCATCTGGACATCATGGACGCGCACTTCGTGCCCAACCTCTCGTTCGGGCCGGACGTCGTCTCGCTCTGCCGCCGCGTGGAACCCGCGTTCTACCGGCACGTGCACCTGATGATGACGCGCCCCGACCTCTATCTTGAAGTCTTCGCAAAGGCCGGCGCGCAGACGATCCAGATCCACGTGGAGGCGGACTGCGACCTCCATGTCGAACTTCCGCGCATCCGCGCGCTCGGCGCGCGCCCGGCCATCGTGCTGAACCCCGAGACGCCCGTGGAGGCCGTCTACCCCTACCTCGCCCTCTGCGACGAGGTGCTCGTGATGACCGTCCACCCCGGCTACGGCGGGCAGTCCTTCATCGCGGACTGCCTCCCGAAGGTCGCCGCGCTCCGTGCGCGCGCGCCGCACCTCGACATCATGGTGGACGGCGGGGTGAACGCCCAGACCGCGCTCGACGCGGTACGCGCCGGCGCGAACCAGCTGGTGGCCGGCAGCTTCCTCTTCAAGCAGGCGGACATGGCTGCCGCCGTTTCCGCCCTCCGTGCCGCCTGCGACGCCGCATGCTGACCCTGCACCTGGACATCATTTCCGAAGAAGCGGCAAGAGTGCCGCTTCCCCGAACGGCCGCGTTCCGCGGGGAGCGGCCTGCGGGGTTGGAAGGAACCCCCGAGCCGCTTGTGGGGGATGAACTGCTGGAGGCGGTGCGCGAGGTGGTGTGGTTCAAAGATGAGGTTCTGCTGGAAGGGGATCGTGCCGTTCCCTCCATGCAGAACCTCCTGATGTTCCTCTCCGACGTGCGGACGCGCCGCTTCAAGGCGGGCGTGTTCCTCGGAGACGACGTGCGGACGGCGGCCGAGACTTTTCGCGCCGCCGCGCGCACCGTCGCCGATGGTGCGTACTTGCCGCATCTCGTGGAGGAGGGCGACGGCTTCGCCGCGAGGTGGTTGCCGCTTGACGCGTCGCACGGCGCGTTCTTTGTGCGGCTCGTGGACGGTCTCGCGCGCTTCGGCGGGCGCACGCCGCTCGAGACGGGCGCGGTGCGTCCCGATACGGTGCACGATGCCTGGTTGCACGCGCTCCGCAGCGACAACGGACGCGTGGCATGGCCGGATGAAGGCGAGATCCGCATGCTCATGCACGACCTCGCCGTGTGGCGCGCGCCGCTGCGCATCTCCGCCGCCGACCGCGCCGCGCTGCGCTTCTCCCTCGAGCCGCCTGCGGCCGAAGATGGTACGTGGCGGCTACGCCTCGCGTCCGCGCCCCGCACGCGCGCGGGACTCGTCTCGCTTGGCCAGGCCGCCTCCCTCTTCCCGCCGCTTGCCGCGCTCCACGGCACCGAGGCCGAACTCGACCGCGCGGCGGCGGAGTCGTTCCTCCGTACGGGCGCGCAGGCGCTTTCCGCCGCCGGCTACGCGGTGGACCAGCCGCCCGGCTTGCTCGGCGAACACATCGCCGCCGAGGCCGACCTCACGCCCGTTTCCGATGCGCCGTCCGCGCCCGTCACGACGAAGCTCACGATCCGCGTGGACGGACAGGTCGTCAGCGAGCAGGAGATCAAGTTCCTCCTCGACCAGAATTCCCCGTTCGTCTATTTCCGCGACCACTGGATCGAGGTCGACCGCGCCGTGTTGCGCGAGGCTTTGCGCGCGCTGCGCGACGTGAAGGGGAAGAAGGTGCCCGTCCACGACGCGATCGCGCTCGCCTTCGGTCTCCGCCGCGCCGGGGGACTCCGCGTGGACCACGTGCGCGCGCACGGCTGGCTGCGCGGTCTCCTCAACGAACTGCGCGGCGAGGAACGTTTCCGCGTGCTGGAGGCGCCCGCCGACTTCAACGGCACCTTGCGCGACTACCAGTTGCGCGGCACGAGCTGGCTTGCCTTCCTCGCGAAGTGGGGGTTCGGGGCGTGCCTGGCGGACGACATGGGCCTCGGCAAGACGGCACAGGCGATCGCCTTCATCCTCCACCGCCGAGCCCCGCGTCCCGCGCTCGTCGTGGCGCCGGTCTCGGTGACGACGAACTGGACGCGCGAGCTCGCCCGCTTCGCGCCGTCGCTGAAAGTCTACCTCCACCAGGGACCGGAGCGTTTCATGGGCAGCGCCTTCAACAAGACCTGCCGCGAGGTGGATGTGGTCGTGACGGGCTACGCCCTCTTCGCGAAGGACTTCACGCTCTTCGCCGAGAATGTGTTTTCGGCACTCGTGCTCGACGAGGCGCAGACGGTCAAAAACCCCGACACGCGCATCTCCCGCGCCGTCCGCGCGCTCAACGTGCCGGTGCGCGTGGCACTGACCGGCACGCCGCTCGAAAACAGCGCGGACGACCTCTGGGCGCTGGAATCCTTCCTCAACCCAGGGCTGCTCGGCGAGCGACGCGCGTTCGCCGACGCCTTCACGCGCGCGCTCCGCACGGACGCCCACGCCGGCGCGGCGTCGCGTCTCCGGCACATCCTCGAGCCGTTCATGCTCCGCCGCCTCAAGACCGACCCCGGCATTGCCGCCGAACTCGGCGACCGGCGCGAAATCCGCGAGTGGTGCACGCTTGACCCACGCCAGCGCGCGCTCTACGAATCGGCGCTCGCCACGTTCCGCGCAGAAATGGCCGAGGTGGCGGACTCCCGCGTCCGCAACACCCGCCAAGGCCGCGTGCTCGCGTTGCTCACCAAGTTGAAGGAAATCTGCGATTCCGCCGCGCTCGTGGAGGGCGGCGGCGACGCGGACGGCGGGAAGGTGCGTCGCCTCGACGAGCTGCTCGATTCGATCTTTGACGCGGGCGAAAGCTGTCTCGTGTTCACGCAGTACGCGCGGATGGGACGTCTCCTGCGCGCGCATCTGCAGGAGCGGTTCGGCCGCCGGTTCCCGTTCCTGCACGGAGGCCTCACGCCCGGACAGCGCGAGGAGGAGATCGCCGCGTTCAACGGCGATCCCGAGCCGAACGCGTTCATCCTCTCGCTGAAGGCGGGCGGGTTCGGCCTCAACCTCACGCGCGCGACGCACGTGATCCACTTCGACCGCTGGTGGAACCCCGCCGTGGAGAACCAGGCCACGGACCGCGCGCACCGCATCGGACAGCTGCGCGACGTGTTCGTGCACCTGTTCATCTGCGCGGGCACGCTGGAGGAGCGCGTGGACGAGCTGCTGGAGTCGAAGCGGCACCTGGCGGGCGAGATCGTGGGCAGCGGCGAGTCGTTCCTGCTGAAGATGTCGGAACAGGAGTTTGAAAGGATGGTGTCGCTCGATGGGGAGTAGGCATTATCCAGTGCGCGTGACGCGGAACGCGTTCGGCATCCGCGCGCAGGACCTGCGCACGCTTGCGCGCGGTACGTGGTGGGCGCGCCGGTGGATCGCCGCGCTGGAGGCGATGCGCCTCGGCGCGCGCTTCGGGCGCGGGCGGCAGTATGCGGTGAGCGGACAGGTGACGGACCTCGTGGCGGAGGGGGCGCACGTGTCGGCGTCGGTCGTCGGGTCGCGTCCCGACCCCTACCGCGTGACGCTCGACTTCACGGCGGCGGAGGGGCCGGCGCGGGAGCGGATCGCGGAGGCGATCCGCGCGCAGCCGATGACTCTCGGACGCCTTCTCGCGGGCGACCTGCCGATCGAGGTGGGCGAACTGTTCCGCGCGGAGGGGATCCCGCTCTTCCCGCAGGCCGAGCCGCGCGGGAAGACGCCGGAGGGCAAGATGGTCTGGGACGTCGTGATGCGGTGCAGCTGCCCGGACTGGTCGCGTCCCTGCAAGCACATGGCGGCCGTGCTGCTGCTCCTCGGCGAGGAGGTGGCGCGCCGTCCGGCGACGCTGCTCGCGCTGCGCGGCGTGGACGTGGAGGCGTTCGTGCCGCCCGACGAACCGGACGCGCCGGAAACGTACGCCGTGCCTGAAACGGACTCCGCCCACGTGTCCGGCGGCGCGATGCTCATGCGGCGGCTGGGCGCGGTGCCGTACTGGCGCGGCACGGCGCGGTGCGTCGAAACGCTGGAGAAGATGCAGATCCGCGCAGGGACCGTTGCCCGCGAAGGCGCTTCCGGCAATTCCATCGACCTGCGCGTGTGAGGACCGAAATGTGGTATAATAACGTGACACAGACAGGGAGGCAGAAATGAATTTCGAGAAAACGATGCGACTTTTCCTCTGCGGGGCGATGGCGCTGGCCGTGGCAAGCGGCGGCGCGGCGGAGCGTCCGCTGCGCGGACCTTTTCCGTTGCTCGTCACGCCGTGGACGGCCGACGCCCAACTGGACGTGCCCACGCTCGTGAAGGAGGCGGCGTTCGTGAACCGGTGCGGAGCGGGCGGCGTGATCTGGCCGAGTGCCGCCGAGGTGCTGGGCAACCTTTCGATGGACGAATACCGCCGCGGACTCGACGCGCTCGCGGCGCGGGCCGCGCGTCCCGACTTCAAGGCGCGCCTCACGGCGGTCTGCCCCGGGCGGTCGTCGGCGGAGGCCCTCACGCGCGCGCGCCTCGTGAATGAACTGCAGAAGAAACACAACGTCGAGATGGCGCTGCTGGCGCGTCCGCCGGACAACGCGACGAACGAGGCCGCGATCGTCGCGCACTACCGCGCGCTCGGCGAGGTGGCGGAGTGCCCCGTGATCATCCAGACGTACAACGGCAAGAGTCCGCAGCAGTCCGTCGCCTCGATCGTCGCCCTCGCGAAGGAGTTCCCGCAGGTGTACGGCTGGGTGAAGGAGGAGTCGCCGGGCGGGCTCGTGAACGGGCGCATGGCGGAGCTCGTGGCGGCGAAGCCCGCCATCAAGACGGTCTTCAGCGGCTGGGGCGCGAAGGGCTGGCTCTACCAGGGACGGCGCATCGGCACGGAGGGCGTGGTGACGCAGCGCGCGCCCTACGCGGACCTGCTCGTCTACATCTGGAAGCGCATCGAGAACGGCGACGCGGACCATACGCTCATGGACGCCTACTCGAAACTGCTCCTCATGTACAACCTCGGCGATACGTTCGGCAGTAACAGCGACAGCATGCGTGGTCCGCACCTCTACGTGCTGCAGAAGCGCGGCATCTTCACCAACCGCCTCACGCGCGTGCACGCGCCGAAGGGCGCCAAGGGCAAGAAATGGGAGATGAAGGATGTACCGCTCTCGGATCTCGAGAAGGCCGAAATCGACGCCCGCCTCGAGGCGCTGAAACCCTATTTGCTCAAGGGCGAGATCTGCCCGCGCGATTGAAAACGGAGATGAAATGGCACTTAATGAACAGTCTGTTGTAGCCGTGCACGAGGACGCGGGGCCGGGGTACCGGTTCCTCGTTCTGGAAGCCCCCCAGCTCGCCGCGGTGCTCGTGCCGGGCCAGTTCGTGCACGTGCGCGTGCCGGGGCTGGAGACGACGGCCCTGCGCCGTCCCTTCAGCGTGTTCGACGCGGACGCAGGCCGCGTGACGCTGCTCTACAAGGTCGTGGGACGCGGCACGGCGGCGCTTGCGCATGTGCGGCCGGGCGACGCGGTGGAGGTGATGGGCCCGCTCGGACGCGGTTTCCCGACTGCTCCAAAGGGCGTACCGCTCCTCGTGGGCGGCGGCTACGGCGTGGCGCCGCTCCACTTCCTCGCAAAGCGGTTGAAGGACCCGCGCGCGGTGCTGTTCGTGGGCGGGCGCACGAAGGACGACCTGCTCGCGCTCGATCGCTTCGCCGCGCTCGGCGTGGAGGTGCGCGTCGCGACGAACGACGGCAGCGCGGGCGCGAAGGGCTTCGTGACGGGTCCGCTCGACGAGGCGCTGGACGGCCTGCGCGCCCGTGGCGAGGCGTATGAGCTGTTCACGTGCGGGCCGGACGGTTTGCTGAAGGCCGTGGCCGACCGCGCGCTCGCGGCGGGGATGCCGGGCTGGATCTCGATGGACCGCCACATGGTCTGTGGCGTCGGCGCGTGCTTCGCGTGCATCCAGAAAGTGCGCCGGGCGGGCAAGATCTTCAACGCGCGCTGCTGCATGGACGGACCGGTATTCAAGGCGGAGGAGCTGGTATGGTGAACATGGCGGTGGACCTGGGCGGGCTGAAGATGCGCACGCCCGTGACGACGGCAAGCGGCACGTTCGGCTACGGCGCCGAGTACGTGGGCATGGTCGACTATTCCAAGCTCGGCGCGGTGACGGTAAAGGGCGTCCGCATGGATCCCTGGCCCGGCAACGAGATGCCGCGCCACGCGGAGGTGCCGGGCGGGCTCGTGAACGCGATCGGGCTGCAGGGACCGGGCGTGGATGTGTTCGCGGCCCACTACGTGCGGCATTACACGCGGCAGGTCGGAGAGAACGCCCCGCCGCTCATCGTCAACATCTGGGGCGGGTCGGTGGAGGAGTACGCCGCCGTGGCGCGCCGGATCACGGAGGCCGTGAATTCCGTCATCGGCGCTTTGGAGATGAACGTGAGCTGTCCGAACGTCAAGGCGGGCGGGCACACGTTCGGACAGGACCCGAAGGTGCTGTACGAGGTCGTGTCGGCCGTGCGCGCGGCCACGACGCTGCCGCTGCTCGTCAAGCTCGCGCCGAACGTGCCGTCGATCGCGCCCTACGTGAAGGCGTGCGAGGACGCGGGGGCGGACGCCCTCTCGCTCATCAACACGATTCCCGCGATGGTGATCGACATCGAGACGCGGCGTCCGGTGCTCGCGAACCGCACGGGCGGCCTTTCCGGCCGGTGCGTGCATCCGGCGGCGGTGAAGCTCGTCTACGACGCGCACAACGTCACGAAGCTGCCGATCCTCGCGATGGGCGGCATCTACGAGGCGAAGGACGCGATCGAGTTCTTCCTCGCGGGGGCGACGGCGGTGGCCGTGGGTACCGCGACCTTCACCGATCCGGGCGTCATTGCGTCCGTCCACGACGGCCTGGTCGCCTACTGTGAACGCCACGGATTCACCTCCGTCGCGGAGTTGACCGGCGCCTTGGCGTGATCTGCTTCACGACCTCGGAGGTGGATGCCACGATACGACATGAGAATCAGCGAGAAGAATCTGCTGCGGTTGGCAGAGTGCGCTCGCAACGGGCGGGTGGTCGTGTTCGACACGGAGACAACCGGTTGCACCACGTATGACGAAATCTGCCAGATCGCCGCGGTCGAGTACGTGAACGGCAAGCTTTCGCGCACATTTGCGCGCTACATCTGCCCGACGTGCGAGATGAACCCGTTCGCGGAGATGGTGCACGGTCTGTCACTTGATTTCCTGCACGAACACGGCCTCGAACCGGAAGAGGCGATGCGGCAGTTCTTCGAGTTCGTGGGCGACGACGTGCTGCTCGTCGCGCACAACGCCACGTTCGACATGCGGATGGTCCGCCAGGAGTGCCGGAAGTTCGGCCTCGCGTTCGCGCCGCAGGACGTGGAGACGTGCGATACGCTCGCTCTCTCCCGCCGGCTGCGTCCGGACCTGCCCAGCCACAAGCTCTCGTACCTCATCGGCGCGCTGGATATCGACGGCGTCAACAGCCACGACGCCCTCGACGACGCCCTCGCCTGCGCCGGCGTTTTCTTCACGTTTCTTAAACAGGTTGCAAAACAGGAACAGCGCAGAGCCACGGACTGCGGATTTTTGGTATAATCTCTTTCAAATGAAGACGATCATGACGAAATCGGACATCCGGAACTTGATGCGCACGCGCCGACGGGAGGTCGATCCCGAGGAGCGCGAGGAGGCGTCGGCGGCGATCTGCGACGCCGTGTGGGCGCGCGCCGACGTGCAGGCGGCCGTGGCGGCGAAGCATCCGTTCGCGGTGTACCTCGCGAACGACGACGAGATCGACCTCGCGCCGCTCGTGGAGCGACTCTGGGCGGCGGACGTGGCGGTGGCCGTGCCGTACTGGCACGCCGAGTCGGGCACGTACCGTCTTGCAATCTACACGAACGCCTCGACGCTGGTCGAGGGGTTTCACGGCATCATGGAGCCGGCGGAGACGTACGACATCGCGCCGTGCGACATCGGCGTGTGGATCGTGCCGGGCCTCGCGTTCACGCGCGACGGACGGCGGATCGGGTACGGCGGCGGCTGGTACGACCGGTATCTTGCGGTTGCGGCGCCCGACGCGGTCGCGCTTGCCGTCGCGTATCCGTTCCAGATCCTCGACGACGTGCCGACGGATCCGAACGACCGCCGCGTGACCGACGTGGTAACGACAAGGAGCGATGACGAATGAAGAAGACGATGATTACGATGATTGCGGTCGCGGCAAGCGCGACCCTCTCGGCGTTTCGGCCGCCGGCCGTGCCGCTCGTGTCGGTGGAGCCGCACTTCAGTCTGTGGAGCCGGGCCGACCGGCTCTACGACGTGGACACCACGCACTGGGCCGGCGCCGTCCAGCCGCTGACCGTGCTCCTCGAGGCGGACGGCGTGACCTACCGCCTCTGCGGACGCGGCGACGGGCGCGGCGTGGAGATGCCCGTGCTGCCGCAGGTTTCGTGCCGCGTGGGCGCGACCGTGACCTCCTACCGCTTCGCCGACGGGAAGGGCCTCTCCGCCGAGGTGGATTTCACGACTCCGCGCCTGACGGACGACCTCGACGTCTTCTCGCGTCCGGTCACCTACCTCACCGTGCGCGTGGCCGGGGCGAAGAACACCACCGTGAAGGCCACCATCTCCGCGTCGTTCGCCACGAACGACGACAAGGCGAAGATGACGTGGGAGACGCGCTCCGTGGCGGGCGTGCAGGATGTTTCCGTCGGCCGCGCCGAACAGACCCCGTTCTCCGTTCGCGGCGACCGCAAGCGCGCCGACTGGGGCCGCGTGCATCTTGTGGGCCCGTTTGGAGCGGAAGGTTGCACCACCTACATCCTCGCCTACGACAACGTGAAGAACGTGCGTTTCTTCGGGACGGAGCTGGTGGACTGGTGGCGGCGCGGCGGCAAGTCGTTCGACGCGATGCTCGCCGAGGCCGTCCGCGACGCGCCGGCGCTCGAGGCGAAATGCCGCGCGTTCGACGACGCCTTCCGGCGCGACATGGAGTCGGTCGGCGGCGCGAAGTACGCCGCGATCGCGGAGCTCGCCTGGCGTCAGAGCTTCGCCGCGTGCGCGTTCGTGGCGAACGCGGACGGCGAGCCGTTCTTGATGTCCGCCGAGAACGGCTCCGGCGGCATGATCGGCACGACGGACGTGTTCTACCCGCAGCTGCCGCACCTGCTGCTGACGAGCCTCACGCTCGCGAAGGCGACGCTCGCCCCCACGTGCATCTACGCCGCGTCCGACAAATGGCCCTATCCGTACGCCCCGCACGACCTCGGCCTCTACCCCGTGGCGGAAGGGCAGTACTACGGCATGAAAAAGGGGCAGTCCGTCGGCGGCGGCACGGACGACACGTTCCGCATGCCGGTGGAGGAGTGCGGCAACATGCTCATCGCGCTCGCGGCGGTGGCGAAGGCCGAGGGGAACGCGGATTTCGCGGGACGCTGGTGGGGCGAGGTGACGAAGTGGGCGGAGTACCTCACGAAGTTCGGTTACGATCCCGGCAACCAGCTCTGCACCGACGACTTCGCGGGACATCTCGCGCACAACGCAAACCTTTCGATCAAGTCGATCATGGCGCTCGCCTCGTACGCGCTGATGGCGGAGATGCGCGGGGATCGCGCGACGGCCGAGAAGTACCGCGCGCTCGCCGCGTCGATGGCGCCGCGCTGGATCGAGGCGGCGAAGGGCGGCGCGCACGGCGGCGGACGTATCGCCTTCGACCGGCCCGGCACCTGGAGCCTCAAGTACAACCTCGTGTGGGACCGTCTCCTCGGCTTCAACCTCTTCCCGAAGGAGGTGGCGGAGGCGGAGCTGCGCGTCTACCGCCAGGTGGCGGGCCCCTACGGCGTGCCGCTCGACTGCCGCAAGACGTACACGAAGTCCGACTGGCTCGTGTGGTGCGGCGCGCTGATCGGCAAGACCGAGGACCTCGCGTTCCTGTGCGACGGCATCTACCGGTTCCTCGACGAGACGCCGGACCGCGTCGCGTTCAGCGACTGGTACATGACGGATTCCGGCCTCTTCCGCGGCTTCATCGCGCGGAGCGTGGTGGGCGGCGTGTACATGCCCGCGCTCTTCCGCGACGACCTCGTGAAGAAATACAGGAAGTAGACTGGCAAGATTGATTTTAACGAACAGGAGGAATGAAAATGACAAGGAAAATATCGTGTTCCATTTCTCTGTGGGCGACAGGAGCGTTCATTGCCCTCGCCGGTGCGCTGTCTGCGGCGACCGTCACGGAAGATGAGGCGCGTGCAGCCGCGTCCGCATTTATTCTGGCCGATCCTGTCGGTTCTGCAGTCTTGCGCGGACGGACGGTCTCCACGGTGTTCGAACGTGATGGACTCTGGATTGCCGCACTTTCGCCCTCTGGGCACGTTATTCTGAGCGGAAGCGACCTGGCCGACCCGATCGTGGGCTTTTCCACGAATGACTTCGCGGAGCCGGACCCGGATTCCCCGGCGTACACCTACCTCGCGGGAATCAGCGCTTCGCTCGCGGCGCAGGAGGCGAATGGTGGCGTGCGCCACGCCCGATGGAATCGTTTGCTTGGCGGCGGAACGAACCTGAAGCTCATGGCGGCAGCCATTGAATCCCCGGAAACAGTCGTGATTCCGCCGTTCCTGCAGTCGCACTACAACCAATGTCAGCCTTACAACGACTACGTGCCCGTGTACAAATCGAGCACCAATGACCTAGGTTCCTATCGTGGGCGCTGTCCGTGCGGATGCGTGGCCACCGCCGCCGCGCAGGAATTTCGGCATTTCCGCTGGCCTGCGCGAATTGATCGCGTCGATTCCTTCAACCATTCCTTCACGGACACCAACAATGTCGAGACGGCGTTTCCGCTCCGCTTCGACGGGCATCTTCCAATTGACTGGGGGTCGCTCGAAGATGACTACGTCTCCTATGCCAGCTATTGTGTGACGAACTATTATCCAGGCGGAGGATACAGTTGGGGGTGGAGGTATGATTATGATCTGCGCGGTTTTGTTGACGAGTCCGTGCGTTATCCCATCGCTCGTCTTGTCCTGTTTGCGGACGTGCTCGCGAGAATGTCGTTCAAAAGCGGCAGTTCCAGTGCGAACTACGGTACGGTTGCGAACAATGCGTCTGAATGGTACGTCAAGGGCGAATGGGTTGACATGGTTGATGGCGCAGAACGCATCAAGAACGACATTCTCGCCGGCGTTCCGTGCCAGGTCTCCATTGGCGCATACAACGAAAACAATGTGCGATACAAAGGGCACGAAGTTGTGGCACATGGTTGGGCGGAGTCCGGCTCCATACAATACTTGTACATAAACTTTGGCTGGGGCGGTTCGAACGACGGCTACTACAATCTCGCAGACAATATTCAGGACTACCAGGAAAAGCAAGTACTTGTCGGGCACTACCCGCGCGCGAAGCCTCAGATCGACCCGTTGCCGAAAGTATGTGGCACGAGCCTCTCGCTGAATTGGCATTTCCCCGACTTCTACACGAACAAACTTTCGGGATTCACGGTGTCGATTTCCAGAAACGCGACGACGCCAACGACCTTCCTCGACGATTTCTCCGCATCGACAGGTGTGTCGTCCTCTGAGGCTGGCATATACGTCACAACCGACAGCGCCGGTTATGACGACAACCTTCTGTTCACTAAACCTACAGCCGCCGGAACCTATACGTTTCCCGGTTCCTACACGCTTACATCTGCATCTGTGTTGACATTTAAATTGTACAGCTTCGCAGCACTTGGTGCCGTGTATCAGATTGAGGCGCGTTTTAATGGCGGGGATTGGACGCCACTTTGTACACCCACGCTGAAAGCAGACTGGGGGGCATCTGGATGGAGCACGGAACGCATCTATCTCGGTTCGTATGGTGGGCAGACGGCGCAATTCAGAATCCGCAACAGCCACAGCGGTTCATATTACCCGCAAGACGAGAGCAGAATCCAACTTGACGATTTCCGTGTCACAGACGTGCTTGCGCCTGTCGCCCCGGAGACGCTGACCGTCGGCAAGACGGCGCGCAGCGCCTCGCTGAGCGGGTTTTCGGGCGGAGCGACGTACTCGTTCACCGTCACGCCGAACATCTCCGGCGCCCTTGTTGACGGCGAGACATCAGAATCCGTTTCGACAGCTATCGCCGGAACAAGGAATACTCCGATTCCCGGCGAACAGTCGTATTCGTCCCAGAACCTCGTGTTCTCCACGACAGACACAAGCGGCACATGGTCGTATGCAGGTACTGCTGTTGACGATACAACGGTACTCCATCGCAACAATTGCTCCGTCTCCGCTGTGATTAGCGGAAGCCTCACGGCGACATCAACGCTGACATTTGATTGGAGTACGTACAATTATTACGGGAACGGATCGGATACGCTCTCCGTAGCTTTTATAGCGGCTGATGGAACGCAGACGACTTTATGGAACATTTCCAACTCTGCCGATGCTTCGCGTCAATCGGTTAACATCTCGTTGGGTAGTTTGGCGGGACAGTCTGGCACTGTGAAGCTTTCCTACACGCATAGTGGTTCATATTATACTTCATCAGATGCCGGCGGCAGGTTTTACGCTCCACGAATCACCAATGTCCTTGTCCCGTCCGTTCCTGCCGTGGCGTGGGAGACGGAGACGCTGACGGCGCTCGGAACGCCGGAAATCCGCTCCGTCTCTTCCGTGTCTGAGGGCTTCTACAGCGAGTGCGGTCTGGGGACGACGACTTTCTCCGTGACCTGCTCCGAGAGCGTCACGAGCTTGCAGGCGCTGCCGAGCCACTTGGCGCTTGTCGGTGACAACGACGTGACCGTCACGCCTCGGGGCAATGGCCGGTTCACGGTCTCCGTCACGCCGAGCGGCGTCACGGAGGACAACCTGCGCTCGCGCATGATCCTCACGCTTGCCGCGACGGACGCGAACGGCACGACGGCGTACAAGGACCTGTCGCTCCGCTTCGCGCCGATGGAGGCGGTGGCCGCCGTGACGGTGACGGCGCAGTCCGCTTCTGGTGCGGAGCTGACGGCCGTCATTCCCTACACGTGGTTCATAGAGAACGGCCTTGCGTCGAACGGAGACGCTGAGGCGGTGTTCCAGCAGGCCGCTTACGCCGACAGCGATGGCGACGGCATGGCCAACTGGGCTGAATACGTGTGCCAGACCGACCCGCGCGATGCTGATAAGAAGCTGATCTGCTCCATCGAGGTCGTGGACGGCAAGGGCAAGGTGTCATATTGGCCGAGCGAACTGCGGGCTGGGTATCGGGCCGTGGTGAAGGGAACGGACGATCTGCGCGCCACCGAATGGACGACGGTGACAACTGAGACGTCGACATTGCATTTCTTCAAGGTGGTCGTCGAACCGGAGTGAGGAAACGCGCGAGGTCCTCGATACAAATACGACAAAGGTGACATGCCGTGAAATTGAGAATTGCGTTTTGTGTTGCTCTGGGGGCGTGCGTTGCCCTGGCTCAGACGGCGGAGTTCCATCCCTGCCGCGTGACGGGCAAGACGATGCCCGGCGCGTGGGTGGTGGCGAACTCGGGCGAGATCGCGCAGGCGGACGAGAAGGGCCTGAAGGCGATGAAGGACGGCTACGGCGAGGCGGTGCGTCCGTGGCTGGTCGTGCCCGCGCGGGCGCCGGTGGACCTGCCGCTGTGGGCGCTGCCAGACCCGAAGCGGCGCGTGGTGCACGGCAACCTGGGACACCCTGCCCAGCTCACGATCACGGATTCGGGACAGCCCGTGCGCGGGTTCGACTTTGCGGGCACGCCCGTGGGCGGCTATCCCGCCCCGAAGGGCGTGTGGCACCACAGGAACCGGTACTTCTGGACCGCGGGCGAATACGCGTTCACCGCGACGGGCGAGGTGAAGATCGTCGAGTCGCTCGACTTCCCGCAGCTCCGCAAACGCGGCTGGTACAAGGGCGACTTCCACGCGCACATCGTCCACGGCGAGAACTTCTACCGCGCCAACCTCCAGCAGATGAACTTCATCTGCCGCGCCGAGCGCTACGACTGGATCTGGCTCTCGCAGGCGCACGCGAACGACGAGTATCCGCTCGACTACGGCCGGCTCTGCGAGTACCTCTCCGACGACAGGCTCTTCCTCCGCATCAACAACGAGTTCCCGAAGAACGTCTACGGACACTACGGCTGCGTCGGCGTGCCGCCGCTCTCCCCGAAGGACTACGGTCCCGGCTACGCCGAGCAGAAGGTGACGAACCTCGAACTCGCGGAGAAGACGATCTACGCGCGAGGGGGACTCGCCGTGCCCGTCCATCCGCTCTACGGCGACGTGGTGCGCGTGGACAAGGCGACGGGACGCAAGACCTACGGCATGATCAACAACGAGCTGATGCTCTGGCTCCTCTGCCGCCCGGACATGGTCCCCGTGGTCGACTTCTTCTACTTCCCCGAGGAGCGCGCCGAGAAGTTCTGGTACAGGCTCCTCAACAGGGGTTACACGCTCGCCTGCTCCGGCACGAGCGACGCCGCCTTCGACGTGGGACGCACCCCCGGCGACTCCCACGCCACCTACGTCCGGCTCGACAAGGTCGACGGCGACTCCATCGTCCGGGCGTTCAGGGAAGGGCGCACGATGGTCTCCTACTTCGGCGCGGGCGTGATCATCGAAATCGACGGCAAGACGTCGGGTGACAAGCTGCTGCCCGGCCCGCAGGCGCGCACGCTCGTGGTGGACGCCTACGCCGACCCCGGAAAGGATTTCACCCTGCGCGTGATCCGCAACGGCGAGGTGTTTGAGGAGAGGAATTTCACCGCGGCGGCCGACGGACACTTCTCCTTCACGCGCACGCTCGTGGAGAAGGAGAACGCCTGGTACGTGGCGATGCTCAAGAACGCCGGCTCGAAGGCCCCGCGCGCGGCCGCCTCGCCGATCTACTTCAGGGGACCGGACTTCCGGCCGCCCGAGGTCGTGCCCATCAAGGACCGTCTTCTCTTCCTCACCCCGCAGGAGGTCGACACGGACGTCTGGTACGAGGAGCTCAAGCGTCTCCTCAAGGAAGCCAACGCCACGAGATAGCGGCAGGCGTGTAGATTGAGGGAGGCGGCGGGATTTGCTATACTAATTGCGATTCATTCCAAAAGTGCAGGAGGTTGAAATGAAAGTGACACAAAGAGCCGTGATTGAGGCATGCCATGGGGGCGTGCTCTTTGCCACGATGGCCGTTTGCCTGGCCGCCGTCGGCGCCGAGTGGCCGATCAGCCTCGGGACGGTCAACGGCATGACGCCGTCGCAGCAGCTCACCAACGCGGTGACGCAGGCGTCTGCGGGCGACACGATCCGCTTCGAGGCCGGCACCTACCAATTGGACGGCGCGTCGTTCACCGGCACTCTGACGGGATCGGGCGACGGCAGCGTGACGGTCACGAGCAGGAACTACGTGCTGGCCGACAAGAAACTCCACTTCGTGGGCGCCTCGTCCGGCAAGTGGGACGACGCGACGATTCTCCGCGGCAACGGCAACGACCGGTTCTTCTATGGAACGGTGACTGGCTCGACCTTCCGCGACCTGACGTTCGAGAACTTCGCGTCGTGCGACCGCACGGACCTCCGCGTGGCCGCCAACAACTTGTCGCCGATCGCCTGCGGCGGCGCGATCGTGTTCGCCGCAAATGCCACGGGCGGCGGCTACATCATGGGCGTGTATACTGCGAATCTCGTTTCCAACTGCGTGTTCCGAGGAAACGTCTCCCGCTCCGGCGGGGCCGTCGTGGCCGTGTACGCCGTCGACAGCCTCTTCACGAACAACGTCGCCGCCAGCTACTCTGGCGGCGTGGGCGTGAAGGTCGACCTGCTCCGGTGCCGCTGCGTCGACAATCGTGCGGCCGACCAGGCGGGCGCGGTCTGGTGGCAGGGCTCCGGGTCTGACGGGCTGAGGGACTGCGAGTTCATCGGGAACAGCGCGAAATGGGTCGGTGCCGTGTCGGGTGAGGCGAGCGGGAAGATCTCGAACTGCGTGTTCCGTGCGAACCGCGCGACGGGAGGTGCGGGAGGCGCTCTGACGTTGCGCATCTCCGCCAAGGTAATGGACTGCACGTTCGAGGGCAATTCCGCCACCGATACCGGCGGCGCCGTCCATTCGTCCGCGGCGGACGGCAACACCAACGGCGGCAAGGGTTCCGTGTTTACGCGCTGCCGGTTCGTGGACAACGCGAGCGGCACGAACGGCGGCGCGGTCTACGAATCGCACAACCTGGCCGACGGCCCGCTTGAGTTCCGCGACTGCTCGTTCTCGAACAACTACGCAAAGGCGTCCGGCGGCGCGATCTACGGCGGCACCTGCACGAACTGCGCCTTCTTCGGGAATTCCTGCGGGATGGGCGACAGCGGCAAGGACGAACACGGCGGCGCGGTGCTGCTCCGGGCGGCATGCCCCGGCAACGTCGTCAACTGCACGTTCACGTCCAACTATTTCACGAAGGCCGCGGCCTGGAAGACGTCGGGCACCGCCGTGTTTGCCCAGACGACGAATCTGGTGAGGGGATGCGTGTTCTACGGCAACTACGCGACGAACAAGATCAACGGCAGCGGCATCAGCGTGGTGTATGGCGCGGATACGGCCCGGTTGCCGCGGATCGTCGACTGCGCGTTCACCAACAACTACTGCTCGGGCAGCGGACTCGTGCGCAACGCCGCCTGCACCAACACGACGTTCTTCGGGAACGAAGTGCCGTACGGCGGGGTGGTCAACAACAGCACGGCGGTCGACTGCCGCTTCGTCGGCAACAAGAAGGTCGACACGTTCTGGGGATACGCGTTCAGCACGTACAACGGCACGCCGGACGCGAACGTCCCCTCGGGCGACGCGTCCTCGTCCACGCTTCTGCGGTGCGACATGGATCTCGGCTGCCTGTACGACTGCGTGGCGGTGGACTGCCGGATCCACACGCTCACCAACAAGGGCGCCTACTGCGCGTTCTACGGGCACAACGTGGCGACGAACTGCCTCGTCTCCGGCTGCAAGCCGCCGGACCAGACGCGCGGCCTGGTCTACCGGTGGGGGTCGATCGGCGCTTACCATGTCCCCGGCAGCGACTACGTGAACTGCACGTTCGCCGACAACGTGTTTCCCAAATTCCTGTTCCACGCGCAGGAGAACGGCGTCGCGACGCCGTTCAAGAACTGCATCTGGGCAAACAACAAAACGCAACACAACACGTTGTGCGACGTGGGATATGACGTGACGGTCGGCGCGTCGTCTCCTGCCGATTCCGGCATCAGACTGTCGAACTGCGTGTACGGCGTGGTCGGTTGCGCGCCGGGAGTCAGCAAGAACATCTCCTGGACGGATCTCGGCGGCAACCGGACGGTGTCTGCGGCCGATCTGAAGATGGCGGGCGACAAGGCCGCGAAACTGGGCGTCGACAAGTATTCCCTGCTCCTGAATTCGCCCGTCCTGGGCATGGGCGACGCGTCCGTGTTCACGGCCTCGGACACGGACCTTGCCGGCAACCTGCGCCTCCGCGACGGCCGGCTCGACCCCGGCTGCTTCCAGTGCTGGCTCATCGCAACGGGAACGTGCGTGCTCTTCCGATAGGATTGAGCCACAAAGAACATAAAGATCGCACAGATCAAAGTGGAGAAAAAGTGGATATGAAGAAGCCTGTAGTGGCAATGGCATTGGTGTTGGGATTCATGATGGCGGCGGGAGCGGCCGGATTGGAGATGCCCGTGGTGGGGACGCTTGCGCCGCGCACGGCGCCCGACCCGAAGGACGACCAGTGGATGATCGGGTGCGAACTGCTCGACCGCGACTTCACGAAGTTCGCGGCCTACAAGGACTATCTGCCGCGGCTCGGCATCCAGGGCGGCTGGGCGAAGTGCGAGAAGGAAAAGGGCAAGTACGATTTCGCGTGGCTCGACGAGTGCGTGGACTTCGCCCTTGCGCACGGGCTCAATCCCGTGCTGGAAACGGATTACGGCAATCCGATCTACAAAGGCGGCGGCGGACACGACCTTTCCGGCGGCTTCCCGACTTCCGAGGAGGCGCTGGCCGCGTGGGACCGCTGGGTGGACGCCCTCTCGCAGCACTTCAAGGGACGCGTGCGCGACTGGCTCATGTGGAACGAACCGGACATCCCTCCCATGGACGGATCGCCCAAGAAGACGCCTCAGGCGATCGCGGCGTTCAACGTCCGCACCGCCAGGATCATCCGGAAGAACATCCCCGACGCGCGCCTCGCGGGACTCTCGCTCTGCGCGACCGCTCCCGAATTCCACGAGGCGTGCTACAAGGCGTTCGGGGACGACATCAAGCTCTTCTGGCGCTTCATCTACCATGGCTACGTGCCGGCGCCGGAGGAGAGCTACGGCAACGTGGAGCAGCTCAAGCGGCTCTGCGCGAAGTACGCGCCGCACGCGCGGATGTGGCAGGGCGAGAACGGCGCGCCGAGCGAGATGTCGGGCGACGGCCTCGCGCTCCACCGCATCGCGTGGAGCGAGGTCTCGCAGGCGAAGTGGGACATGCGCCGGATGCTCGGCGACTACGTGCGCGAGATTCCGTCCGCCGTCTTCACCATCAGCGACTACTTCCATCCCGGACGCGGCGTCGGTTGCTACGGACTCCTCCGCGCCGACTCCGCGCGCAACGTGATCGGCGTCAAGCGGGCGTTCTACGCCGTGCGCAACGTGGCGACCGTGTTCGACTCGGACGTCACGCGCGTGCCGTGCCGGGTGTCGTCGCCGGAAAGTTCGCTCCAGCTCTGGGAGTTCCGGCGCCGGGGCGCGCCCCTGTTCGTGTTCTGGACGACGGGCGAATGGGCGCGGTCGAA
Organism: uncultured Lentisphaerota bacterium; assembly: GCA_900320225.1. Classification (GTDB taxonomy): domain Bacteria; phylum Verrucomicrobiota; class Kiritimatiellia; order RFP12; family UBA1067; genus RUG572. The sequence continues at coordinate 75,633 of ONRL01000038.1, forward strand.
GGAGAAGGACGGCTGGGCCATGGCGTACAGGCGCCCCGGCGACAGCCTGGAGAAGCGCCCCGCCGTCTTCAGCTGGCCGGGTGCGCCGCTCAAGGACCCCGTGTGGGTCGACCTGCTCACGGGCGAGGTCCGCGTCTTCCCGAAGGACGGCATGAAGGCGTGCGCCGACGGCGTCACGTTCACCAACGTCCCTGTGTACGATTCGCCGTGCCTCATCACGGAACGCGCGGCGATCGACGTCGCCGCCGGCCCGGCGCCTTGCGTCGCCGCGGGGGCGGTCCCCTCCAAGACCTCGTCCCTCTCCCTCAACGGCGCGTGGCAGCTGCAGGGCTGGCCCACGCCGGACCGCGGGAGCGTGCGGACGCTCGAGGAGGTGCCCGCCGAGACAATCTCCCTCCCCGCGAAGGTGCCGGGCTGCTACGAGCTCGACTTGTGCGCGGCGGGGATGCTGCCGGACCTCTTCTACGCGAACAACCAGTACGCGGTGCGCAAGTACGAGGGGCACCAGTGGCTCTATTCGCGGAAGTTCACGCTGGGGAAGGTGGCGCTGGACCAGAAGGCGTTCCTTGAGTTCGACGGGCTCGACACGCTCTGCGACGTTTTCGTGAACGGACGCAAGGTGGGCGAGGCGGCGGACATGTTCATCCCGCACGCGTTCGACGTGACGAAGTTCGTGCGCGAGGGGGAGAACGATCTCGCCGTCCTCTTCCGCTCGCCGGTGGTCGAATCGCAGTTCAGCGAAATCGCCCCGATCGGCAACGCAGGATCAACCTCTGAGCTCGAAGCGTTCCGCAAGCCTGCCCACATGATCGGTTGGGACATCCTGCCGCGCTTCATTTCCGCCGGCATCTTCCGCGACGCGCGCGTGATGGTGCGCCGGACGGAGCGCATCCGCGACTTCTTCTGCGCGCAGCTGGACATTGACGTCGAACGGCGTTCTGCGCAGTATATGCTTGACATCCGGTTGGAAGGGCCGTTCCGCCGCCTCGACACGTCGGAGATCGAGGTGACGGTATCGCGCAAGGGCAAGGTCGTCGCGCGCCCGCGCACGAAGGTCCTGCACTGGACGCCGCGTCTCCGCTTCGGCATCAACAACGCCGACCTCTGGTGGCCGCTGGGATTCGGCGAGCCCGCGCTCTACGACGTGAAGGTGGAGTGGAGGGACATCGCCACGAAGGAGGTCCTGTCGGAGATCCTCTCCGACTACGACATCGCCACGAAGAGCCCGGGCGAGATGAAGTTCATCGTGAACGGCAAGCCATGCTTTATGCGCGGGACGAGCTGGGTGCCCGTGGACGCGCTCCACTGCCGCGACAAGGACCGCATCATCCCCACGCTCGAGCTTGTCCGCGAGGCGAACTGCAACATGATCCGCGTGTGGGGCGGCGGACTGTACGAGCCCGAGATGTTCTGGGACTGGTGCGATGAGAACGGCGTGCTGGTGTGGCAGGACTTCTGCTTCGCCTGCACGCAGTACCCGCAGAACAACACGGCACTGCAGGAGCTGCTGCGCAAGGAGACGATCGAGGTGGTGAAGCGCCTCCGCAACCACGCCTCGCTCGCCATCTACTGCGGCAACAACGAGAATGACTCCGTGTTCCGCCTGGGGCCGTGGAAGGCGTATGGCGCCGATCCGAACAAGGACGTCTTCTCCCGCCGCATCCTGCCGGAGGTTCTGCGCGAGTTCGACCCAACTCACCCGTACCTGCCGAGTTCGCCGTACGTCGACTCGGACGTGGTGGCGGGGCGGACCCTTTCCGTGGAGGGGCACTACTACCGACGCTGGTGGAAGGGCGCGAGTTCGGCTGCCACGGCTGTCCGTCGGTGGAGTCGATCCGCCAGATGTTCTCGCCGGAGTGCCACGAGCCGTTCGTGAGTCCGAAGGAGAAGAACGTGATGTGGAACGTGCGGTACGTCCCCTACGTGCCCGGCGAGTACCTGTCCAACGAGCTCGTGCCGGGCGAGCCGCCGCCGGGCGTGTTTGAGTTCAACGACCAGTGGGTCAAGCGCGGCGTGTGCGTGTTCGAGAACTACCTCGCGCGCAGCAAGTTCGTCGCCTGCCGCAACCACCGCATGGTGCTCCAGATGCACATGCTCTTCGGCGACATCGAGACGGACCTCGAGGGCTTCGCGCTCGAGAGCCAGTGTGCGCAGGCGGAGGGCATGAAGTTCATCGTCGAGCACTGCCGCTCGCGGAAGTTCGATAAGAAGACCGGCATGACCTGGTGGAACATGCGCGACGGCTGGCCGATCATCTCCGACTCGGTGGTGGACTACTACGGCCGGCGCAAGCTCGCGTACGAGTACATCAAGCGCGCCCAGCAGAACGTGCTCGTGATGGT
>ONRL01000158.1 GCA_900320225.1 uncultured Lentisphaerota bacterium
AGTCGCGAAGTGGATTGCCAAGCACACGGGCGGCGAGCTTGTCCCGATCGAAACCGTCGAGGCGTATCCCGACGCCTACGGCGAAACGCTCAAGGCCGCGAAGAAGGACATGGAGAACGGCGGAACGCGTGCGATAAAGTCCGTCCCTCCGCTCGACGGCTACGACGTGGTGTTCATCGGCTCGCCGATCTGGTACGGAACATACGCGCCGCCGGTCGCGGAATTCTTCAAGACGCATTCGTTCGCGGGCAAGACGGTCGTGCCGTTCTGCACGCACGGCGGCGGAGGCGCGGGCCGTTACTTCGTGGACGTGCGTAAGGCATGTCCGGCCGCGACAGTCAAGGAAGGCCTGACGATTCGCGGCTCGAACCAGGTCGAGCGCCGCTTGGGCACGGGCGTGACGGTGCATCATACGGAAGATGACGTCGTCAACTGGCTCAACGCGCTTTTCGCCGCGACCGCCGCTTCTGCGACAACGGGAGAAGGCGCGCTAGGCTTCCAGACGGACACGTTCAAGACCAAAGGCGGCAAGGAGGTCGTGATCACGGCGATCAAACACGCCAGTCTGCGCATCCAGTACGACGGGCTTGAAATCCAGGTCGATCCCGTGGCAAAGTACGCGCCTGAAACGGACTACTTGAAGTTCCCCAAGGCCGACGTCATCCTCGTCACACACGAGCATTTCGACCACTTCGACCGCGACACCATCGCCGCGCTGAAGAAGGACGGCACTGAGATAGTCGCCAACCCGGCGGTCCAGAAGATGCTGGGCTTCGGAACGGCTCTGGCGAACGGCGAAAGTCGCGTGCTTGCGAAGGGAATCAAGTTGGACGCCGTCCCGGCCTACAACACCACGCCGGATCATACGCAGTTCCATCCCAAGGGACGCGACAATGGTTACGTCCTGACGATGGACGGCCTGCGCATCTACATCGCCGGCGACACGGAGGACATCCCGGAAATGTCCGCGCTGAAGGACATCGACGTTGCCTTTCTGCCCTGCAACCAACCGTACACGATGACGTCGGAGCAGGTCGCGAAGGCGGCGCGGACGATCAATCCAAAGGTGCTGTTCCCCTACCACTATTCCCAGACGCCGATCAAGCAGGTGGCAGACCTCCTCACTGGGAGCGGAATCGACGTCCGGATCAGGAACTACCAGTAGCGGCTGTGCGAAAACGCCCAGTTTGCGAAGGAGACAAGCCCGCCGCCTACGCTTCGCCCTGGAATGAACATGCGGATAACTTTTATTGCTTTCGCTGCTGGGAGATTAGGAGACTAGGAGTTTCGGAGGAGTTTATAAAAATCCTCCAAGCCTTCCAAACTCCAAAACTCCCAGTAGCGAAAGCAAATAAGAGAAGCCATAAGGAAGTTACAAGCAAGAGGAAAAAGATGACTGATGAACATATAGGTCTGATTGGGCGCGAGTTCCGGCATTTCAAAGGTAATCGCTACCGGCTCGAAGGGTTCGCAAAGGACTCCGAGACGCAGGAGGAGATGGTCGTGTACCGTGCGCTCTATGGCGATGGAGGCTTGTGGGTGCGCCCCGCAAAGATGTTCTTCGAGACTATCGAGCGCGACGGAAAGAAGATGAAGCGATTTGAACTGCTGGAGGATGCGAAATGACGTTCAAGGACAAGGTTGTGGTTGTGACTGGCGGGGCGCAGGGCATCGGCAAGTGCATCGCCGAGTGTTTCGCGCGCGAAGGCGCGATAGGTCACATAATCGATGTGCAGGAGGGTCCGTGGTTCGTCGGCGACCTTGCGGACAAGGCGACGCTTGAGCGGTTCGCGGCAGACGTCATCGCCAAGAGCGGAAAGGTCGATGTTCTCGTCAACAACGCGATGCCGCTCTTCAAGGGCATCGACGAATGTACGTATGAGGAGTTCGCATACGCACAGGCCGTCGGCGTAGTTGCGCCGTTCTATCTCGCGAAGCTGTTCAAGGACAGCTTCGCCGAGGGATCGTCCATCATCAACATCTCGTCCTCACGCGACAGGATGAGCCAGCCGCAGAGCGAGAGCTACACCGCCGCCAAGGGCGGAATCGCTGCGCTCACGCATGCGCTCGCCGCCAGCCTCGCCGGACGCGTCCGCGTCAACTCGATCTCGCCAGGCTGGATCGACACGTCGTTCAAAACCTACGACGGCCCGGACGCCGCGCAGCATTTCGCGGGGCGCGTCGGCAACCCGATGGACATCGCGAACATGGTCCTCATGAAGATAAAGCAGATACGCAACGCGACCCTTCGCGTCAATTTCGGCGGAGTCGAATTCCTCATCGACCCTTGGCTCATCGGCAAGTCCGAGGGGTTCACATTCGGACAATCGCCTTTTGCATCGGAGGTGGTCGATCCCGCGCAGCTTGACATCGTAATGCCGATGTGCGAGCTCCCGATACCACTAGCCGATGTGCTGTCCGGCGTTGATGCATACGTCCTCACGCACCTTCACCCCGACCACTTCGACATGGCGAGCGACGGCACGGCGGGCGCGAAGCTCGACAAATCCGTTCCGCTCTTCGTGCAGAACGAGCGCGAGGTCGGCGTGATGAAGAAGTCTGGCTTCGCGGACGTTCGGATGTTAACGGATGACGGCGTCACATTCAACGGGGTGACTTTAAAGCGCACTTACGCCAAGCATGGCACGAAAGAGCCGTGCGGTCCGGCATCGGGCATCTTCTTCACTGCACCAGGCGAAAAGAAAACACTCTGGATTCTCGGCGACACCATTTGGTGCGACGAAGTCGCCAAGACCATGGCGGAGCTGAAACCCGATGTCGTAATCCTAAACGCCTGCGCCGCACAGCTGAAGACATACGGACGGCTCATCATGGATGATGCAGACGTCGAGAGCGTCTGCCGCGCCGCGCCAAATGCCACGGTCATCGCGAGCCACATGGACACAGTCGCCCACGCCTCGCTGACGCGCAAGACTCTCAAAGCCGCGCTCGAAAGACGCGGGCTCGCCAAGACGCGGGCTCGCCCAGCGCGTCCTCATGCCCGAAGACGGGGAAGCGTATGTGTTTTGACACAGGAGAAGTCTATGACAGTCGTGAAAATAACAGTTCTCGAGACATCGCTCAAGAAGGATCTGGCGGACGAATACGCCGTGCCGAATCTCGAGCCGTGTCCCGTCTTGAAAGCCGGGCAAGTGTTCTACGCGACGAACACTTGCCCGAAGGGAATGTGCGACGCCGCATGGCGCACGATCAACCAGTACGTCTTCGCCCTCGCCTGCGGGGTGCGCGAGTTCTACGGAGGCGGATGGATGAAGGAACCGGGCAAGGTCATCACCTGCTGCAACGACGGACTGAGGCCGGTGTATTTCAAGCTGGAGGCCACCGACGATGAGGCTGGACCGTTTCTGGGCAGGGGCTGAAGGAGATAAACATGAAGAAGGTAAAAATAACGATTCTGAAGACGACGCTCGACAAGGAGCTTGCGGCGGAATACGGCATCGACGGATTGACCGCCTGTCCGATGATGAAGGCCGGCGACGTGTTCTACGCCGACTACGCGAAGCCGCAGGGATTCTGCGACGAGGCGTGGAAGGCAATCTACCAGTATGTGTTTGCGCTGGCGCACGGCGCGGACAAGTCGCTCTTCTACTACGGCGACTGGATCAAGTAGCCCGGCGTCGCAATCGTGAGCTGCAACGACGGACTCCGCCCGGTCATCATGAAACTCGAAGCGACCGATGAGGAATCGAAAATCGACTACCAGCCAATCGAAAATAGGGCGTTGGCATGATTCACAATACTCACAAGGGGTTGATGGGGATGAAGAGGACGCACGCCTCGGACGCATGGCGCGTAGCGGCGTTTCTCGCCCTGTCCGGCGGGTTTCAAGACGCCTACTCGTTTCTTGCTCGCGGACATGTGTTCGCAAATGCGCAGACGGGAAACATCGTCCTTTTCGGCACAAAGGTGTTTGCACTTGACATTGCAGGGGCGATACACTATCTTCTGCCCGTGACGGCGTTCATGTTGGGGGTGCTCGCGGCATTTTTCCTGCGTCGTCGTTCGGTTACTTTGCATTGGCGGCAGGAAGTTCTTATCGTCGAAGTTGTGCTTCTGTTCGTAGTTGGTTTCATCCCGTCCGGTTTCGACTTCGCGGCCAACGCCATCGTTTCGTTTACATGCGCGATGCAGGTGCAGGCGTTTCGCAAGATACATGGCAATGGCTACTCCAGCACGATGTGCATCGGGAACCTCCGTTCGTTCGCAGAATGGGGCGGCCGTGCCCTGTCCGGCGGCGGTAGGCGGGCGTGGCTCCGAGCGGAACGTTACCTTGGCATCATCGCGCTGTTCGCACTCGGTGCTACTCTTGGTTCGCTTGCCGTGCCGAAGCTCGGAATCCGGGCGATATGGTGTTCTTGCGTCCTTCTCGTGGTATCTTTCGCTTTGATGTTTGAGAAGCGAGAGTTGGAACAGGAATCCAAGACAGAGTAGATGTGGGTTTATGAACTTGTTGTGTAGAGGGAATCGCCGCGCGAGACGCGCACAAGTCGTTCTTCTAATATGGTATGACATCTTGCATGATAGGAAACGCCTATTTTGAAGCAGATCCATTTCCGATTACCCTATACCTCGAAAAGCGCGAAGGACCTGAACCTGAAGAGCGTGAAGAAGAAGTTCAAGGACAAGAAGTTCTCCGCCGGGTGCTCGCGCGACGTGATCCGGCGCGGGGCGGACCAGCTCGGCTGGACGCTGGACGACCTCATCGCGCGCACCATCGCCGCCGTCCAGACGTTTGAAGCTTGATATTGCGAACCAGAATGCGATAGAAAAATTTACGTGCCGCCCCTTGACAAAAGTTAGACATCTAACTATAATAGGCGGCCATGAAACACGATGCTGTCATGCTGATGGGTCGGATTCACGACTTGACCCAGAAATGGCTGCGCGGCGAACTCGCCGCCGCGGGGCTTTCTGGCATAGTGCCGTCACACGGCGACGTGCTGGCGCTTCTGTTCATGAAGGGCGAGGCGACCATGCACGAGCTCGCCGCGTTCGCGCACCGCACGAAGCCGACCACCACGGTCCTCGTCGACAAGCTGGAGGAGACGGGGCTTGTCCGTCGGGCACAGTCGGAGGACGATGCGCGTAGCGTGGTTGTCGCGCTGACCGCCGAAGGCGAGGCGTTGCGCGGCAGTTTCGCCGCGATATCGAAGAAGCTCGCTTCGCGCGTCTATTCGCCCCTCTCAAAGGACGAGGGCGAAATGCTTGAAAAACTGTTGAACAAAGTGTTGTCCAATTTAGAAGCCGCAAAGAACGCAGAGAGCGCAAAATCGGATTGACTCTTTGCGATCTTTGCGTACATTGCGGCGAAAACAAAACAAGAAAGGAAGAAAGCAATGAAAGAAATAAAGGCAACGGCGGATATCGCCAACGCGACGGCCATCGACCTTGGCCCGCTTGCGGAGATCAAGGACTATGTGCTTGAACTCGGCCCGAACGTGAAGATTCCGGGCAAGGTGTTCGGCGGGGCGGCGGTCAAGGCCGGCGGCGCGGATTTCTCGCTGCAGGTGTTCGCGCCCGGAACGGAGGGCGGTTTCTACCACACGCACAAGGAACATGAGGAGCTGTATTTCTTCCTTTCGGGAGAGGGCGAGTATCAGGTCGACGGAACGAACGCAACACGGGTTCGACGCCGCTCACAATGCTCTGCGTCCAGTACAAGTCCGCCGCGCCGGGCAGTGTTACCCCAGCCGACGGCACCATCCTCGCCGAGCCGGTCAAGTGGTAGGCGCGTTGAGGATTGAGCGACTACGAGCCTGTTGAATGGTAATTGAAAGCGCTGGAGATTTCTCCGGAAGTTTGACATTCGTATGACATTTCCGCTTCAGAAAAATGTTACACTCTACGCCGCTTTGAGGCATGGTGCCTTGAAGCGCAAGAATGCGAAAGGAACTAATAGATGAAAAGCAAATTGATGACAATGGCGGGCGTCGTGGCGTTGGTGGCGATGGCCTTCACGGGATGCTGCACGTGCAATGGAAAGAGCGCGTGCGCCTGCACGGACGGCAAGCCGTGCGTCTGTGGCAATGCCTGCAACTGCGCGAAGGAGAAGGCCTGCGCGTGCGACAAGGGCAAGCCCTGCACCTGCTGCACGGACCACGCGAAGTGTGCCTGCGGCAAGACCGGCTGCAACTGCAAGAAATAAAATCGCCCAATGAAGCGAACCATTGCGATCATCACGCTGATTGGCCTGCCGGCGCTTCTCATCGCGCTGGCAGGCGTTCGCCTCGTCATGCATGACCGCTCCGGCATCTGTTCGGCGGTCGCCAACCAGCCAGAGTGCACATGTGGGTGCCGGGAGAAGCACGGACGCGCGAATGCGGAGGTCTCCGCGCGCGCCGAGCGCATGGCGACCGAGGCGGGGGCGGCGATTCTGTTGCTGCTCATCATCATTCTGGGCGGAATGGCGGGGCTCTTCGCCGTCGATGCCTGCCGCACGCGGCGGCAGTCGGCGGCGCACCGTGCGTTTGTGGCGGACATCTCGCACAAGCTGCGCACGCCGCTCACGGGACTCTGCCTGAATGCCGACCTTCTGAAAGAGCACAGACTGCCGGAGGAGTCCGACAGACGCGACGCCATTGCGTCTATCGCGGAGAATGCCACCCAGTTGACGGACCTCGTGGAGAAGCTTCTTGATCATGTCGCGCGGTCTTGAAGTCCTTGTCGCCGAAGATGACCCCGTAATACGCCGTGCCGTGAAGGCGGCGCTCGCGAGCGAGGGTTACTCCGTGCGCGAGACGCCTGATGGAGCGTCGGCGCTCCGCGCGTTCGGCGAGAAGCGGCCCGACCTGATGCTCCTCGACGTGATGATGCCCGCGACGGACGGCTTTGAGGTCTGTGCGCGAATCAGGGCCGTCGACGCGAGGGTGCCGATTATCTTCCTCACGGCGCGGTCGAGCGAGGATGACAAGGTCAAGGGACTCGGACTCGGCGCCGACGACTACATCGTCAAGCCGTTCGGCGTCCGCGAGCTTCTCGCACGCGTTGCCGCTGTTTTGCGCAGGGCGGATTCGCGCACTCCCGAGACAATTCCGCTTGGAACTGTGCATATAGACCCGCGCAAGGCGTCGCTTGTCCGCCCGGACGGAAAATCCGTCGCGCTGACGGCCCGTGAACTGCGTCTGCTGCTCCTTTTCGCGGCGCGTCCCGACGAAGTGATTTCAAGAGACGAACTTCTCAACTCCTGCTGGGGACTCACCTACTATGGGACGACCCGGACACTCGACCAGCACATCCTCGTATTGCGCAAGAAGCTGGGTCCTGAAGGCCATCGCCTCGTGTCCGTCCGCTCGCTGGGCTACAAGTTCGCCGCCTCTTTGTGACTTTGGGGGTTCTTTGAGACTAACAGAAACAAGAAGTTCGTTGCTCACCTACGATTTTGGATTAGGATCACGTCAGAAATTCTCTGAGGGTCAATGGAGCTGAGTGACCGGAAAGAAGCGTTGTGTCCGCTGGAAGCGTGAGGATGCGCGTTTCAAGGGATCGAATGAGCGCCGGCTGGTCGCCGCCGGGGAATTTCGTAAGGCCGACGTTCCCGTCGATGATCGTGTCACCCACGAAGGCGCAGTTCTCGGACGGCAGATGGTAGGTTACTGAATCAGGCGTGTGTCCGTGCGTGAGCAGGATGCGCTCGCGCACGGCGCGGACAAGTCGCTCTTCTACTACGACGACTGGATCAAGAAGCCGGGCGTCGCCATCGTGAGCTGCAACGACGGACTCCGCCCGGTCATCATGAAACTCGAAGCAACCGACGAGGAATCGAAGATAGACTACGAGCCGGTCGCAAGGTAATCAATCGTTGCTATAACATGCCCTTAAGCGTCAATCCTGCGCCAATGACGAGGAAAACGACGCCGGTTACAAGGCGGAGCCATTTTTCAAGTGCGGTAATGCGTCCGAATAGCGCGCCAACTTTCCGCATGCCGGCTGCGATCAGCACTGCGGTCGCCACCACGGGGAGAGCAGATGCGATGCCGAAGATCGAGGGGAGCAACAATGAAGAACCGTGGTCGATGGCAAGCGGCATGAGTGAACCGAAGTAGAGCGCGGCGGACGTTGGACAGAACGCCAAGGCGAAGAATGCTCCGAGCAGAACCGCCCCGGCAAGGCCGCTGTCCGCTAATCGCCTCTGTACGGCGGAGAATCGACCTATGCCAAAAGATGGCAGATGAATCAGTCCCAGCAGCACGGTTACGACGATGACGAGAACCAGCCCCATTGTGCGGTTCATGTGCTTCTGGAGGACATGTGAGAGTTCCGGTACGGCGGCGATACCGCATGGCGGACTTCGGCGAACCGCCCATCGTCGTCAACTACTTCTACCACGAGCAGGTCAAGAAGTCGGCGCGGGGGGATTTGCCCTTCCGTTGAGGAGCTTGCGGTGGATGGAGGGGAAATCGGCTGGATGCGGCAGGCGCGGAAGGGTGAATGAGAATGTCGTGCCTTGTCCGGGACGCGAGACCACCGAGATTGATCCGCCGTGCAGCTGGACGAGGTGCTTCACAATCGCCAGTCCGAGGCCGGTGCCGCCCAGCGACCTGCTTCTCGACTTGTTGACGCGGTAGAAGCGCTCGAAGATGTGCGGGATGTGCTCCGCAGGTATCCCGATTCCGAAGTCGGTGACGGATACGGTCACCTCCGTCGGCGTGGCCGCAGACGTAATGTCTATGCGGTCCGACCCGGAGTAGCGCAGGGCGTTGTCGATCAGATTCTCGAGGATTTCCTCCAGCCGGCCGACGTCGCCCTTGACGTGGACGTCGTCGTTGCGCACGACCGCGATCTTCACGTGCGCGGCGTTCGCCTTGGCTTGCTCGCGGGCCGCCACTGCATCGACCAGTTCCGCCAGCGGCACGTCCGCAAAGTCATGGGAATGTTCTATCTCCTCCTGCTCTATCTGGGCGAGAGAAAGCACGTCTCCGACAAGAGACCCAAGTCTTGCGCTTTCGCCGTGTATTATCCCGAACAGATCCTTGCGTTCCTCTTCCGAAAGGCACGATCCGTCACCAAGGACGTCAACGGCGCCTTGTATCGCCGTCAGGGGGCTTTTCAGCTCGTGCGTGACGTTCGTCGTGAATTCACGGCGGAACCTCTCGTTTGCGGCGGCGATCTCCAGCCTCTTGGATTGCTCGTCGATTCGTCTGGTGAGCCTGCGCGTCACCATGAAGACCAGCGCGATAACGCATGCGCCCATCGCCACGGCGGCGCAAAGCCCGGCCCAGGCGAGACGTTGAGACCTTATCACGCCTGTGTACGGCACGGCAAGCCTGACCACGCGACCATCGACAGTGCGCGCACAGTAGAGGAAGTCGCGGTTCAGGGTGTCGGAGTGGCGCAGCACGGTGCTGTGCCCGCTCGCGAATGCCTGGCGCACCTCTTCGCGCGTCGCGTGGTTGCCCGTAGCGTCGTCGGTGTCGTAGAAAACCGATCCGTCGGCGTTGACGATTGTCACGCGGGTTCCGGACTCCGCAATTTCCGCTATCGACGAGCGGAAGCTGCGTGCGACGGCGAAAAGGAGCAGCGAGAACACCACGATGCACGCGCCGGCGGCAGCAGCGGCTGCCAGGCTTCTGTCAAACCGTCTTTTCATTTTCGTCCAGCCGGTATCCGACTCCCCTGATCGTCTCTATGTGTCTGGCCCATGCACCCAGCTTGCGGCGCAAACCCACCATCTGCACGTCTATGGTCCGTTCCGTGACAATCTTCTCCCCGCCCGATATGCGGTCGATTATCCGCGCGCGCTCGAACACGCGTCCGGCGTTGAGCAGCAGCAGCTCCAGTATCCTGAACTCGGTGAGCGTGAGCTTCAGGTCCGCGCCGTCCAGCGTGACGCGGTGGGTGGTGTTGTCGAGGACGAGACCGTCGAGCGACAAATGCTTCGCGTCTGCGGCACCGTTTGCCCGCAGCGCGGCCCTGATGCGGGCCAACAGCACGTCCTTGGAGAAGGGCTTGGCTATGTAGTCGTTGGCTCCGGAGTCAAGCCCGGCCACGACGTCCCGGTCTGCGCCCTTGGCGGTCAGCATGACGACCGCCGTAGAGGCCGTCTCGGGATTCGACCGAAGAGCGCGGCACACCGACAGCCCGTCCATTCCAGGGAGCATGATGTCGAGCAGTATAAGGTCGGGACGCAGCCTGAACGCGGCTTCAAGCGCCGCATTGCCCGATGCAACCTCCTCTATCTTCGCGTATTCCGCGCTTTTGAGGGCCAGCACGATTACGCGGCGGATGGACGGATCGTCCTCAACGACGAGTATCTTTGGTTGATTCATGACTTATATTATACCAAAACGCACGGTGGTCTGTGGTGGATTAGACGGTGCGCGAAATTCCCTGGCCCGTACGGCGATGTTTCCGATGTGGCGGGAAATGTCTCCGAGGCACTTGAACACCGACACCAGCGCAAGGTATTCGCGCGTGTGCGCGCCGCGTGACGGCTGGTCGCTCCACAGCTCGAGAGTCGCCATGCGCGCGGCGGACCTGATTCCGCTGTCGATGCTCTTCGGATCGAAGGCGGGCGGCTTGCCGTTCCTCATCGCGTCGATTGTGCCGTGGGCGAACTGCCTGACCTGTGCCGCCACGCCTGCTACGAGGGAAACGGCACCGGGGTCCGCAATGCCACCTTTGACTACGTCTCCTTTTCTGCAGACCTTGAGCGCTAGGTCGCTGATTCGCTCCGCGTCGTTTGCGCAGTGGATGAGTTCCGGGATCATCAGCGCCTCGCGCTGGGACAGCTTGCGCTGGGAAATCTCCACGAGGTACGCCTTTATCTGCTCGCGCATCTTGTCGACTTCGCGTTCGGCCGCCTCGATCGACTCTGGATTGACGGATGTCTTGCCGAGGCTGTTGTTGAGCGCAACCGAGGCGACCGTCCATGCGCGGCGCGTCATCTCGGCAACGGCTGAGGCGGCCGCCTGCAAAGCCAGGGCGGGGGCGACGAGCAGATTGGGTTCGAGCGTGAGCGTGCGCGATTCCCCCTTGGAACGTATGATCGTCTCGCAGATCCGGGCAAGCGCGGGGATGAAGGCGGATAGCAGGATTACGTTTCCTACGTTGAAGAGCGTGTGGGCCATGGCCACGTAGCGCCCCGGGTTTGCGCCCGCGAAGCTGTCGCCCGGAACGCAGAGGTCGACCAGGTGGAAGAACGCGGGCGCGCCGACTCCGTCCGACGCGGTGAACACAAGGGCGAACGACGCCGTCAGTATCATCGTCCCGAGCAGGTTGAAAAGCGCGTGGGCCAGCGCCGTGCGCCGTGCGTTTGCATTTGTGCCGATCGCCGCCAGTCCGGCCGTGACCGTCGTGCCGATGTTGTCGCCGAGGACTATCGGGATTGCAGTCCAAATGTTGATGGCCCCTGCCTCCGCGAGCGCGATGGTGATGCCTATTGTCGCCGACGAACTCTGAACGAGCATCGTGCACAGGGTGCCGACGGCTATCGCCCCGAGCACGCACCCCAACGGAAGGTGTCCCGCCGCCGATGGTGTGCAGTCGAATGTCGAGAAGAACCGGATGAACGCCGGCATTTCCGTCAGCGACTTCAGTTCGTGGCTCATGACCTGCATGCCGTAGAAGAGGAAGCCGAATCCCAGCACCGTGCGCAGAATCCCGCGCATCGACTTGCCGCGGGCGGCCAGAAGTCCGGCCACTCCTGTCGTGATGGCCGGAAGTGCGAGGTCGTCCAGTTTCAGCGAAACGATCTGTCCTGTGATGGTCGTTCCTATGTTGGCGCCGAATATTACGCCGATCGCCTGCTCCAGCGACAGCAAGCCGGCGTTGACGAATCCCACGGTCATGACGCTTGTCGCGGAGGAACTCTGGATAAGCGCGGTCACCCCGGCTCCCGCCGCTATCGCGAAGAACCTGTTTTTCGTCATGTACCCAAGCACGGCCTTCAGCTTGCTCCCGGCCGTCTCCTTGAGGCCGTCGCTCATCAGCCCCATCCCGTAGATGAATAGCGCGAGCCCTCCGACCGCTGTTACTGCAATCTGCAAACTTCCTGTCATAGTTCCTCCTGTCATTGTTGGACTGGTTTAGCGATTTGCACGGAAAACCAGAATCATGGTTGTCTTTTTTCCTGTCGCCAGAGATTGTCCCAAATCCATGTTACTCGCCCGTGAGGATTGTGTTAGAATCGTGTTAAATCGAATCTGAATGATATGCGACATCGTTCGCAGCCGACGGCGAATAGACGAGGAACACTTTCAAGACATTGTGCTCACTGGTGGGTGCAAGGTGCATGAAGCAGGTCTGAATGCCTGATTGAAAGAAAAGCCCGCCACGGGACAACGTGGCGGGCTTTTGTTATAGTTATAGGTGCGCTTTGCTCGGAAGCGGGTTTTACTTCTTCTGCATGAGCGGTTTGCCGGCGTTCCAGGCCTGGCCGACCTTGTCGCCGGTGACGTAGTAGCCGCTCTGGAACTGGTCGAAGATGAGCGCGTTGAGCTTTGCCGGATCGACCTTGCCGTTATCGGACAGCACGGCTTCGTCCGCGACGACATTGGCGATCTTGCCGACGATGCAGTACATCGTCTCGGTAGACACGACCTCCGCAAGTTCGCACTCCATCGTGACGGGGAACTCGTCGATCACCGGCGCGTTGACGTGCTGCGACTTGACGGCTGTGTAGCCCGTGCGCTCGAACTTGTCGGGCGTGTTGTTGCCCGAAGCAATTCCGAAGTAGTCCGCAACATCCATGTGCGCCTTGTCCGCGATGGCGACGGTGAACGCCTTTGTCTCAAGGATGTTCTTCGTCGTCTTGTGACCCTCGCTGATGAAGAGCGCAATCTTGTCCATGTCGCAGATCATGCCCCATGCGGCGTTCATTGTGTTTACCTTGCCGCCCTTGTCGTATGCCGCGACGATGAGTACCGGCATGGGATAGACTGCCGGGACTACGCCCAACTCCTTCTTTGCCATTTTGACGCTCCTTACCTCACGTGATAGACCTTGGCGACGATCTTCCACTCGTTGCCGTTGCGGACAAGGGCGAACATGTCGGTGAACTTCGCTGCGCCGAACTGCGTGTCAACAGACACGATGGCGGTCGTGGCGGTCTGCGCGCCGACCTTGATTTCGCCGCGCGTGACGGTCTGCGCGCCAGACTTGTCCACATAGTCGTAGAGCGCCTGGATCGGCACGGTAACAGACTTGCCTTTCTCTGACCACGACATGGTCGCGTTCGGCGCGAACGCCTTGCTGGTGATCTTACTGTCGCCCTTGCGTCCGCCCTCGATGTAGAGATCGACAGCTGCGACGATTCCCTTGTCCACTGACGAGCTGCACGGACATGCGCACCTGCATGTGGCGCTCAATCGTGTTCGAGTTCTGGTTGTACGCCTTGGCGACACACTTCCATTCGCCGTCGATCTTCAGGAGAAGAAGGACGTCCGTGAAGTCGATCTTGCCGCCCCAACCCTCTTCGAGGACGCGCACGACGGCAAGCGTTTCTTCGAGTTCCAACACGTCGATCCGCGTCTTGAAGTTTTCGCCCGCGCCGACGGTATCGACGTTGCGGTAGAACTGCTCGATGCTGCCGCGCTCGAACTTGCCGTTGAGGAAGCCGAACAGGCAGGCGTCCTCCGTGAACAGCTCCTTGGCGTACTTGCTGTTGCCCTCCGCGACGCTGCGCGTGAATTTTGAAGCGGCCTCGACAACCGCGTTGTAGTCAGCGATATTCGCTCTCATTTTATCTTCTCCATCTTTGTTTGTTGCCTTGCTTGGGCAGGCCAATCCTGTCCTTGCGGAACGGCGCGGATTATACTATACTATCTGGCGCAAGCGCAAGAATGCACTTTTTTGTATTATACTAACTAAAAAGAAACCAAGGTAGGCAAAATGACCAAGAGCGAGGCGAAGAAACTGCACTGCACGGTGGAGGCGGCGATCGCCGTCATCGGCGGGAAGTACAAGGCCATCATCATCTGGTGGCTGAACGAGAAAGGCGTGATGCGCTACAGCGAGATCCAACGCAGGGTGCCGCAGGCGACCGCCAAGATGCTGAGCCAGCAGCTCCGCGAAATGGAGGCGGACGGCATCATCTCCCGCAAGGTCTATCCCGTCGTTCCGCCCAAGACCGAATACGCGCTGACCGACCTTGGCAAGGCGACCGTCCCGATCGTACACGCGATGGACAAGTGGGGTGCAGATTTCTTCACCCGGCTCGGTGTGCCCATCCCCTGCGATGAAACATAAACTTCGATGAACGGGAGACGAATATGAATGTGCAGCAGATAATCGACAGGAACCGCGAGGCGATGCGACTCTTCGCGAAGTGCATCAACACCAACGACCTGGAGTTGGGGCGCAAGCTCATTGCGGAAACGGCGGCGTTCATGACCCCTGTTTCGCCCACGCCGCTCTACGGCGCAGAGGGATACCTGAGTGTTGTCAGCCTCATGCGGAAGAGTTTCCCTGATGTGCAGTGGAAGCTTGTCGACATGGTGGCGGACGAAAAGACAGTCGCCGTCCAGTGGGAATGCTCTGGCACGTTCAACGGCGAAGCGCCGTTCGCCGGACTTCAGCCGAACGGACGCCGCTTCACGACCACGGTCATGAACTTCTACTCGTTCGACGCCGACGGCAAGATCTGCAAAGACGTCGCCGCAACCGGCATTGCGGGCATTCTGCAAGGCATCGGCGCACTTCCATGAAAGCCATACTCTATGCATTTCTAGCGGCGGTTTTCTACGCCATCAACATCCCGGCGTCAAAGGAGACGGACTGCCAATCGCGCTTCCCACCGAGAAGGCCGTTGCGGAGTTCCTGTCGTTCACCGACCTGCCGCCCAACACCTCTTTGGGCGCGATTCCACCCGCCCAACGCGCCGTGACGGTGCGCCACGTAGCGGTGAACGGCGTGATGGCGGGGTGTCCGCCGGAGTTCATGCCGCTCCTGCTGGCGTTCACGGAGGCGATGAAAGACGGCGACTTCCGCCGGACGCTCGCCTCAACGCATGCCTGGACGCCCTACTGCTGGCTGAACGGCCCCGTCGCCCGTCAGTTGGGCTTCGATTGCGGACAGGGCGAGATCTGCGAGGCGAAAAACGCCCAGCTGGGACGATTGGCCGTCGCGAGCGGCATGCCGTGCGTCTATCGCACCTTCCTCCTGACGGAAGGCGTGGTGCGCGACCTCGCGGCGCAGGCGCAGGGCCTTCGCGAACAGCGCGAAGCGGGCGTCGGCGTCTTCCGGCGCCGTCTTCGCCGCCGCCTTCGCCAGCGCATCCAATTTTCATACCTAGCGTCCGTATTGCACGGCAAACGCGTGCGGGTCCTGCTGGAGGAGTTTCAGCTCCTCCGCGCGGTCGATGTGCAGCAAAACCGCCACATGCAAACCTGCACGCTTGCCCTTCAGCTCCGCAAACGCGGCCGTCGGATACAGCACACCGCAGTTAAGCGGGTAGATGTGGCGCTGCACGTGCGGCAGGAGACGGCGCACCTTCACGCCAAACCCATACTTGTACACCTTCTCCTTGACGGTGCAAACCGCCGGGTTGCGGAAACGGTCCTCGACGGGCAGCGCGGCGGCGTCCGAAATGAACAGCGCGTTCTTGCCCTCCTTCACGGTGCCACGGTGCACGCACAGGCGCCACGACTTGCCGTCCGGGCCAGTCACGCGCACCATCGCGTA
>ONRL01000083.1 GCA_900320225.1 uncultured Lentisphaerota bacterium
TCCTGCCACGAGCGCCTCGCGTCCGCCCATCGCCGGGTCGGGATCGTACTCGGGATAGAGCGTGTCGTGTCCGCCCACGCCCCAGCCATGGAACTCGACGTGGCGGAACCCGTGCGCCAGCGCGGCGTCGCCAAGGGAGTCGAACTCGGTGTAGGGCCACGCAATCTCGCCATTCTGCTGCTTGAGGATCACCATGAAGAAGCCGGTAAAGTCCTTCGCCGACTCGGGTATGTGCACCACCTTCCGGCAACTGTCCCACCAACGGCGGTACGTCTTCGCCGCCGTCCGCCAGGTTCCGGCGTAGTCCTTCATCACCACCCGCGGGATGGAGAATGTCTCGCCCTTCTGCAGGAACATGGGGAAGTTGAAACCCATCCGAATGCGTTTCGTGTTCGAGTCATAGACGACCTGGATGTCCTTCGCGCCGGCAAGCGGGTCCTCGGAGGCGAGATAGAACCCCTTCTCCCCGTCATTCAGCGTCGCCCACTGCATCGTGGCGAGTTTCGAGGGATACGGCAGCGGGACGGCACGGCTTCCGGTGGAGGCATCCCATTTGCTCATCGCCGGAACGAACACGCTCCTCTCCGTCTCGCGCCACATCTGGACGCCGGGTTGCGTCACGCCATGCACGGGCCAGTTGCGGATTCGCCGCCCATAGACGTGCGGGAGGTAGAGCGCGGACTTGCCCTCCACCACGTCGCGCGATCCGGACATGACCTCGAACCCCAACACGACCGCGCCCTTCTCGCGGTTGACGATACGTCCGCTCCAGACACCGTCCTTCTCCGCAAACGACACGTCGATCGCAAGCCCGCATTTTGCAGCAGTCACGATGTTCGTCACGCCGTCCTTCTCCACTGTCAGCGTCCACTCGACCGCATGGGCAGACAACGCCGTCACGCCATGGAGCACAGCGGTTATCACTACAGTGAAAACGATTCCAAAGCGTGCTCGCATGTTCCGTGTCCTTTTCTTACCTTCGTACATTCCCCCACTTGTCCACGCTCTTCACTACGAAAACGGGAGGGACGCAATTCATTGCGTCCGATGCGGTCGCAGCAAGCTGCGACCCTCCCAAATCGAGTGAGGTCGCGACCGTGGAAGCGATCTGTTTCCCGTCCTTGAAGACGCGGTAGTAGACGTGTTCCGGATCTTCGCTGGACGCCCAGGTCAGCCGGCCGTTGACAATCCTGACCTGCGTGATGGCGGAAGGTTGCCGATCCACGTAGTCGGTGGTGAGAAACGTGAGTGAGCGAGCGGGCACCGTAACCACCACTTCACCCTTCACGGCCGAGACGGTGCCCTTCATGGGCTGCAGGTCGTTGAACGGGTT
Organism: uncultured Lentisphaerota bacterium; assembly: GCA_900320225.1. GTDB lineage: Bacteria > Verrucomicrobiota > Kiritimatiellia > RFP12 > UBA1067 > RUG572. The sequence goes on from ONRL01000083.1 coordinate 1,334, forward strand.
TATGGGCGGATGTTCCGAATCGTATTCGTAAACGCGCAGCGGCTTGTCCAGCGGATGCTTCACGACGAGCGTCACCGTCTTCGCCTCGCCCCAGTTGACGAGCGCGAACGACGCGGAGCCGTTCGGGTTCGTCACGCCGCCCGCGCGGAGGGTGTCGTCATCCGTCGTGTACGGCAGCACGCGCGCGCCCTTGCGGAACAGCTTCACGAGGTAGCCCATCGTGTAGAGGTCGGGATACGACGAATAGTCGCGTTCCTCGTCGCACCAGCGGAACAGCCCGTTCTTGTTGTAGCGCACGTCAAGCCCGAACCCGGAGAAGCGCGCCGCGTCGTAGCGGGCCTTCTCCTCGGGCGTGTCGCCGTCCTCGCGGAGGAAGGGATCGGGGTAGTCGACCATCGTCCACGAGACGGCCGAGACGGCGCCCGCGTTGAGCGCGGCGAGCCCCATCTCGGCTCGGGAGATGGCCGCGCGGCGGGAGAAGTCGCTGCCGGGATGGCGGAAGGCGTCGTGTCCGTCGTCGCGCATGCAGCCCTTTCCGTAGGGCGTGTTCTTGCCCGTGAAGCCGAACTCGCCGAGCGAAAGACGCTTTTCCTTGCGCAGGGCCTTGCTGACGAGATTGGTCAGTGCCGTTGTGAGATTCGCGTAGAGCGCGGGGTCGCCCGGCTGAAGGCTCCGCTCGTAGCAGTGCCAGCAGTAGGTGTCCGTCTGCTCGTTGATGGTCGTGATGGCCCAGTCGATGTCGGACATGCGGGAGTACCCCGAGGAGTCGGGCGTCTGCAGGCCGATGTCGAGCCTGTGGCGCAGGAAGGCCCGGTGCATCTCGCGGTTGAGCGCGGCATAAAGGTCCAGGTGCTTGCCGAACCAGGCGTAGGTGGGACCGACCGACAGCTCGTTCGAGAGGCAGTAGTAGCGGATCTTCGTGCACTTCCGCTCCTTCACGAGGTATTCGAGGCGCGTGGCAACGGCCTCGCAGTAATTCGTGGCGTCGAAGTCCTCCGTGATCACGGGCATGCGCCCGGGTACGACGTAGAGCGTCGTACCCGCGCGGCGGAAGGTCGCGTCGTAGTAGTCGGCGAAGCGGTCCATCGCCTCGCGCGTCCAGTCCCAGTAGCCGGCGAACACGCGCGCATAGGTGGGGGAGATTTCGCGGAACGTCTTCAGCACGCGCTGGTCGCGGAACTCCTCGGACATGAGCGGCGTCATCGTGGCCTCGGAATTGTGGAATCCGAACCCGCCCCACAGCCAGCGCTGGGTAGGCTTCTCGAAGACGACGCGACTTCCCTTCTGCGCACCGGCAACGGCCGTTGCGCAGACCAGCGCCACGGCGCAGACCAGCGCCACGCAGGCGCCCCACAGGAAGCGCCGGTCCATCAGTTGGTACCGGAGACGGGGAGGAAGGTCGTGCAGAAGGTGGAGCCCATGTCCTTCACGTCCGCGAGCGGCGTGAGCGTGCAGGCGGCCTTGTCGTAACGGTACGTGCGCAGTACGCCGTCCCTCTGGAACCCGACGGCCAGCACTTTCTCGCCCGGCAGCAGCTCGAAGTCCCACGGAAACGCGCCGTCCAGCTTCACGATGCCGCGGCGCTTGATCGCGCCGGTTTCGGCGTTGACGGAGAAGATGGCGAGGGACTCATGCCCGCGGTTCGAGCAGTAGAGCTCCGATCCGTCGGCGGAGAGCTTGATGGCGGCCGCCTTCGAGAAGTCGGTGAAGCCCTCCGGCGTGAGCTTGAGCTGCTGGATCGGCGTGAAGTGCCCGTCCGCGTAACTGTAGCTCGTCACGTAGTTCTCAAGCTCGAAGAGCAGGAAGGCGAAGCGCCCGTTCGGATGGAACGCGATGTGGCGCGGACCCGCCCCGGCGGGCGTGGTGACGAGGTCGCGCACGAACGCGCCGGTCTTCGCGGAGTAGATCTTCACGCGGTCCGTGCCGAGGTCGACGATGCAGATGTACTTGCCGTCGGGCGTCACGCGCGCGCAGTGGCAGTGCGGACGGTCCTGGCGCGGCTTGTTCGGGCCGGTCGGGTCCTCCGACACGATTCCCATGAGCGTCTCTTTCTTGAACGTGCCGTCCGCCTTGAGGTCCACCCAGCCGGCGGTGCCGCGTCCGTACTCGGCGAACACGAGTTTCTTCTCGTCGGGCGAGAGCGAGAGGTGGCAGGGCGCGGGGTGTCCCGTCATGAGCGTCTCGAGGTGCGTGGGCGCAGTGCCCGACGGGTCGAGCGCGTACACGGCCACGCCGCCGTTCTTGCCCTTCTCGCCGGACGGATCCGCGAGGGACGTGTAGAGGCGCGTCCGCGCGCGGTTGACGGCGATGTACGTGGCGTTCGCCCGATCTTCAGCGCGTTCGGCTTCTTGCCGCTGCTCGCGCCGACGTACCCGATCTGCTTCGCGCCGCCGCACGCGGCGAGCGCCCCCGCCACGAGGGCGGCCACAAGTGTCAGTTTTTTCATGCGCCCATTCTAGCACACCCGCGCGCGAAGGGCAAATGGAAAATCAGCGCGGATTCTTGAAGGCGAAGAAGAGCGGGCGGTAGATGCCGTCGCGGCGGGCGACCTCCTCCAGCTTGCCCGTGCGCGCGTCGTAGGCGTAGCTCGCGAGGCGCCAGGACTCCTTCAGCCCCGCGAGGATGAACTTGCCGCCGGGCATGAACTGGAAGTCGCGCGGGTACTGCCCGTCCAGCTTCGTGTTCGCGAGCCACTCGAGGCGTCCCGTCTCGACGTCCACGTTGAACGCGGTGATCGAGTCGTGCCCGCGGTTCGAGCAGAGCACCTGCGAGCCGTCCGGGGAGAGGTGGATCGCCGCCGCCTTGCTGTTGCAGAGCGTGCCCTCGGGCAGGATGCTGCGCTTCTCCACGAGGTTGCCCAGCTCGAAGACGATGAACGCGAGGCGTCCGTTCGGGTGGAACACGATGTGGCGCGGGCCCGCCCCGGGGGCGATGCGGGATGTGTCGATCGTGGCGGACGGCACGGGTTTCAGTCCCTGCGCGCGATTCGCGAAGTCGTAAGCCATGACCTTGTCGAGCGAGAGGTCCACCACGAGCAGGTACTTGCCGTCAGGTGTCACCACGGCGCAATGGGCGTGCGCGGAGTTCTGCCGCGGCTTGTTGGGGCCGTCGCCGACGTGTTGCACCTGGAAATGCGGATCCACCGCGCCGGGCATGCCCGCGAACGCCGGGGTGCCGCAGGCGTACTCGGCGTAGACGAGCGCCTTCTCGTCGGGCGAGAGCGAGACGTGGCACGGAATCGTCCAGCCCGTGCGGATTTCGTTGATGAACTCAAGCTTGTCGTCCTTCACGGCGAACGCGGCGACGCCGCCATTGCGTCCGGCCGGGCCGAACGCGGGCCGCCCGAGCACGGTGTAGAGGCGCATGCAGTCGCGGTTGAGCGCCATGAACGTGGGGCTCTCGAACGTGTTCAGCGCGCCGAGCGGGGTAAACGCGCCCGTCTCCGCATCCGACTCGTAGATGCGCACGCCGTCCGCATGGTCCGCGTCCGTGTAGCTGCCGATGTAGGTGATGTACTTCATGTCTCGTCTCCTTCTGCGAAAAACGCGCGTCAAGTATACCATCTTTCGCGCGCCCTGTCAGCGCGCAATGCGGCGGAATGTGCTATACTAGTGCCGTGACAAAACACATTGGAGCAATCAACATGAGAAAAACGATGTCTCTCCTCGCCGCGGCCACGCTCGCCGCCGGCGTCTTCGCCGCACCTTCCTACACCGGCCCCGTGAAGGCGCAGGAAGTCCGCGCCCGCGCCGGCGTGGGGCACTTCATGGAGAAGGTGAAGGCCGGCAAGGAGGTCACGGTCGCCTATCTCGGCGGATCGATCACCTCGATGAACGGCTGGCGCAACCTCACCACGGACTGGCTCCGCGCCACCTACCCGCAGGCGAAGTTCAAGGAAATCCACGCCGCCATCGGCGGCACCGGCTCGAACCTCGGCGTGTTCCGCGTGGCGCACGACGCGCTCCGGCACAACCCCGACCTGCTCTTCGTGGAGTTCGCCACCAACGACGGCGGCGCGCAGCCCCAGGCCATCTGGCGCTCCATGGAGGGCATCGTGCGGCAGACGTGGAAGAAGGACCCCGCCACGGACATCGTTTTCACCTACACGATCACCCACGCCATGAAGCAGGACTACCTCGCCGGCAACTGCAACCGCGCCGCGAGCGCCATGGAGCAGCTCGCCGACCACTACGGCATCCCCTCCATCTGCTTCGGCCCGCGCGTGATCGACGCCGTCAAGGCCGGCACGCTCGTGATGAAGGGTTCCGAACCGCACGAGGGCAAGACCCTCTTCGCGCAGGACGGCGTGCATCCCGGCCTGCCCGGACACAAGTTCTACCTCGCCTCGATCGTCAACGGCTTCACGCAGATGAAGGACATGCTCCCCGCGGACCACGCCGCCGCCCTGCGCACGCCGTTCGTCGCCGACAACCTCGAGGCGGCGAAGATGGTGGAGATCGAGCCGTCCATGCTCACCGGCGACTGGCAGAAGCTCCCGCCGACCGATTCCAAAGTGCGCTCGTTCAGCAAGCGCATGGGCGACATGTGGTACACCGGCGCGCCCGGCGCGACGCTCCGCTTCACCTTCCGCGGCTCCTACTGCCAGATCTACGACCTGCTCGGGCCCGACGGCGGACAGGTCTGGATCACGGTCGATGGCAAGAAGTCCGCAAAGCCCGTCGCCCGCTTCGACAGCTACTGCACCTACCACCGCATCGCCACGCTCGGCGTCTTCAACGGCGCGGACGGCGTGCACACGGTGGAGATCACGGTCGACAAGGACCAGCCCTCGCGCCAGCCTGTCGCGTTTCGCCTGAAGGATCCCGCCACCGAACTCGCCGCCCCGAAGTTCCAGGGCACGAAGTTCTGGCCCGCGAAGATCATGCTCGTAGGCGACCTCGTGAAGTGACGCGGGAATGCCGCGTTCCCGCGAGGCCATTTACTTCCGATAGCGGTGCGCGGAGGCGACACGGGCGATTTCGCCGCCGGCCGATTCGACTTTGAGTCGGATGTACGCCTCCCAGCGCGCCAGATCGAGCGTACCGTCGGCAAGCGCCGCCTTGATTGCGCACCCTGGTTCCGTATCATGGCCGCAGTCGGAGAAGCGACAGTGCCCAATGAGCGCCTCCACGTCGGCAAAGGCGTCGGCGATGCCCTCGTCTGCCTCCCAGAGGCCGAGTTCGCGCATGCCGGGCGTGTCGATCACGAGCGCACCGGAGGAGAGGCGCACGAGTTCGCGCTCGGTCGTGGTGTGGCGCCCCTTTGAGTCCCATTCGCGGATTTCCAGCGTGGGCATGAGCTCCTCGCCCGCGAGGGCGTTGACGAGCGACGACTTCCCCACGCCGGACGAACCGATGAACGCAAGCGTGCGGCGCGGCTGCACGTACGGCGCGAGTTGGTCGAGTCCTTCTCCGGTGCGTGACGAAATCGCCAGCACCTCCGCACCTCCCGCGTGCGCCCGCGCCTGCACGAGGTAATCAGCGAGTTCGTGTTCGTCTACGAGATCGCGCTTCGTGAGCACCACCACTACGGGTGCGCCGGAAACGGCTCCGGCGGCGAGGAAGCGTTCAAGACGGCGCACGGAGAAGTTCTGGTTGAGGCTCATCAGGAAGAAGAGCGTGTCGAAGTTCACGGCGATCGTCTGCGCCTGGCGGCGCTTCGACGACGGATCGAGCCGATCAAATTGGGAGGTGCGCGGCAATGTGGCGACGATGCGCCCTTCCCCGTGCGGGTTCCACTTGAGCGCCACGAAGTCGCCCGTCGTGGGCGGGATGGCGTCGGGACGGTTGTGGTACGCGCCCGCCTTCTTGCGGGCGATGCACTCGCCCTCGTCGCACACGACGCGGTAGTAGTCGCCGTAGGCGGCGACGACGCGCGCGGGAATTGCGCCCGGCTGTGCGACGGGGCCGCCGTCGTATCCGTAGTCGGCGATCACGGCGTCAGACGGCGCACATCGCGGTGGCGACCACGTCCACGCCCGTGCCGCAGGCGTTCTCGATCACGAGGTCGCCGATCTTCTTCGGCGGCAGCACGGTCGTGTTCGCGAGGAGGTTCGTCACCTCGGCGATCTTGCCCTTCGGGATCGCGGTGCGCGTCTTGACGGGCAGCGGACGCCGCGTGCCGGCCACGCGGACAAGTCCCGTCACCATGCGCGTGGGGTTCGTCATCTCGGCGATGCCGTACTCCTTGCCGCGCGGACAGGTATGGCCCGTCACGGTGACGGAGCCGTCCGCCCCCCGCGTCACGTTCAGTTCGCAGCCCTTCGGGCAGTTAATGCAGATCAGTTGCATACTTCGCAGCACTCCTTCCGGCAATTTCAGAATCGCGGCTCACCCAGTCGACGAGGTCGTACACGCGCACGACGTTGCCGCCGGCGAAGATGCCGGGCACGCTCGTGGCCATCGCCGCGTCCACCTTCGGTCCGCGCGTCTTGGGGTCCATCTCCACGCCCGCCGCCTTCGTGAGCTCGTTCTCGGGGATGAGCCCGCACGAGAGAAGCAGCGTGTCGCAGTCGAAATGCATCTCGGTGCCGGGGATCGGCTTGAGGTTGTCGTCCACCTGGCTCACCTTCACGCCCGTCACGTGCTCGCGGCCCTCCACGTCGGTGACCGTGTGCGACAGCAGGAGCGGGATGTCGTAGTCCTGCAGGCACTGCACCACGTTTCGCATGAGCCCCGAGCTCTTCTTCATGATCTCGATGCAGGCGAGCACCTTCGCGCCCTGGAACGTGAGGCGGCGCGCCATGATGAGGCCGATGTCGCCGGAGCCGAGGATCACCACGCGCTTGCCCGGCATGATGCCGTCCATGTTGACGAGACGCTGCACGGTGCCGGCGGTGTACACGCCCGCCGGACGCGTACCCGGCGTCATGAGCGCGCCGCGCGGACGCTCCCGGCAGCCCATCGCGAGCACGACCGACTTGGTCTTCACCTGCTGCATGCCGTAGCGGCGGCTCATCGTGGTAATCGTGTGCACGGCGCCGGGGGCGATCTCCATCACCATCGTGCCGCAGCGGATCGGGATCTTCTTCGCGCGCGCCTCGTCGATGAAGCGCTGCGCGTATTCGGGGCCCGTGAGCTCCTCCTTGAAGCGGTGGAGCCCGAAGCCGTTGTGGATGCACTGCTGGAGGATGCCGCCGGGGGCGTCGTCGCGCTCGAGGATCAGCACCTTCTCCGCGCCGGCGTCGCGCGCCGCGATCGCGGCTGCGAGGCCCGCGGGGCCCGCGCCGATCACCGTCACGTCCCACGTCCCCTCGCCCGTCGTCGCGGCCGCGGCGGCCGCCTCGCGCAGCTCCGCGGGCGCGGTCTTGCGGGAGACGAGGAACGCCTCGGGGCGCAGTCCCAGCTCCTCGCCGAGGATCTCGATGAGCTTCGGCGTGCAGAAGCCGCCCTGGCAGCGGCCCATGCCGCTCCGCGTGCGCCGCTTGATGCCGTCGAGCGTGCGCGCGCCCACGCGGCAGCGGATCGCCGCGCGGATCTCTCCCTCGGAGACGGACTCGCACCGGCAGATCACGCGTCCGAATGCGGGATCCTTCTGGATGAGGGCCGCGAGGTCCTCCTTCGCCATCTCGCGCGTCACGGGCCAGTCGCTCACGTCAAGGGAAATGTCCGTGGCCGCCTTGCGCGAGGCGTCCAGCTTCTCGGCGACGCGCTCCGCGAGCCATGCGCCGAGCGCGGGCGCGCTCGTGAGGCCCGGCGACTCCACGCCGAGCGCGTTGAAGAAGCCGGGGGCGTCCGCGACCTCGCCGAGCACGAAGTCGCTCACCGTCGTCTCGTGCGCGCGCAGGCCGCTGAACTCGGTGATCACCTTGTTGAGCGGCAGTCCGGGATACGTGCGCCGCGCGCCGGCCTTCGCCTTCTCAAGGCCCTCGTACGTGGTCGCCTTGTCCTCCTTGTCGGGGATGTCCTCCGCCGTGGGCCCCACGATCACCGTGCCGTCCACGGTGGGCGACACGAGAATGCCCTTGCCCATCTTCGACGGCACCTGGAACATCGTCGCGGAGAAGCTGCCTTCCTCGTCGCGGTCGAGCATGAGGTACTCGCCGCGGCGGGCCTGGATGTTGTACTTCGTGGCGCTCACGAGGTTGTTGAGCTCGTCCGAGTGGATGCCCGCGCAGTTGACGAGCGCCTTCGCCTCGAACACGCGGCCGTCCGCGCACGTCACGCGCCATGTGCCGTCGGTCCGTTCAAGCGCGGTCACGCGCGCGTCGAAGATGAAGGAGACGCCGTTCGCCGCCGCGTTCTCCGCCGCGCGGAACGTGAGCTGATACGGACAGCAGATGCCGCCCGTGGGCGCCCAGAGCGCGGCCACGGCCTCGGGCGACACGTTCGGCTCGCGCCGACGCAGCTCCGCCTGGTCGATGATCTCCACCGGCACGCCGTTCTTCGCGGCCTTCTCCACGAGGTCCTTGAGGCCCTTGATCTCCTCGTCGTTGAAAGCCAAGACGAGCGAGCCGTTGCGCTTGAACGGCACCTTCAGCTCCTTGCAGGCGTTCTCGAACATCTTGTTGCCGAGAACGTTGAACTTCGCCTTGTTCGTGCCCGGCTTCGCGTCGAAGCCGGCGTGCACGATCGCGCTGTTGGCCTTGGACGCGCCTTCCGCCACGTCCGACCCGGCCTCCAGCACGGCGACCTTCAGGTTCCAGCGACTCAGCTCGCGGGCCGTCATGCAGCCCACCACGCCTGCGCCGATCACGATTACATCATCCATATTCCTTCTTCCTTGTTGAGGTGCTATTATTTAACCACATCTCGGCGCATCCGTCCACCGAAAACCGCACCGAAACCGCCCGACGGCGACGACCGCGCCAGAACGTACCGGGACCCCGTCAACGGCCGCGCGCGAAAAAACCTCCACGGAGTTCTTGACGGAAATGCGTTTTTTCGGTATCATTCATACATCTTGTTCATTGCCGTTCCCAACGGCAAGTCGCTGGAGATGAGAATATGGAGACCGAATACGAAACCGAGGTCATGAGGAGACCTCTCCGCATTGGCATTGCGGGCCTGGGCCGCGCCGGCCTGCAGGACCATCTGCCCGCGTTGCGCCAGCTTCCCGGGCTCTACACCGTCGCGGCCGTCTGCGACCTGATGAAGGAGCGCCGCGACATCGTGGAGCGGGAGTTCCCCAACGTGCGCACCTACCGCCGCATGGAGGACATGCTGGACGACCCCGACATCGACGTGATCGACATCGCGCTTCCCACGCTTGACCATGTCAAAGTCGCGATCGCCGCGTTGAACCGCAACCTGTGGACGGTCGTCGAGACGCCGATCGCGACTTCACATGACGCCGCGACGATGCTCAAGGCGACATCCCTCAAGACGCGCGGGAAACTGCTCCCCTACGTGCCGGGACTCTTCGCGCCGGACTTCCGCCTCGCGCAGATGGCGCTGGACGACCCGCGCATCGGCACCGTCTTCGACGTGCGCGTGCGTCGGCAGGACTACATCCGCCGCGACGACTGGCAGTGCGTGAAGCGGTGCGGCGGCGGCTGTTCCTGGTACGACGGTCCCGACGCCCTCCTGCAGGCCGTCACGCTCATGCGCACCCTGCCCGCCCAACTCTGGAGCGAGCTCAAGCGCGTCGTCTCGCTTGGAGACGCCGAGGACTTCCTCCACATCGTCCTCAAGTCCCGCGGCGAGGTCACGGCCGACGTGGAGGTCTGCGGCGCGCACCTCGCGCCCATCGAGCCGTCGTTCATGCTGCGCGGCTCGCTCGGCTCGTTCTCGGTCCTTCCGGGCGCGACCGAGGGGAAACTCCGAGTCATCTCCCCGCGCTTCAAGTTCCCGCGCCGCCGCTCAAGCGTTCGCACGCCGCCGCTTACCGACATGCACGAAGACCTTCCCGTCGAGGACATCACCCTGCGCCTGCCGGAGAACGCAGTGTCGGGACCGACCGCGTATTGGCACGCCGTCTACGCGACCATCCGCACGGCCGCGCCCTTCCCCGTCTCGCTCGACGAGGCCGTTGAGGTGATACGCTATCTCCAGCTCGCCAAGCAAACTTCACCTTTTGCAAAATAGGGCTTGATTTCCGCGCGCGGATAGAGTATTCTAGTGGCGTTTCAAGCTTTTGGTCTAACCAGTCGATTCAGATCGGAGCCGAAAATGGCAGAGGAAAACAATTTCGTGTCCTTCATCTGCGTCTCCTGCAAGCAGGAGATCGAAGCTGCGAAGGAAATGGTCGGGCAGACAGTCGAATGCCCGGCCTGTGGCGCTCGTCTCGTGGTGATGCCACCCGAGCAGGGGCCCACGCACGCCCAGATGGACGCCATGAAATCACGTACGATCCGCATTGAGCTCTCGGACTTGTGAGGGGGCCATGCCTCCGTCCGTCCTCATCGTCGCCTCGACGCGCGCGTACGCGGACTCCCAGGAGATTCTCCGCATCCAGGATACGGCTGCGGCCTTGTTGGAGGCTGGTGGCGCGGTGGACGTGCTCGTGCCGCGCATTTCGCCGCTCCTGACTTCCGTTCTCAACCCGGCGGTGCGCGTGTTCACCGTGCCGCGCCTCGTCCCCTTCATGTCCAACCCGCCGCGACGACCCTCCTTCCGCAGGTTCCTCGTCGGTGCGCTCATGTTCTTCCGCGGCGTCGCGCTGCTCTCCCGGCGCGGCTACGCCGCGCTCCACGGCGTCAACGACGGCGCGCTCGTCGCGCGCGCGGTGAGCGGCTTCGCGACCGTGGGACGCCTCCCCTTCATCGCGGAGGTCCACCGCCCCTTCTCGGGGCCCGGCTTCCTGAAGGGGCCGCGCACCGCCTTCGCGCGCCTCAGTGAACGCCGCGCCCTCCGCCGTGCCGCCGCCATCATCCTTCCGGATGCGCAGACCCTCGCGCTCTTCGGCCGCCACATCCCGCGCGCACGCGTTACACTTATCCCCGATCCGCACGTCGAACTCGTGCCCACCGCGTTCACCTTCGCCGAATTTTCCGCCGCGCTCCGGCATGTCTACGAATACGCGCTGTGCCCCAAAGGGGTTTGAGCCATGAAAAAAAAGAAGAAAGTCCAGACCAAGAAGAAATCGCCGACCGGTAAAACCCGCATCACGGCGCGAATCGTCTCCGCCGCGCTCGTCCTCGCGTTCGTCGCCTGCTGCGCCGTCGGTAACTGGTTCGTCCACCATCCCCGTGAATGGCTCGACGCGCACCGCGCGTTCTACACCGCGCCGCTCTGGTACTTCGGCAACCGCACGGCCTTCCTGACCGACGCGCTGGGCTGGACGGGACACGACACCGTCTACGACTTCGACGAAGCCGCACCCTCGAACCAGGTGTTCTTCGCGGGCGCCCCCGAACGCACGGGCGCACCGGCCCCGAACGACATCACGGTGCTCCGCCGCGGCGAATTCGCCATCGGCTGGTCACCGTCGCTCCGCCACCCCGTGTGGGCCGCCTACCACGTGGTGAAAGACGCACGCTTCGACGCCCTGAAGCGACCGAATTTCCAGAAGGACCGGAGCGTCGCCACATCCCCGGGCGCCAATGACTACGCCCGGTCTGGCTACGACCGCGGACACCTCGTGCCGAATCGCGCCATCGTCACACGTTACGGTCCCGACGAACAGGAAAAGACATTCCTCATGACGAACATCGCCCCGCAGCGTCCCGCCCTCAACCGCGGACCCTGGCGCGAGATGGAACAGCGCATCTCTGACCTCTGGACGGCACGTTACGGCGAGATCTGGGTCATCGTGGGCGCCCTGTCCCCCGCCGCGAAACGCACGACGCTCGAGAGCGCGCCGATCGACGTGCCTTCGCAGTTCTACATGCTCATCGCCGCACAAGACGCCGACGGCGTGCGCGCCCTCGCCGTGCTGCTCCCGCAGACGGCCGCCGTCGACGACTTCCCCGTCCACAACATCGTCACCATCAACGAACTCGAAGCCGCCTCTGGACTCCGGTTCTTCCCCGACATGCCGAAGTTCCTCGCGCGCCCCCTGAAGGCCGACCGTCCCACCCGGCTCTGGCCCGTACGCCTGCGCGACATCGTGAAACTGATACTTCTCCGCTTCACGTAACCGAAACTCTATCTTTTTGCGCCCGCCCGCGCGCGCGAAAATATGGTATAATATCGAACCTCACGAAAGAAATAAGGAACGACATGCTCATTCGCACCAGATCCCACGCGCGTGCGGGATTCCTTGGCAACCCGTCCGACGGTTACTTCGGCAAGACGGTCTCGTTCGCCTTCCGCGACTTCTCCGCGGAGGTGACGCTGTACGAGACGCCGGAACTCGGTTTCGTGCCGGGCGACGTGGACGACTCCACCTTCGATTCGCCAGACGACCTGCTGAAGGACATCCAGCTTTTCGGCTACTACGGCGGCATCCGTCTGCTAAAGGCCGTCACGAAGCTCTTTTTCCTCTACTGCCGCGAACACGGCGTGGAATTGCCGCAGAAGAACTTCACCGTGCGGTACACGTCGAACATCCCGCGTCTCGTGGGACTCTCCGGTTCGTCGGCGATCTGCACGGCGATGCTCAAGGCGCTCCAGCAGTTCTACGGCGTGGAGATGCCGCTCGAATACGCCCCCACGCTCTGCCTCGAGGCGGAGCGCGACGAACTCGGCATCCAGTGCGGCTTGCAGGACCGCGTGATCCAGATGTACGGCGGGTGCGTGTTCATGGACTTCGAGAAGTCGCTCGTGGAGGAGACGGGGCACGGGCGCTACGAGCGGCTCGACCCGGCGCTGTTGCCGAACCTCTACGTGTCCTACGACCCGAACCGCGCGGAGGTGTCGGGCACCTACCACAAGAAACTGCGGGTGCTCTTTGAGGAGAAGAAGCCGGACATCGTGGCCGCGATGTCCGAGTTCGCGGACATCGCCCAGCAGGGGCGCGATGCGCTCGTCGCGGGGCGGAAAGAGGCGCTGCCCGCGCTCGTCAACGCGAACTTCGACCTCCGCGACAGAATCTTCAACGTCGCCGCCGCCAACCGCCGCATGGTGATGACCGCGCGCGGCACCGGAGCGTCCGCCAAGTTCGCCGGCTCCGGCGGCGCCATCGTGGGCACGTACGAGGACGAGGCGCAGTACGCGCGGCTCGTGGAGGCCCTCGCCGCGATCGGCTGCACGACGCTCCGTCCCGACGTGGCATGATTGTGGTATAATACGCGACTCCGATGGCGGCGAAACCGAACATACACCTTTTCGTGGGCGAGGACTCCTACCTCGTCGAGGCTGCCGCACGCCGCGTGGTGGAGGCCGCCGTGCCGGCCGAACTGCGCGCAACGGCCGTCGAGACGGTGTCCGGCGGGGCGGACAACATGGACGCGCAGCTCGCCTCCCTCCGGGAATGCACCGCCTCGATTCAGACCCCGCCCTTCCTCGACCCCGTGAAGCTCACCTGGTGGCGCGGCGTCACGTTTCTTCCCGGCGGCGGCGTAGGCGGACGCCTCGCCGAGGACGTCAAGGTTGCGCTCGAGAAATTTGCCGAAGGACTCGCCGCCTCGCCCCTGCCGGACAACCAAGTGCTCGTAATCACCGCCCCGAAGCTCCTCATGACGAGCATCTTCGCGAAACGGCTCAAGACGATCGCGCACGTCGTTGAGTTCGGCGGCGGCGGCAAGGCGAAGGACCGCATTCAGGACGCGCTCCTGCGTCTGCCGGACCTCGCGGACGACGAAAAGCTCACCTTCGCGCCGGGTGCCGACCAGGCGTTCCTTGCGAAAGTGGGATCCGACACGCGCACGATCGTCTCCGAACTCCAGAAGATGCGGGCCTATCTCGGCACGGAACGCAACGAGGTGACGGAGGCAGACGTCGCCGCCGTCACGTCCGTGGGCGGCGACGAACCGGAGCTCTGGGCCATCCACGACGCCGTCGCCCAACGCAGCCCGGCCGCGCTCCTCAAGGCCGTCGCCCCCTACGAAAAGGACGGCGCGGGGATCCTCATCTCCACGGTGATGGAGAAGTACTTCCGCGAGGCGCTCGTCTGCCGCGACGCACTCGACCGCGGCTGGCTCGACAAATGGGGACGCTGGTCCGACAAGATCCCCCCCGCCGCGCGCGAGGCGCTCGACGCGGCGGGATTCGGCCCGACGACGGCAAAGAGCCCCTGGGCCGTCAAGAACGCCGTCAAGCGCGCGCTCCCGTTTACGATGACCGAACTACGCGTCGCGCGGTACCGCATGCTCACCGCACGCGAAAAACTCGTCTCCTCGGACGCCGACGACGCCCTCGTCGTCTCCGAGCTTCTCCGATCCATTTCAAAACCAAGGAAACGATAAACCCATGCTGAAAAAAATGTTCTCCACGGAAACGAAGCCCGGCGCATTCTTCCGCCGCATCGACTGGACGGCGTTCTGGAGCGCCACGGCGATTTCCTTCCTCGTCTACTTCTTCACCCTCGGTCCGTCAGTCGGGCTGGAGGACTCCGGCGAGCTCGCTACCGCGGCGGACCATCTCGGCGTACCGCACCCTCCGGGCTATCCCTTCTGGTCGCTCTGCTGCTGGATCTTCTGCCGGGTCTTCTCATGGGTCACCTACATGGGCCAGCCCACGCCCGCCTGGGCCGTTTCACTCTTTTCCGCCGTTGCCGGCGCGTTCGCCGCCGGCTGCACGGCCATGCTCATCTGCCGCTCCGGCAGCGACATGCTGGATTCGATGGGGGCGGATGAAGGTCGCGAGGAGCAGCGCCATGCGCTCATGGGGTTTGCGGGCGGCCTCGGCGGCGCGCTCGTGTTCGCCTTCTCGCCGGTCGAGTGGTCGCAGTCCACGATCGTCGAGATCTACTCCCTCAACGCCCTCTTCCTGATGGCCGTGTTCCTGCTTTCCTACCGCTGGATGCGCAAGCCGTCGCACAAGATCCTCTGGCTCACGGCGTTCGTCTTCGGGCTTGGCCTCACGAACTACCAGGTACTGCTCATGGCGGCGGTGCCGCTCGCCTTCATCATCCTCCTCAAGGACATCCGCCTCTTCCGGGACTTCACGCTCATCCTCATCCCCGTCGGCCTCACCGCGCAGGTGCTCCAGATCGGCAGCAAGATGCGCGCCACGGCGGCGATGAGCGCGGACGTGATCAACAAGTTCGACCCGGTCCTCTCCGCGCAGAGTTGTCCAAACGAAATCCTGCTTTGGCTGGCTCTCGCGCTCGTCGTTGCGGCCCCGATCGTCGGCAAGGTGCTCGCCGTGCGCAAAAAGCAGCAGGACGTCGTCCTCTACGGCGCGCTCGGCACGGGGCTCGCCGGCGTCGGAATGATCCTGCTGTCCATCCTGGTCGGCGGAAAGGCCTCGTGGGCCAATCCCGACTTCGCCCCCCTCCTCGAGCCCACGCAGTACGCCTGGATCGCCCTGTTCCTCGTGGCGGCCTGCGTCCTGTCGCTCGGCGCCGTCTTCGCGCCGGCCGATGCGCCGCTCTCCGACCGCCGCGTGTGGGGCTGGCTTGCGGGCGCGGGGTTCTGCGCCTTCATCGCCGTCTCCGTCGCCGCCGGCATCAAGGCCGCCGGCAGCGCCGGCTACCGGGGCGAGGTCTTCAGCTGGACGAAGCCCACGTTCATGCTGTTCGCGGGCCTTGCGCTGCTCGTGGGGCTCTCGCTCCTGACGCCGCGCAAGCGCGGGCTCGCCTTCGCCGTCCCCGTCGCCTCCGTGCAGGTGGTCGTGTTCGTCCTTCTCTCGAAAGGCGCGATGAACGGCCTCACGCACCCGAGCACCTGGTGGTTCTTCTGGCCCTGCGTCTGGAATTTCGTGATGCTCGGCCTCGCCACCGTCGCGTTGCCGAACGGCAAGGCCATCGGCCCCGCCATGCTGTTCGCCGAGCTCGGCGTGAGCTTCTACGTCTACATGCCGATCGTCTCCGATCTCCGCAACCCGCCGATGAACTGGGGCTATCCGCGCACGTGGGAGGGCTTCAAGCACGCGATCCTGCGCGGCCAGTACGAGCAGATCCAGATGCCGTCGATCTTCTCGAAGGACGGCTTCGAGCTGTTCTGCAAGCAGATGGGATTCTACTTCCAGGACCTCCGCATGCAGTTCACGCTCGTCGCGGCCGCGCTCGCGCTCATCCCGTTCGCGCTCTGGAAAGGCGTGGTGAAGGCGAAGCAGCGCCACGGCCGCGCTCGTCATCGTGTTTTCCGAGTTGTTCGAGAGCTGGACGGACGGCGAAGTGCCGGCACGTCTCGACAAGTACCTCCTCCTCGCCATGGCGCTTCTGGCGCTCGTGGGCGTGGGCGCGATGTTCGTGCGCCAGCTGTTCGTGGTCATCGGGCAGATGCGCGGCCGCGACCTCACGTTCGGGGCAAGCTCTCCCGTACGCGTACGTTTCCTCGCGGACGACGTCACGCAGCAGTGGCTCATCGCCGTCGGCTCGTGCTTCGCCATCATGTCGTTCTTCCTCGTCGCGCTCGCCAACGTCAAGGGCGACATCCAGGACGGCTTCATCCAGAAGGTGAAGTTCATCTCCTCGCACGGCATGTTCTCGCTCTGGATCGGCTACGGCCTCGTCGTGGGCCTCGTCGTGGCCAACCGCCTCGTCACGCGCTTCGTCAAGGACGCGCGCGCGCGCCGCGTCCTCTTCGGCGTCCTCTGCGCCGGCGCGGCCTGCACGGCGCTCATCCCGATCTACGAAAACTACACGAACGACAAGCTCGTCTTCGCGATGGGGTCCGCCGAGCAGAACGGCCACACCTTCGGCTGGCAGTTCGGCAACTACCAGCTGCGCGGCGCGAACGCGATCCGCGAGGAGCTCCTGCCGGACGAGGAGCCCCTTCCCAACCCGCTCTGGCCGGAGGAAATGGAGCCGTCCTCCATCTTCTTCGGCGGCACCGATCCGGGCCGTTTCGTGCCCACGTACATGATCTACTCCGCCGACGTGCGCCCCGACGTGTACCTCATCACGCAGAACGCCCTCGCCGACGACACCTACATGAGCGTGGAGCGCGACCTCTACGGCGACGAAATCTGGATTCCGTCCAAAAACGACAGCGCCGAGGCGTTCAACATCTACGTCACCGAGGTGCAGAGCGGCAAGCGCCGCGCGAACGCCGACCTCCGCATCGAGAACGGGCGCGTCCAGGTGACCGGCGCCCTCGGCGTGATGGAAATCAACGGCGTCCTCACGAAGATGATGTTCGACCACGAACGCCTCCGCCATGCCTTCTACGTGGAGGAGAGCTACGTCATCCCCTGGATGTATGACTACCTGACGCCCCACGGCCTGATCATGAAGATCAACGCCGACGAGCATGTCCTCAACGACGCGATCGCCCGCAACGACATGGAGTTCTGGGACTGGTACACGCGACGCCTGCTGAACGATCCGGCCTTCCGCCGCGACTTCCCCGCGCAGAAGAGCTTCTCCAAGCTCCGCGCCGCCATCGCCGGACTCTACGCCGACACGCGCAACAAGGCCCGCAACGAGGCCGACATGCAGAAGTACAACGCCCTCTCGGCCCAGGCCTTCCGCGAGGCCGTGGCCCTCTATCCCGCCTCGCCCGAAGCGACCTTCCGCTACATCCAGGAGATTCTCGGCACGTCGAGCAAGTGGGACGCCATCCTTGACATGGTCAGCTACACGGACCGCGTGGACCCCAACAACGCCCGCACGAAGGACATCAAGCGGAGCACCCGCGCCGCACGCGACGCCGCCGCCACGATGAACGCCATTCTCCGCAAGCACGTGTCGCAGACCGCGCCCCTGCCCGACGCAGCGCGCGCGCCCTTCCCCGCCGAAGCGCTCAAGCAACTTTCCGCAGGCGAGCTGGACGCCCTCGCCGACGCCCGCCTCAACTACGCGGAGGCCAATCTCCTCTTCAACCGGGCCCAGCCCGCATACCTGTCCGTCGTCTGGCTCCAGTCCAACCCGGCCCTCGCCAAGACCTTCGACCGGCTCTGGCGTTCGGCGATGGTCTTCCAGCGCCTCGGCCGTTACCAGGAAGCGGCCAAGAACATCGTCGAAGCCCTGAAGTTCCCGGACGCCAACACGTACGACATCCAGAATTCCGCCGTGATGATCCTCGCCCAGGCCGGGCAGTCGGAAGAATGCGTCAAGGCCATCCAATCCGCCATGAAATTCCCGGAGGCTCAGAGTTTCGGACCGCTTCTGCAATACGCCGACATCCTCGAGAAGTGCGGAAGGAAGAACGCGGCCGTCCAGGCCATCAACCTTGCGCTTCCTCTTGTCGACACGGCCCAGCCGGCCTCCATCCTCGCCGCGGCGGAGCTGCTCCTCAAGATCGACTCCGTCACCTACGCGCCCCATGTCGTCAGCCGCCTCCTGCAGCCTCTCCAACGCCGTTCGAACATCGGCTGGCAGGACGTCGCCCGCATGGGCGATCTCTTCAGCCGCTGCAACGACTTCGTGTCCGCCCAGAAATGCTTCGCGGGCTACGCGCGCGCAACCGGCAACGCGGATGCGTACCTTCAGCTCGCCCTCATCAGCGCGCAGGCCAACATGCTGAAGGAGGCACGCGAAGCCATGAGCATCGCCTGGCAGATCGATCCCGCGCGCATGAGGTCCATCATCGGAAAGGAACCCTGGAAGAGCCTCTACCAGCAACTTCGTCCCTGATGGTTCTCGACCGCACATTCCATCCCGACGAGGCGAACCAGGCCTTCACCACGGGGCGCCTTCTCGAATCAGGGGTCTATGCGTACCAGCCGCAGGACCACCACGGTCCCACGCTCTACTATGCTGCGGCGGTCCTCCAGAAGGCGGCCGGCCACAACGACACCGCGTCGCTCGACGGCACGCTCCTGCGCAGCACGCCCCTCGTGTTCGCCGTCCTCGGCCTCCTTTTCGGCATCGCCGCGCTGAAACGCCTCACGAGGAGTTTCATCCCCGGATTCGTATTTGCCCTGCTGCTCGGCACGGCCCCCTTCTTCGCCTTCTTCGCAACCGACTTCATCCAGGAAATGCTGCTCGCCTGCTTTCTGCTGATGATGTTCTGGGCGGGCGTTGGCTACCTGAATCCCGGCACGAAATGGAAAACCGGCACATGGGCGCTCTTCTTCGGAACCGCTACGGGCCTCGCCTTCGCCACGAAGGAGACCTGCCTGATTTCCTTCGCCGCCGCCGCGCTCGCGGCATCGCCCTTCCTTGTGAAGCGACTGGCCCTGGAGAAGGTCCGCGCACGCGTGCGCGACCTCGTCCTCGCCGTCCTCGGTTTCCTGATCACCGCGTGCATCCTCTACTCGGATTTCGGACGCGACTTCCACGGCGTGTACAACGCCTTCGTCGCCGCGCCGCTCTCGTACCTCGGCCGCGCTGCCGGCGACGCAACGGCCTCGGCGGGCGCGAACTGGCACGTCCATCCCTGGTGGCAGTACTTCCACTGGCTCTTCTCCGGTCAGACGGTGCTTGCCAACTTCTTCTGCTTCGGTTTGGCCTTCGGCACAGTCGCCATTCCGATGGCGCGCGCGCGCCGCGAACGCCGTGACAACCCGGCAGAGCGCGCCCCCCGAACGCACCGCGCATTTCTTTTCACGACCACCTACGCACTCCTGTCGCTCGCCTTTTACTCGGCGATCCCCTACAAGACGCCTTGGTGCGCCCTTCAGATTCTCGTGCCCCTCCTGCTCGCCTCGTTCCTCGGTTGCGTCAACTTCTGCGAGGAACTCCGTTCAATCGCGCTGAAGAAAAACACGAACATCCCCCCAAAGGCCATCCGTGTCCTGTCCTACATACCTCTTCTCTACCTCGCCGGCCCCCTGCTCTACGGCAACAGTTCCGCCCTCGCGAAAATGTGGCGCGATCCCGATTCCACGGCGAACCCCTGCAACTACGCCGCCGCCTCGCCCGAGGTGAAGGAACTCGCCTCCACCGTCGCCTCGGCCATGCACCAAGCACTCAGCACTCAGCACCAAGCGCCCTTCATCGCCGTGGCCCTGCCCGCCGCCGACACCTGGCCCTTCCCCTGGTACAACCGCCCCCACGAACGCCAGACGGGCTACTGGTCGTCCTTTGACGACCTCAAAGCGCTTGCGGCCGCCGGCGTCAAACCCACCGTGGTCATCGTGCCGATGGAGGAGGGTCACCTCGTGCAACCCCTCTTCCCCCACCTGAAGCATACGAAACGCTTCTACATGCGCCCGCGCATCCCGGAACGCAAGGTCAAAGGCGTGCGCGTGCGCGTGTTCTGGTGACGCCTAACGGCGGCAAAACGCCTGCATCGTGTTCCAGAGGGCGTCGAGCTCGGCCTTCTGGTCGTCGGAGAGCGACACCTTGCCGATCTTCCACTTCTTGCCTTCGCCGCGCGTGCCGCCGTCGTCCTGCTTGGACTTCAGGTACTCGCGGGAGACGAGGTTTGTGAAGCAGCCCGCCTTCTGGAGGTAGTAGAGCGAATAGCCGCGCAGGCCGCCCGGGAAGTTGCGCTGGTCGATCAGGAGGCGCAGGAGCGCGTAGGCGAGGTCCACCTCGCCCGTCTGGTCCTTCGCCTCCATGAGGCGCCAGATCTTCGCGAGGAGCGGCGCGTAGGCGCAGCGCTCCGTGATGAGGCCCTCGCTGCCGCACTGGCGGCTCTGGAAGAGCCACTGCCAGCCGCCCCACGCGCTGAACACGGTGTGGATCACGGGCTTCGCGGCGTTC
>ONRL01000129.1 GCA_900320225.1 uncultured Lentisphaerota bacterium
GTCGTGTCCGGCATAGTCCTTCTCGATGCGGATGTCCTCGAAACCCGCGTCGAAGAACAACTTCCGCAGCGCCTCGCCCTGACCGTCGCCGATCTCGAAGAACGCGCCCCCGCCCGGCTTGAGGACGTTGAGCGCGTCGCCAATCAGCCGTTCGTAGAAATCCAGACCCGCCGTGCCGCCGTCCAGCGCGTTCATCGGCTCCCAGTCGCGGATGCGCGGGTCGAGGGTTACACATTCGGACGAGGGAATGTACGGAGGGTTGGAGACGAGAATGTCCACCATCCCCGGCTCGTCGAACTCGTCGAGGCCGTCCGCCACCGCAAACTTCACGCGATCCGCGAGACCGCACCGCGCGGCGTTCTCCTGCGCGAGCGACACGGCGTCCGCCGAAATGTCGATGCCGAGGAACACGCCGTCCTCCATCTCCTTCGCAAGCGAGAGGATGATGCAGCCGCTGCCCGTGCCCACGTCCACCACGAGCGGACGCGGCACCGCGTATGTTTTCGCGAACTTGTGCACGCGCGTGACGAGCTCCTCGGTCTCGGGACGCGGAATGAGCGCGCGGCGGTCGCACTTCAACGTGAGCGAGCGGAAGTCCCACTCGCCGAGCACGTACTGGATCGGCTCGCCCTTGGCAAGGCGCGCGATGCCGCGCCGCATGGCCTCCACGTACTTGGGGTCCGGCGTCTGGTCCAGACGCGGGGAAAGAAAGCCGCGGCCGCATCTCAGCAGCCGCGCCACAAGGAGCTCCGCCGCGACCTGCGCGTCCGGAACGCCTTTCTGGACCAGGTACTCCGCGCTTAGGCGGAGGATGTCCCGCCAAGCGTGCATCAGAACGGCAGGTTGTCCGGATCGCCCTCGTCCATGGGCACGTCCGGCACTTCAGGCGGCGCGGGCACCGGTTCGGTGGACGTGCCGTTGGCGTTCAGGACCTCGATCTTCCAGCCGGTCAGGTCGGTGAAGTAGCGCACGCCATTCGGTCCGTCCCACTTGCGCCCGTCGATCGTGAACTGGATTTTCACGGGATCGCCCACGTTCACGGGATCGAGCAACGCGCAACGGTCTTTCTTGAACGTGAACAGCACGGGATTGGGGTACATGCTCGGCGAATCGGGGGGATTGCCCACGACCAGCTCGCGCTTCGTGAAGCCGTTCTGGCCGAACGCCTTCGTCTCGCCCTTCATCTCGACGACGCCTTTGTACTCGAATGTAACCATTTCTTGATTTGCTCCTTTGTCCTGACGGCGCAAAGTGTATCAAATCCCCGCGCGCCCCGCAAGGCGGAATCACAGGCGTGTTGGGCGTCCACACTCGGGTCGACGTAGCAGGGTGACTCTTTATGAGCACCGTCACCGCAGGCTTTCGCAGACGATGCCGAGCAGGATGACGGGCAGGATCCAGCGCATGTACGGCTCCCACGCGCGCGGCAGCGCGAGGCCCGCGCCCGCGCCGACCTCGTAGCTGAACCCCTTCCAACCCCACCCAGACGCCCGCGTGCAGAATACGCACGTCGCAAGCGCGCCGAGCGTCAGCCAGTACTGGCTGAACACGAAATCCTCCACGTCGAGAATCGTCCTGCCCGGCAGAAGCTCAACCCCACGCCACACGTTGTAACCGAATACGGCCGGCAGGGAGAGCACGGCCACGGCGGCGCCCACGAGCAACGTCGTGCGGCCGCGCGGCCAGCGTAGCTCATCCATCAGCCCGCCGATGATGCACTCGAACACGGCGATGATCGTGGTGAGCGCCGCCAGGGAGAGGAAGAGGAAGAACACCGTCCCCCACAGCCCGCCGCCGTCCATGTGCGCGAACACCTCCGGGAGCGCAATGAAGATGAGGCCCGGCCCCGCCGTCACGTCCACGTTGAACGCCGCGCACGCGGGAAACACCACGAGCCCCGCGAGCAGCGCCACGCACGTGTCGATCGCCGTGATCCACAGCGACTCCGTGACGAGCGAATGCTCCCGTCCCACGTAGCTGCCGAAGATCGTCATGCATCCCACGCCCACCGAGAGCGTGAAGAACGCCTGACCCATCGCGTCGAAGCAGGTGCGGAAGGGATGTTCGAGAAACGGCGTCCAGTCCGGCTTGAGGTAGAACGCCACGCCCTTCGACGCCCCCGGCAGCGACAGCGCCTTCACCGCGAGCACGCCCAGCAGCGCGAGAAGCGAGAGCATCATCCACTTCGTGGTGCGCTCGACGCCGCGCTGCACGCCCGCAAGGCACACGCACACGGCCACCGCCACCGCGGCGAGCATGGCGAGCGTGCAGACGATCGGGTCCGCGAGCAGCCCGTCGAACACCGCCTGCGCGCCCGCGCCCGTGAACGACGCGCCCTGCACCGCGTAACCCGCCGTGTAGCGCAGGAGCCAGCCGCCCACGGACGTGTAATACGCCATCAGGAGCACGTTGCCGGCGAACACGACGCAGCCGACCACGTACCAGAACTTCCGCATCCGTTCCTGCGCGAGCGCGCGCAATGCGCCCGAAATGCCCTTCCGCGCCGCGCGCCCCACGGCGAGCTCCGCCGCGAGGAGCGGGAACCCGAGCAATGCGAGGAAGACGAGGTACACGAGCACGAACGCCGCGCCCCCGTTCCGGCCCACGATGAACGGGAAGCGCCACACGTTCCCGAGCCCCACGGCGCATCCCGCCGCCACCATGAGGAATCCGAGACGCGACTTCAGCCCCTCGCGCCCGGCGCTGTCCGCCTGCCCGCCCATCTCAGTACATCGGCTCGTACTCGCCCTTTTGCACGCGCTTGAGGCACTTGAACCCGGCCCGCTTCGCGCGGTAGTGGAGGTCGGTCTCGGAATGGCCGAGACCCGGCGCCTGGATCACGCGGAAGATCTCCGCGCCGCAGTCAGGGCACCGCGTGAGCTTCGCGTCGTTGAGCGACTGCATCACCTCGAAACCCGGCGACGCACACTTCGCGCAGCCGCCCGACTTCGCCTCGTACACGTACATCGGCATCAGGAAAACCTCCTCAGATGTGGTTCAAGACGGGATGCGAGGCGCGTTTCCAGCCACGGCGTGACGTGCCAGTAGTCCCGCAAGTTCAAATAGTCGCTCACGGCGCCGGACTGCCCGCCGCGCGCGCCGGACTCCGCACGCAGCAGGATGTTGCGCGCCGTCGCGTCCGGTGACACGAACTCCACCACCTGCGTGCGGTAGCCGAGCACGCGCAGGATCATCGCGCGGAAGGAGTCCGTGAGGATGTCGCACAGACGCTCGCGCAGGATACCATGGCGCAACACGCCCGCGAAGGCGGCGTCCGTCTGCGGGCCAATCGCCTTCTGCAGTTCGTGCTGGCAACATAGCGCGCTCACGATGTAGCGGCTGCCCCACTCCACGCCGCGCGCGAGCGCCTCGTCCGTGGCCGTGTCGCACGCGTGCAGGGAAATCACCATGTCGGGAGTTGAATGTTCCGAGTCGAAAGCTGAAAGCTCAGAAGCGACGAACTGAACCTGGTCCGACACGTCCAGCTGCTGGGCCATCTTCTGGGCGGCGGCGATTACGTCCGCCCGCCGGTCCACGCCGATCACGCGCACCTTCGGGAACTTCAGCACCTGGGTGAGATAGAAGTAGAGCGCAAGCGTCAGATAAGCCTTTCCGCACCCGCAATCCACCACGACAAACTCTTTCCCGTTCCCCGTTCCCCGTTCCCCGTTCCCCTCCACAACGTCCTCCACCACCTTGAGGAACTCGTTCACCTGGTCGTACTTGCCGCGCATCGAGGCGCGCACGCGCCCCTCGCCGTCCGCAAGGCCGATCACGCGCAGAAGCGTGGACGAGTCGAACGAGGTGAGCGGCAGATTCTTCACGCGGTCGTGCGGCTGCACCTGCGCGACGCGGTCCATCTCCGCGGAGCGCGACACGTGTACGTGGCCCTTGCGCGTCACGCGCACGTGGAGGTCGCCGGACGCCGTCATCAGGTGGAGGTCGCGCGCGCCCTTCTGCGCGATGATCTCCTCAAGCCCCTCCGCCGCGCCGTTCGCGTCGAAGTTCTTCACGCGCACGTGCCCATCGTCGTTCATCTCGGCCTGGTAGCGCGTCTCGCCGCCGATCAGCACGGGACGCAACGAAATGCGGAACGCCTTGCCGTTGCGGCGCACGGACTGCACGAGCTTCATGAAGCCGTCGCCCAGTACGCGGGCTCGGATCTCCTCCGCCAGTGTCTTGTCAAGTTCAAACTTCTCCATGGCGCCTATTAGTATACCACATCCGACGCCTCCAGCGCCACGCGGAAGCCGACGTCAAACACCTTCTGCCACGGCCAGTAGCCGAGGCGGCAGGAACTCGTGCCGTCGCGCGGACGCGACGCGAACGAACCGCCGCGAACGGCTTTCTTCTTTTCGGCGTTCCCCACGTTGCGACCGTCGTTGTCCGCGTAGGGGTACGGCGCGTAGTCGCTGCGCGTCCACTCTGACGCGTTGCCGTGCATGTCGTAGAGCCCCCACAGGTTGCAGTCCGCGCGCCCCACGTAGTTGATGTTGAACCAGTCGTCCTTCCAGCGCTCCTCGTGCAGGGGATAGTTCTGGTCGATGCGGAACGGACGGCGCGCGCGGATCGCGCCCGCCTTCCCCTGCCACCCCAGCTTCATGTTGCGCACGTCGGCGTCCGCGAAGTTCGCGTACGGCGAAAAGTCGTCGTCAAGACCGCCCCACGGGAACAGCGTGTCCGTGCCCGCGCGCGCCGCCCACTCCCACTGCGCCTCGGTGGGCAGCGACGCCTTCTCGCCCGTCTTCTTCGAGAGCCACGCGCAGAACGCCGATCCGGCGATGGCATCCAGGATAACCCGGCGCAGCGTGGTCCTTGTCGAAGATGTCCTGCCAACCGGAATCGTGCTCGGAATCGAACACGGCATACTGGTCGTTGCGCACCTCGGTCTCGGAGAGCCAGAACGGCTTCTCGATCTCCACCACGCAGGCGGGCCGCTCGTCGGGCCGCCCGTCCGCGCGCCCCATCACGAACTTGCCGGCGGGGATCAGACGGAAGGTCATCGACTGCCCTTCGCCGAGGACGATCGTCTTCGTGGTGATCGGCGCCACCTGGTCGATGCGCCCGAGCTGGAGCTCAGAGGCGGCGTTGGCTGACATGGGCCAACCTTTTAAGTTAAGTGGGCCTTCGGCCCTAAGTGGGGCTTCGCCCCTAAGGTTTAAGTTTTTAAGTGGGGCTTCGCCCCTAAGTGTCGCTTCGCGACTAAGTTCACTTAGGCCCGAAGGGCCACTTAGCTGCGAAGCAGCACTTAGCGCCGTAGGCGCACTTAGCTGCGAAGCAGCACTTAATCTCTTATTCACCACCGCCAAATACCTGTCATATTCCGCCTCGGGATCGTCGGTGATGTTCGCGTAGGCGGCGGCGAGCTCCTTGCGGCGCTCCACCTGGTTCGTGCAGCCCACCACGTAGCGGTCCGTCTCGAACGCGGGCGGCGCCCACTTGCCCTTCCACGGCGCGTTGAGGTCGATCCACGTGTAGACCGTCTCCATCTCCTTCTGCGAGAGTTTCACGCCGTGGTGCCCGCGCCGCAGCATCTGCACGAGCGGACTGGTGGAGACGTGGTAGTCGAGCGGCGTGAGGACGGGGATCTCGGACTCCGGCCCCGGACGGCGCACGTACGGATGGAGCATCCGGTAGGCGTCCTCCGCCGTCTTCATCACGAATCGGAGGCCCTTCTTCTCCGCGCCGCCCTGGTCGGGCGCGCGCAGGGGCGCGGTCTTCTCGTCTCCGTGGCAGGAGAGGCAGTTCCTGTGCACGACGGGCCACATCTCGGCGGCGAAGCCCCACGGACGCACTCCGTCGCCGTCCACGGGCTTGATCTTCTGGATCTCGCCCTTGTGGTACTTCGTGTCGGCGATCGTCACGTGCGTGCGCACCGAGCTGCGGTTGTCCTCGTGGCAGCCCGTGCACGAGACGCGCTCGCCCGGCATGCCCGTCACCCAGGAGCGCATCAGCTGGAGCGCCGCGCCGTCCGCGTCGAGCGGCTGGAGCGAGATCGGCGTGTTCGCGGGCATTTCGAAGCAGCAGGAGCCGTCCGCCTCCACGTCCACCGTACCGAGCACGCGCTTGATGTCCCAGCCGGACTCCACGCGGTCGAGTCCGGGCGTGGAGTGTCCGCCGGTCTTGTGGTAGTTGAAGTGGTACGAGAACACGCGCAGCTTCTTCACGGCGCCGCGCGGCACGCCCGCGAGGCCCTTGCCGGTGTAGATGTCCGCGATGTGGACGGAGCAGGTCTTCATGCCCGGCACGGAGCGGTCGGGGATGATCGGGGGACGCGGACGCGGCCTGAACGGCATCGCCTCGCAGAGGAGCCCCTTCGGGTTGTCGGCGAGGATGGTGATGTTGTCGAACACGTCCACGAGGCACACGCGCATCGGCGCGTCTGGCGAGGTCTTGACGGTCGCGAGCACGTGCCGCGCGTCGAGCGGGTAGGGATAGGAGAAGTACGGTTTGCCGCGGTCGAACTGGTTCTTCGTGTAGCCGTCCGCCATGTCCCCTTCCACGTCCTTGCCCCAGCCGGGGAACTCCTGCACGAGACCGGTCTTCTCCTTCGGATATGTGCGCGCGGGGATGCGCAGGTAGTTGTTGACCACGCCCCAGTTGCGGTCGGGCGGATCGTAGCGGAACGGGTAGGCGCGCGCGAGCGTGGGGTTCACGAGGAACATGCGCCCCACCTCGGCGCGGTCATGGTGTCCGCCGCCGAACATCGTGATGAGGTGCGGGTCGCCGGGGACGCACCGCGCCTTGTAGAAGAACGTGGGCACCCACGAGCCCGAGCCCCAGAGCGAGAGCTGGCCCACGCCGTCGCGTCATGAGGATGCGCGAGAAGAAGTGCGGGATGTCCGAGTATTCCCAGCGCGTGTACATGATGCGCCCGTCATGCGTGACGGTGGGCGTGTAGTCGCTGTCCTGCTCGTACGTGAGCTGGCGCACCTCGCCGGTCTTGCGGTCGATGCGGTAAAGGACACACATCGCCATGTTGCCGTCCTCGCACGGCAGGAACTGGTATGCGCCCGTGCCGAGCATCACCACCTGGTCCTTGTTCGGCAGGTAGCAGCCGTCCCACCATTGGATGTCATAGTGGCCGTCCTCGGGCGAAACCAGGGTCGGCCGCGGAGCGGCCGACTGCGAAACCGGAATTTCGTAGACGCCGAAGAGATTGTTTGTCCCGCGGTAGCTGGTGAAGAGGATGCGGGAGGCGTCGAAGTCGAGGTCGAGGTCGCGGACGACGGACGTGTCCTGCGGCTTGTAGAGCGTGCGGAACTTCGGCGTGCCGCGCAGGTCGGAGACGACGACGATGTCGTTGTCGTAGCCCGTACGGTTCATGTCCCAGTGGTTGTGCGCGTTGAGGCCGAGGAAGCCGCACTGCCGCCCGCCGAACGCGCTGCCGGGATTGGCGATGTTGCGCCGGATGCAGAGCAGTTCGCCGAAGTCGAGGATCGGGTTCGCGAGCATCGCCTTGCGGTAGCTCTCCACGAGGCGGATCGCTTCCGCCACGGGCATGGGAGGGTCGCGCTCCTGCGCGACCGCCTGGACTCGCACCTTGCCTCCTCGGATCCAGCCACGCGGCGCGTCGAGCGCAGCCCGCACAGCCGCCTCCTTCTCCGCGAGCGCCTTGACCGCGGCCTCCAGCGGCGCGGCGTCAAACCCCTTCTGCGCCTTCAGGTGCGCGAGCGACCGCGCCGCCGCCTCGGGATTGAACCACCGCATCTGCTCGCGCGCACGATCGCGCGACCACTCGCGCGCCGCCTTCACCTCGACCGTCGGCACGAGGTTCGTCACCACCGTGAACCACGCTTTCGCCATCGCGCGGTAGCCCTCCGCGCTCGGATGCACGCCGTCGGACTGCAACGCGAGCGGCACGTGCGGGTTCATGTCGAAGTAGTGCACCTTTTGCCCCTTCGCGCGGTGCTCCTCCACGAACGCGGGCAGGCGCGGGTTGAACCAGCCGCGGATCACCTCGGTGCAGTGGTCGGTGCCGTTGCGGCGGTAGTCGCGGTCGAGGATCGTCGAGACCACGATCTCCGCCTGCGGTTCGAGTTCGGCGAGCTTGTCGACGAGCCGTCCGAGGTTCTTGAGGCTGTGCGTGCGGATCGCCTCGGGACCGCCGATCGTGCCGTCGTTCGTGCCGATGTGCACCAAGATGACATCCGGCCTGCCGCACCGCTTGAGGCGCCCTTCCAGTCCCTCCAGGAGCCCGTGCCACTTGGGGCCGTACTCGTTCACGGCCACGAAGCCGGAATGTCCCTCGTGGCGCGGCTGTTCCATGCCCTGCGAGTTGGACGTCACCGTGCCCTCGTACGTCACGCGGTAGCCGGCGTTCGTGAGCATCTCGTAGAGCGGCAGACGATACCCGCCGTTCACCCACGCGCCCCACGTGATTGAATCGCCCATCGGCATGATGCTCACGCACGTGTTGCCGGGGCGCGAGTCCAGCTTGAACGCGGGCGTCACCACGGTGCGTCGTCCGTCCGGCGCGCGAAAGCCGCGTTCCCAGCCCACACGCTTCCATGCGATACGCCCATCGGACTGCGCACCGGCGTCGAGCGTCCAGTCGTACGGGTCGCGTCCGGGCGCGTCGTTGCCGGTCGTGAAGGTGTAGCCGTCGAACTCCACCTCCTTCCCCATGTCGATCACGAGCGGCACGCCGTACGCGCCGTGGAACTTCGTGAGTACGTTGCCGTCGAGGCACTGCGCGGGGCCTTCGCCCCTCACGAGACCGCTGTCGGGGCCCAGCACCTTCGCGCCGGGCCAGCCGAGCGCCTTCCCGCCGCGCAGGAGCGTCCAGTCGCAGATCTGCCAGCTGCGCCCGCCGTAGAACGGCGGCTCCTTTGGCGCCGGACGCGACGCCGTCACCGTCAGGCGCACATACCGCGCATTCACTGTTTCCGCTTCAGCGCCACCAACCACAATCAGCGCTGTCAATGCAACTAACGTCTTTCTCATCATTTCCTATTCTCCATTACCACGCTTTGTTAACAAACGGATTTGTTCGCCGCTACGCGGCTCACGAGATCATAATTGTGCTTTCGCGCTTCCTGTGAGCGCCGTAGGCGCGAACAAATTCGTGTGTTTCTCATTTTAGATTTGTTAACCTTTCCCATTTCAACGACGCTTCACCGAAGTTCACCAGCAACCCAACCTTTAGTTTGGTGCCGTGCAGATAGTTTATCACCTGAGCCTTGTTGGCATTCACCAGACGCGACACGCATTTCAGTTCAACGATGATCTGATCAAAACAAATAAAGTCCGCATAATACTCCTTGTCAAGCTTGTGACCCTTATAGAAAATCTGTATCTGCGCTTCACGTCTGTATGGAATACCACGTTCACGAAACTCAATCTCCAGCGCGTCTTGATAAACGGCTTCCAGAAACCCATTTCCTAGTTCATTGTGGACAGCTAAGCATGCGGCGATTATCTGGTCTGTATTTTCTTCGAACAAGAGCATCTTCTAAAATTCTCCATTGCCTCGGTTTATTAACAAACGGATTTGTTCGCCGCTACGCGGCTCACGAGATTATAATTGTGCTCTCGCGCTTCCCGTGAGCGCCGTAGGCGCGAACAAATCCGTTTGTTATTCATCTAATCCTACTCACTTTCCCCTGCATGTTGTAGGTGTTTAAAGGAATTCGCCAACTGGCGCAGTTCCTCGCGCTTCTTCGCGAAGTCCTTCTTCGTGAAGACCTTGTCCGCGCAGCCGGCGGCCACGTTCGTCGCGCCCGGCCAGTCGACGGACGAGATGACATGCCGATACTTCGCCAGCTCGGCGGTGCGTTTCGCGCGCGCCGCATCCGACTCGAACGGCGGCACCTCGAAGATGTCGTATTCGCGCGACAGCTCCCGGCTCCAGATGCGCACGAACTCGCAGAGGATCGCGTCCTCGGGATGGCGCGTGCCGTCGCCCCCCTCGCAGACGAGCGCCCGCGCGGAATAGGGACGCACCACGGCCATGTCGGGACGCTTCCGCACCGGTTCCGGACGCTTCGCGAAATCGGCGTGTATCGCCTTCGCGGCCTTCCACGACGCCTTGTCGCCGTTCGGGAAGGTACAGCTGTCACCACGTGGGTTATAGCCGAGCCACATGATGCCGTCCGGCGCGAAACGCGTATGCTGGTCGTAGATGCGGCGCAGGTCGTCGGGCGTGGGATGCACGAGCTTGCCGGACGGGAACCGATGCGCCTGCAGCCACGGCACGAGTCTCTTGTTGTAGCGGCGGGCGAGGCCCGACATGTACGCCATGTCGAACGGGATGCAGCCGCCGTTGTAACCGCCCTCGTGGACGGGATACGGATCGAGGTGTAGGAAGTCCAGCACCTCCGCGAGCAGTTCCTGTCCCGTTCCGTCATGGTCGTTGCCATAGCTCCACACGCCGCCGCGCGTCGTGTTGCGGAAAGTCTGGAGCGTCGGCACGGCGGCGTGGAAATCGTCCACGGCCACCTTCAAGTAGTCGGCGCACGCCTTGTGGAACAGATAGAGGAACTGCGCGCAGGCGTCCGGGCCGTACACCTCCGACGCGCCCCAGGTGCGCGGATAGGTGACGCCTTCGGGCGTGGCCTTCGCGAAGGCGTCGCGCGCGGAGGCGGAATAGTCCCAGAGCGGGAAGCTCACCGCCGGACCGTTCAGGAAGCTCGTGGCGTTGAAGATCTCGTCGCCGAGGCGCACGGCGATCACGACGTCGGCGGGGAACGTGCCACCGTTCGCCTCCCGCCAGCGCGCGACATGGGCCTGCACGCGCCACCGCATGCGCTGGCGCGTGTGGCGCGAGAACACGGAGTAGCAGGTGCGGTCCGGCTTCCAGTCGGGCGACTTGTCGTCCATCGCCCAGTAGACCGCTAGCCCCACCTTGTCGAGGCGCCCCCCTTCCAGCCCCGTCAGGTCGAACGAGAGCTTCACGAGACGGCGTTCCTTGATTTCCTTCGCGTCCGCGAGATGCGCGGCGGAATCATTCTCCGGCTTCGCGTCCGACGGTGCCCATTCCACCTTCGCGGGCAGGATGCGCAGGTGCTGGCGGCCGTCGAACAGGCGTTCCGGCACGATTACCTCGGCCGCTCCCGTGGGAACGTATCCGCCAAAGTAGTGTCCGTCGCCGAGCATGTAGTAGTGCGGATGCTTCGCGTACGCCTGGTCGCGCGAATAGACGGGCGGTTCGACGATGATCTCGTGGCGACCGGGCGTGAACGCGAACAGGTTGCGGTCGATCGCAAGTCCGCGGTAGCAGCCGCCGGACATCACGGCCAGCTCGTAGAGGCCGGATTTCTTCGCGTCGTTGTCGGTCTTGCTCGGGTCAGGGATCCCGAAGAACATCTTGAGGCCGTACTTGCGGCAGATGGCGAGCTGGGCGGCGAGAAAATCCGTGTCGCCGTTCCGGCTCGCCACAACCTGCACGCCGTGCGCGACGCAGTCCGCCGCCATCTGCTCGAACTCTTCCGCCGTGCGGCACCCGCTCACGCTCGTCCACACGCGGGGGAAAAGAGTTGCGCCGCCAAGATGGCGGCTCTCCATATGGAGAGCCGCCGTATGGGGAGCCGCCATCTTGGCGGCTGCATGGGGAACCGCCGTCTCGGCTGCGCACACCCCCACCACCATACACAGAAGAAGCATCCTCACCATCACTCGTCCATCCTTCCGAACTACAGGCAGGCGGCCATGTACAGAGGGAGGCAACGAAACGCCCCGAAACCCGGTAGGGACGGCGTTCCATCGCCGTCCGCGGCTGGCGATGGAACGCCAGCCCTACCAGAACGTCGGAGGTTTGCAACTGCTTCGTTTTTCATCTCCGCTTACCTGAAAATCAGCACGGTGCCCTTCGGTTTCACATCGAGCGAGCCAGGGCCAAGAATGAACGGGCAGTTCTCCGCCGTGAGCGTGCCTGAATACGAACGGCCCGCATATTTCACGGTGTCCAGCTTCAGATTCCCGGGGAAGTCAAGCCGCAGCTTCGCGCCTTCCGCAACCTCGATCGACGCGCTCTCCGGCACGTCCGGCACGTCGTCCGTAAACGTGCCATCTTTCACATACCGTATCGACACGGCGTCAAGGCGCGCCATTCGATCGCAATTCTTCGTCGTGATCGTTCCCTCAATGCGGAACGTGTAGTTACCAGCCGTCGGGACGCGGAAGTACGCCACGCGCTCGGCGAAGTTCGTCGTCCAGGGACGGAATGTGCCGATCTCGACCGCCTGGTTCGTGACGCCGCCCTGAGGATAGAAG
The DNA here is from genome assembly GCA_900320225.1 of uncultured Lentisphaerota bacterium. GTDB lineage: Bacteria > Verrucomicrobiota > Kiritimatiellia > RFP12 > UBA1067 > RUG572. The sequence goes on from ONRL01000129.1 coordinate 12,214, forward strand.
GAGGCCCGCAAGGGATTGTTACCCAAGTTATCCCCGTTGGTACGGTCTGCCGTATGAAGGACGAGACGGTAGACGCCCGAGGTCGGAAACGCAATGTCCTGCTCCAGCGAACCCGTGCCCACGACAATGCAATAGTTGGTCCCTTCGCATCTGGAATAACCCAAATGACTCGGATTATACGTATAAGGGACAGGATACACGTATGAGTACTTCTGCCCCACGTTGTTCTGTGCGCCACGCCAGTAGTCCGATGTCATTGTCCCGTCCCACGTACTCTGACTTGCCACCTCGAAACCACCATCATGTACGAGTTCTTCCTCGTCGTCAACCTTCACGAGCACAAAATTGTCCGCCGCCAGCGACCCATAATAGTTAACATTCTGGCGAAGCTCAAGCGTGACGTCCGTCTCGCCGTCCACCGTGAACGCCGTCGGCCAGATAACCTCCTGCAAGTTCAGTGACGAGACGGACCGCCGTCCGAGATCGGTCGTCTCGCCACCGATCGTCACAGTTGCATCAAGGTAATCGGTGCCCTGTGCCCATTTCCAGTTCTCCGTACCCCTCCAATACATGGTCAAGATCGCCATGTCCCCCCTCAGCCGCCACGTACCGGCGGGCGGACGGAACGTCGTGCGCGCGGCGCCGTTCGTGTTCGCAAAGAAGAGATGCACGATACCAGGCTTGCCCGGAGTGGCAATGTAGTAGTTGTAGTAGGTACCGTGCCGCGTCCTAAACCCGTTCACCGTCACGCCGACGTAGGGATCTTCCGTCGTACTCGTCATGCCGTCGTTGTCGAACGTCCAGTGCGCGGCCGTGTTGGAAATCGAGTGCTGCGTGTAGCTATTCGCCGCGCTGACCACATTCTCCAGAATCTCGAAGTCACCATTCGGAATCGGCCACACGGAATCGTCCTCCACCGCGGAGACGAAGCGCAGCGACACATTGTCGAAGAGCGTTCCGCCCTTCTGCAGTCCCATCGTCCCCGTCGTCTGCCCGCGTATGCCGAAGATGTAGGCACCTGCCTGCGAATACGGCAGACGGTAGGTCACGCGCGAAAATGCGCTCGGGCCGCACTGGCATTTGAACTTCGCCAAGTCAACAAGCGAATCAAGCGCGGGGCCAAACTGCACCGTGTTCATGTAGCGGTCGTATGTTTCGCGTGAACAGATGTCGAACGTCACCTCGTAGATGCCCGCGCGCGGCAACTCAAGTTTCGTGTAGACCAGGCAGTTACCCTGAATATTGAGAAAACGATGATTGTCGCTCGCCATGTAAGGTTGGAGCCTGAAAGGATACTGGGACTCCCACGCCCAAATATTACCTCCGTTGACAGGGTTGCCGGTGATGAACCAGCCGTACTGCGGATCGAGGTTGTTGATGGTTGTCCACATGGTTCCCGTGTACGCCTCGCACGTGCCGTTCGTGATGACGGCCTCGTCTCCCGCAACCAGTCTGTTCGCGGGCGTCGCGAGCGGCGCGGCGAGCGTCAGCGTGCCGCCGTCCACGGCCACCGTCTTGACAGTCCCGTCGAGTTCCGTCACGCGCAGTTCGCCGGATCCCGTCATGCGCGCAACGTCAGTCGCCGCCGAACTACGGGAAATCAAAAGGCCGCCTCGGCCAGAGGGCGTGGCCTGAAAGGCCGTACCGGCGGACATGATAGCGCCAACCGACTCCTGATCAAGGGCAAGCAACGAGCCTTCATCCACACGCACCGCGCCCGTATGATCCTTTATCGACGCCTCAAACGTGCCGGACCCCGTCTTCACCAATGAACCAGCGCCGGAAATTGCGATCTTCGGCAAGGTGTCGCCCGCGTCGGCAGAAATCTCCAGCGTCGTGCCGGACGCCAGCTCCACCGATCCATTTGCGGTACCGGCAGCAGGCTGAAGCCCCCATTTCTGCAAGAGATACTGCGTCACGTTTGCACGTTCGGCGGCAGTCAATTCGTTCGTGAACACCACCGTCTCGTACAAATAGTCACCGCCTTGCCGGGTCTCGAATTTCTGGTTGCACCAGAAGCCACCGAGAAAGCCGTCGTTCCGTCCACTCTTGACCGAAATCAGATGCAGTCCGCTCGGCATCATCGTTTTCCCCGGATCTTCGATATAGGCTCCGTCGAGGAATGTCCAACCGGTTCGGCTCGGACCTGGAATCAGGTTGGCGTTGTGCCAGATGGGTGCTTTGCCGTTAAAAGCCCCTGGCCCCTGGCAGATGTAGGAGTTGTGCCAGCCGTTGTTCTTGCCGACTGTCGTATAATAATCCCATGTGTTCGCAAGCATATAGCCGTACGTATCGACCATCGCGAACACGCAGAAGATGTCGCGGATGGTCGTAATTTCGGCAAACGCGCCGTCCTTCTCGATGAGCAGGTATTTGCCGGACGAGTAGCCGTTGCAATAGACGGCAGGAAGTCCGTCGCGCTCCACGTAAAGCGCATCGACACCGAACATTCCTACCCTGCAGAATTCGTTGGAGCTCCAGTCCGTCACGCAGTAGCGCAGGGTCGGGGACGCAACGTTCGTCTCGCGCTCGTCGCACCAACGCGCAACATACGCCGTGTCGTCCGTTCCGTTCGTCACGACGAGCTTGGACGAGCGCTGGCCGTTGTCGTCCATCGTGGAGATCCAGAGCGCGGCCCGGTTCAGCACGGCCGTCGGCTTCGCGACCGTCGGCGCAAGGTTGCCCTTCGAGAGCGCAAGCGTGCCGCCGCGCACGCCGATGTTGAACGGATCGCGCTGGCGGAAGGCGGTGAGCGGCAACGACCAGGTGCCGCCGCCGGTCTTGATGATGTGCGACGCGCCCTCCTGCCGCACAGCCTCCGTCTGCGTCCGCGTGGTACCGTCGGCCACGTTCACCACCACGTCCGCGTCGAACCCCACGTCCAGAGGCGCGGCCTGGACTACCGGAACGGACCATGCGATTGCCACTAACAAGAAAACGCGCGCATACGCACAGGATTTGACATTCCACGTTACCACTTGCCCAGATGCGTCTTTCATGTTCTACTCCTTTTTCGGATTCAGGTTTTGTCCTCTAGCGCACCATGATCACCGTGCCGCGCTGGAAGTACAGGATGAGCTTGTGCTGCGCCGCGTCGTACCTCGTGAGCCAGCCGTTCGGCAGGTTCGAGGAGGCGAAATCGCCCGTCGCGTCCATCAGGTTGCTGGCGATGACATACTTCTTCTCCGAGTTCAGCTTCGCGATGTCGTTGACGCGGAGCGACATCTTCGAGAGGTCGAGCTCGCACGGACAGCTGAAGCAGTCGCTGTTGCCCCCCGCGTCCACGTCGATCTCGAGCGCCACGCCGTCCGCGATGTTGATCGGGCCATCCGAAACGGTCAACGTGCCGACCGTGTTCGTCCCCATGCCCGGCGCGATGGCCGAAGTGACGGTGAGGAGCTTCGTGCCGTTGTTGAGGACCTGCTTGAACGTGCCGCTGCCCTCGATGCGGGCGAGAGTCAAGGGGTAGGTGTTCGGGGAGAAGCTGGCACCGGCGGCGACGCGCGCCGTGCAGGTCGCCGGAATCACGCCGGGATTCCCCGTACGGAACTCGCCCTGCATGATGGTGAGGGGACCGTTGAAGGTGCTGTCCTGGCTGAAGAGGGCGAGAGTGGCCGATCCCCACTTCGTGACGCCGCCGTCATTCGCGGCATCGCTGATGAGCGCGGGACGGAAGTAGCAGTGGCAGTCGTTCGAGACGACGAGTCCGCCTTCCTTGACGTTCCATGTGAGTCCGTTCACTGTGTTGGCGAGACTGTGGTCGCCCTCGGCACCGACCGGACAGTTGTGCGAGGCAACGGTGTTGGCCCATTCGATTCACCGTCGCCTTGTACCCCGAATGGAGCCTATGGATGTAGATGTCGCGCGTGACCCGGACGACGCCGCCCGTTTCGAGGTTCAGAACGGACTTAGAGGCATCGCTCCTGCATCCGTCATCGGCAATGCGGATATCCTTCACGTGGAGGCGTCCGCCATTCCGGACCGTTGTCGTAGCAGGACTTTTATGGGCATGAAGAAAATCCCGATCCCCCAAATCAAGAAGACCGCCGGAAATGACAAGCGTCCCGTTCTGCGTAGCGTAATCACCGCTTCCCGTCGTAATGACTTCGCCGCCTGAAATCGTGAGGGTCCCGCCGTTGCGGACATGGAGCGAGTTGTCTTGATCGACGACTCCAGTGTTGCCCTCAAGAAGCGTCGTGCCGCTCGC
>ONRL01000130.1 GCA_900320225.1 uncultured Lentisphaerota bacterium
GTCACGATGTCTTCGACAAGCGGCGAGACGTTCGCCCTCGACGGCTTCACGCTCACGAACGGCGTCGTCAAGATCGCCACCGGCAACCACTATTTCGCGCCGAACGGCAGCTTCACGCTGTGCGGAAGCGGAACGGAAGTGAGGATAGAAGGCACCGACGGTCCTGTCCTCAACTTCGCGCGCGGCGATTCGGAAGGGAAGATGCACGTGAAGATAGCAGACGGGGCGCGTCTCTACAGCCATTCGAGCCAGGAGAGCGTGTATGTCGCGAGCGGCTCCGGCGTGAGCGAAGTGACGATAGAACTCCAGAACGGCGGACGGTTCCATCCGGACAACTGCGACACCCAGTTTGGGCGCAGCGGCAACACGGCCATCATGTTCGGCGAAGGCTCGCGGGTCGACGTGAACCGCAACGCATTCTACCTCGTCGGCGATTCGGCCGGAGCGGTCGCGACGGTGAACATAACGAACGGCGAATTCAAGGCCGGCCTCGTCTGCGGCGGTATGTCCGGCTGGGAGTCGGCGCCCGATGTGTCCGTTGCCGAATTCAACATGAAGGGCGGCACGCTCAATGTGCGCGGACTTGTCGCATACAACATCGCGAGCTTCAGGGCGGTCCTCGACGGCGTGACCATCACGCCGGACCAGGACAACGACGACTTCTTCAAGGTCGACGGCTACGCCGGCGGCGGCACTCCGTTCAAGATCGGCGAGGACGGCATCGAGTTCACGACCGACCATGCGATCGGCATCGCGCAGACGCTCGCCGGCGAAGGCGGCATAACCGTGTCCGCCGGCACGCTCACGGTGACGACAAACCAGGCGTACACGGGCGCGACCGTCTTGAAGAGCGGCACCACGCTCACCGCCACGGGCATGGAGTTCGCCGGCTCCATTTCACTCGAATCCGGCGCGTCCATAACGGTTCCGGAAATCGCGGAAGGCAAGAAGTTCGTCAGAATCGCCAAGGCCGCCGCTTTCGAAGGTGTCGACGAAACGGAGAAAGACGACGACGGCAATCACTTCTTTACGACGTTCGACGGATGGCTGTGCTACGGTCGCAGGCCCGGATTCTCCTTTGACATAAGGTGAAACGGCATTTGGCCAGAAAAGACGGTAAGATGAAGACAGGAGTCGTTTTGGCTGGTGTTGTCGCCTTGTTCGCGAAAGCCGCAGTCGCTGCCGAATGTCCGCCAGGTTGCAGACCGTATTCGCGTCCGGCGGCCGAAAAGCGCACATTGCGCTCGGAAACCGTAGACAGGGCGGTTGCCGCAGTCGCAGCGAAAATAGGCGACCAGCGCATCAGGAAGATGTTCGAGGCATGCTACCCGAACACGCTTGACACGACGGTGAAGGGCAAAGGCTACGTCATCACCGGCGATATAGACGCCATGTGGCTCAGGGACTCGGGCCAGCAGGTATGGCCGTATCTCAGGTTCGCGAAGGACGACCCTGCCGTGCGGAATCTCGTCCGCGACCTGCTTGTGCGTCAGTTCGACTGCCTTTTGCACGACCCCTACGCCAACGCCTTCTACGACGACGAAAAGCGAGAGAGCCAATGGAAGAGCGACAAAACCGAAATGAAGCCGGGGGTGCACGAGCGCAAGTACGAGCTCGACTCCTTGTGCTATCCGCTGCGCCTTGCGCATGGCTATTGGAAGGCTACGGGCGACAAAACCCCCTTTGGCGACAGATGGCTCGATGCCGTCGGAACAGTCCTTGCGACGATGCGCGAGCAACAGCGGAAGGGCGGACAGAGGACGTCCTACCGCTTCGAACGCGAAAACGCGAAGGCGACCGACACCTTGACGAACGCCGGCTGGGGCCCGGAAGTAAAGCCCGTCGGACTGATAGCGAGCGCGTTCCGTCCTTCCGACGATTCGTGCACGTATCCGTTCCTCGTGCCGTCGAATTTCTTCGCCGCAGACGTCCTTGAGAAGACGGCGGAAGTCCTCGAGAGCGCGAACGGAGCGAAGCGCCTTGCGGACGAGTGCCGCGCCCTCGCCGGAGAAGTCCGCGAGGCGCTGCGCAGCCACGCCGTGGTCAAGACGGAGAAGTACGGCGAGATCTACGCGTTCGAGGTCGACGGACGCGGCGGGGCGCTTTTGATGGACGACGCCAACGCACCGTCCCTTCTTTCGCTTCCCTACCTGTGCGGCGTCGACAAGGACGATCCCGTGTATCTCAACACGAGGCGCTTCGTCCTGAGCCGCGACAACCCCTTCTGGTTCGAAGGCAAGGCGCTGAAGGGAATAGGCTCGCCCCACACGGAGAAGGGGCGCGTCTGGCCGATGTCGATCATAATGCGCGCGCTTACCGCCCAGACGTCCGGAGAGGCGAAAGAGTGCCTTTCGGCGCTCGCGAACTGCACCGCCGGAACCGGCTTCATGCACGAAGGCGTGGACGCGGACGATCCGGCGAAGTATTCGCGAAGCTGGTTCGCCTGGGCCAACACGTTGTTCGGGGAACTCGTCTGGAACATGGTGTCTCGCGGCGAGATAGAGCCGCCTCCGAACGATTTGTCCTCATGGGTGCGACCCGAAATCGGCACGGGCGGGAACGGGCATGCGTTTCCGGGCGCGGCATATCCGTTCGGATTGGTCCAGGCCGGACCCGACACCGGCTGCGACGGGTGGGGACATTGCTCGGGATACCGCTTCGAAGAGAAGGAAATCAAAGGCTTCTCGCAGACGCACCTCAGCGGCACGGGATGCACCGACCTCGGCGATTTCCTGTTCTTCCCGTATTGCGGCCCATCGCGCGAAGACGGTTTTTCGAGCGATTTTGACAAGGGTTCGGAAACGATGGAGCCCGGCTATTACGCGGTTGACCTCGGCAGGTCCAGGACGCGAGTGGAGGTTTCCGTAAGTCCGCACTGCGCGATATACCGCTTCACTTTTCTCGACGGAGGCGGCGCGAACATAATGTTCGACAACCAGTGGGCGATCGGCGATCCGGGCAGGGATCAGATGCACGACGTCAAGATCTCCGACGACGGCAGACGCAGATTCGAAGGCGAGAAGCGGCGCTGGGGATGGGTGCACAGGACTTTCGCATTCTCGCTTGAATTCGACAGGGACTGGTCCGGCTTTTCCGATCTGCCCGCCACCGGCGGCAGACGCGACGCGGGACGCCGCAATTTCCGGTTCGACATGAAGCGCGGCGAGACGCTGACCATGAAGATCGGCCTGTCTTCTGTCTCGCCCGGAAAGGCCCGCCGGAATCTCGACGCGGAAATCCCCGGCTGGGACTTCGCGAAGACGAAGGCGGACGCGAGGACGGCGTGGAACGGGATGCTTTCGAAGATGACCGCCAAAGGCGGCGCGGCGGAACTCGAGACTTTCTACACCGCGCTGTACCATCTTTTCCTGCAGCCCGTGAACATGGCCGACGTCGACGGCGAGTATCGCGGCGACGAGGATATAGTCAAGAAGTCCCCCTGCGGCGAATACTACTCGACTTTCTCGTTCTGGGATACCTTCCGCGCGGCCAATCCGCTGTACACGATTCTCGTGCCGGAGAAGATAGCGCCGATGGTCGCGTCCTGCGTCGAGCACCAGAGCATCGCCGGATTCCTGCCGATCTGGGCGTTGTGGGGCAAGGACAACCAGTGCATGATCGGCACGCACTCGATTCCTCTGCTCGCCGACGCCTATTTCAAGGGACTTCTCGGCGGCAACGATCCGGAACGCGTTTACCGGGCCATACGCGCCACTCTGCGCGAGAACCACCCCCGCCGCCAGAAGGAGAACTGGGACGTGCTCGACAGATACGGATACTATCCATTCGACAAGATAAGGTCGGAATCCGTCTCGCGCCTGCTGGAATGCGCATACGACGACTGGTGCGCTGCGAAGATGGCGAAGGCGCTCGGACACGCGGATGACGCCAGGTTCTTCGCGAAGAGGGCGGGATACTGGAAAAACGTCATAGACCCTTCGACGGGATTCGCGCGCGGACGCGACTCGGCGGGCAACTGGCGCGAGCCGTTCAATCCGTTCGCGCTCGGACATGACGCAAGCCGCGAGAACGACTTCACGGAGGGCAACTCCTGGCAGTGGACGTGGCACGTGCTGCACGATCCGGAAGGGCTCGCCGCCGCGCTGGGCGGCAAGGCGAAGGCCGCCTCGAAGCTCGAAGCGCTCTTCGCACAGCCCGAAAAAGCGGAAGGCATGGGGTTCACTTCGGACGTGACGGGACTCATCGGACAGTACGCCCACGGCAACGAGCCAGGACACCATACGGCGTATCTGTTCAGGTATTTCGGCAAGGGCTGGCGCACGGAGGAGCTCGTGCGCGAGATCTGCGACAAGTTCTACAGGGCCGCCCCCGACGGGCTTTGCGGCAACGAGGACTGCGGACAGATGAGCGCATGGTACCTGCTTTCGGCGGCGGGATTCTATCCGCTGAACCCCGCGAGCGGCGAATACGTGCTCGGCGCTCCGCAGTTGCCGAAGGTGTCGTTCGATGTCGGGAACGGGAAGCGGTTCACCGTCTTGGCGAAGAACCTCTCGCGCGAAAACAAGTACGTGAAGTCCGTCAGGCTAAACGGTCGTCCGCTTGCGGGATTCGTCTTGAGGCACAAGGATGTCGCAAAGGGCGGAAAGCTGGAGTTTGAAATGAGTTCAGTCCGCGAGCGGAAAGGGGACAGGTGATGGTTCTTGCGGTAATCGCGGCCGTGTGGTTCGACGCGTCCGTCCCCGGATGCGGAGAATGGACCGGATCGTCGGACGCGGACAATCTCAAATACTCGCTGGTCGCAGCTCGTCCGGCGTCGGACCGTGTCGCGACGGTCCGCTTCTCGGCTCCTACGGAATGCGGAGAATATCTCCCGGAGCCGCAAGGCGGCGTTTCACTTGCAGCGTTCGACGGCAGTTTCTGGTGTCTTGCCGAAGAAGACGGCACTAACACATGGGCGCGCCTTTCGGGGGCGGCTCCAGACGGCGGGGATGCCGTGTCTATCTCGGTTTCGTTCAGGCTTTCCGGCGATTCGCTTGTCGCGAGATATTGCATAGGCCAAACTGTCCTCGTCGATGCGTCCTCGCGGGAATGGATTCCGCTCGCTTTCGGCGGCGACGCTGCGGAAGTAGCCTCGTTCGCCTTTGGCGGCGTCAGTAGCGTCGATTCCCTTGCCGGAGACTACGAAAGCGACGGTGCGACCGTCGCGTTTTCGTGCCCTGCGGTCGAGGGTGCCGCGCTCGTCTCCGCAAGCGTCGCGGGCACGGCGCTGGAAAAGGACTCAAGCGGCGCGTTCGTTGCCCCCGCCGGAAGCGTGGCGACGCTGGAGTTCGCCGCAGAGACAGGCTATTTGATAGGCTCGCCATACGCCGGCTACGCGGTGGGCTATGAGGATTCGGTCTGTCCGGAGGATTCGCTCCCGCGCGTCTATGCGGCGAAGGACGTCATACGCATAAACGAGATAATGGCGTCGAACGGCGACACGCTCGCGACCGCTCGGGGCGGCAAGGAGCTCGACTGGATCGAAATACGCAATTCGGCGCCGTTCGAAGTAGACCTCGCAGGCTGGTATCTTTTCGACGGCCCCGACAAGAAAATCTCGAAGTGGACGAAGATAGAAGGAGACTGCACCATTCCGTCCGGAGGCTGCAAGATTGTCTGGGCAGACAAGTCGTACGAATCGTTCGATGAGAGCGAGGCGTATGTGCGCATCGGACTTTCCTCTTCCGGAGAGCCGTTGTTCATCGCCGACACCGCGGGAGGACTGGTGCACAGGGTGGACTTCACCGAGGCGATAAAGGACTTTTCTCAGGGGATTGGACAGTCTGGCGGTCTAGTCTACTACAAAGCCCCCACTCCGGGCGCGGATAACGCCGAGGATGAGTACACGGCGCCGACGGATCCGGTCGAATTCTCCGTCGCGCATGGCTACAAGACGGATTCCTTCGAAGTCGAAATCTCTTGTCCGGCCAACGGCGAGGCGGAAATACGCTACACGCTCGACGGCACGTCGCCGACATCGGCAAGCACGCTCTACGAAAGACCGGTCGCAGTTTCCTCGACGACATGCCTGCGCGCAGCGGCGGTCGACGGACAAAGCATACTCCAGCGCGACAACGCGGCGACGTACATCTTCCTCGACGACGTGCTGTCGCAGGATTCATCGGTCCCCGAAGGGTTCCCCGCGGACGGCGAGGTGAACGGGCATGCGTTCCGCTACGGCATGGACCAGTCTGTCGTGAACGGGAAAGACGGCGAAAGGCTGGTGCGCTCGTTCACGAACGGAATCGACACCGTTTCGATTGTCATAGATCCGGCGAATCTTTTCGATTCCCAAACTGGCATATACGTGAACCCGCAAGGCGACGGGCGCGAGTGGGAGCGCGCGACGATGGTCGAATGGATCACACCGGCTTCGGGAGGCGACGGTTTCTCGGCCCCTGCGGGACTGAGGATCCGCGGAGGGGCGAGCCGGGGGAAGAGCTACGCCAAGCATTCGCTGCGGCTCTTTTTCCGCAGCTCCTACGGACTTTCAAAGCTCGAATATCCGCTTTTCGGCGACGAAGGCGCGTCGAAGTTCGACAAGGTCGATCTGCGCACTTCGCAGAACTATTCGTGGGCGAACGAGGACTCAATGAAAGACACGTTCGTGCACGAGGTGTTCTCGCGCGACACGCAGCGCGACCTCGGCGTGGCCTATACGAGAAGCCGTTACCTGCACCTCTTCATAAACGGCGTCTACTGGGGTCTCTACCAGACTCAGGAACGCGGCGACGAGAACTTCGCCTCCACCTATCTGGGCGGGGAGAAGGAGGATTGGGATGTCGTAAAGACGTCGGACTACATTCTCGGCGCGAGCGAAGGCACGATAGACGCATACCGCGCGCTCTGCGACTTCGCCGATCTCGGTTTCGACGACGCGAACTACATGAGGGCGCAGGGCCTGAACCCCGACGGCACGCGCAACCCCGCATACCCCGTGCTGCTCGATCCGGTGAACGTCATGGCGTACATGCTTGTGGCGCACTATACGGTGGACGCCGACTCCCCGGCGTCCGTATGGGGAAACCACGCCAACAACCTCTATGCGCTGCGCGACAGGGTTGACGGCGCGGGGCACGACGGCTTCGTGTTTCTCCGCCACGACGCCGAGCACTCGATGGGAACGGCCGACTCGACGGACAAGCGCGCTGCATACTGCCGCTACGACCAGGATCCTACGGGCTACGGGACTTCCGAGCGACACCGGACGTTCGCGTCCGTCGTCAACTTCACGCCGTCGGAGCTCCACATGAAACTCTGCGGCAACGTCCGCTACCGCATGGCGTTCGCGGACATGTTCTACAGGGAATGTCTGCGGGAGGGCGGAGCGCTGACGTGCGACGCCGTGTGGGCGCGGTTTTCGTCGCGCATGGCGGAAATCGACGATGCCGTCGTGGCCGAGGCGGCGCGGTGGGCGCGCAAGGGGCAGACGCGCGAGACCTGGCTCGCCGCGTGCGGCGAGTGCCGTGAGTTCATCGAAAACCGCATGCCCTTCATGCTTGCGCAGTACAGGGCGAGGGGCTGGTATCCAAGCGTCGATCCGCCAGTCGTACTCGGTGCGGACGGGCTGGCTCTCGCCGATGGATGCCCGGTTTCGGCGGGCGGCACGTTTGCCCTTGCAGGGAACGGCGAAATTTTGTATACTTTAGACGGTTCGGATCCCATGTCGGAGGACGGGACGGTGTCTGGCGGCGCAGTGCGCTACTCGGCTCCAGTGCGTCCGCCGCTTGTCGCTGCCACGCTTTGCGCCCGCGTTCTCTCGCAGGACGGCGAATGGAGCGCCATGGAGCGGCGAAACGTGTGGCGCGAGGGGTATGAAGGCCTCAAAGTCAAAATAAGGTGACTTTGTAAAGCGCAGGAGTGAATATAATGAATCTCGCCGAACACGACAGTGGAACGAAGCGCAGCGCGATATTTGAGGAGCTGCGCAGGAACATATTGGAAAAACGCTACGCAAACGGGAAGCTTCCGAGCGAGAGGGCCCTCATGCGCCGCTTTTCCGTTTCACGCACGCACATACGGTCCATTCTCGACGAGCTGAAGGCCGAGGGTTACATCTTCGCGCGGCAGGGCTCGGGCATGTACGTGTCGCGCCGCGCGAGGACGATGGGCGGGAAAATCGGGATAATGATAACCGGCGCCTTTCGCGAAGGGGAGGGAGGCGTCCTTCCGACTATAATAGCGGAGTTCGCGCGCGAAGCCGGGAGAAACGGATACGGCGTGGAGATGGTCGAAGTTCTGCCCGACGGCGCGGTGAACTGGCAGGAGAAACTCCTTCGCATCGCGCGGAACCTGGTCGACAAAGGCGTTTCCGGAGTCATCTACCAGCCGATAGACTTCCCGGGCGACAGCCCTGCTGTGAACCGCTCGGTCCTTTCGCTGTTCGACAAGGCGGGCATCCCTGTTGCGCTTTTCGACTACGACATAGTGCCCACGCCGGAGAGGAGCGAATACGACCTGGTCGGCATAGACAATTTCGACGCCGGGCGGCTTATCGGGCAGTGCCTCGTCCGCAGCGGGGCGAAACGGATCGCCTTCATGATGGAGGACAACTGGTCCTTGAGCGTCCTCGGCCGTATGGAGGGCGTGAAGTACGCCGTTTCGATGTCAGGATGCGCGGCGCACGACTTCGCTATCTACTCGATGCCGGAGGATACGGCCGCGCTCAGCAGAATCCTCGGCAAGCGTAACCGCCCCGACGCGATAATATGCGGAAACGACTTTCTCGCCATAAGGCTCATGGCCGCGCTGGAGAAGCTAGGCATGCGGGTGCCGGAAGACTTGATGGTAGCGGGCTTTGACGACATACCTCTCGCGTCCCTTCAGAATCCTCCGCTCACGACCATACGCCAGCCCTGTGCGAGCCTCGCGCAGACGCTCTTTGCAGCCCTCTTGCGCCGAATGGCCGATCCGTCCCTCCCTCCTTCCACGATATACATGAACGCGACCTTGGTCGAGCGCGCCTCGACCATCCGGAGCACAACCCAGTCCACGCCGCCGCGTCGCAGACACGATGCGCGGCGTCCAAAAGAAAGAAGCAAGACAAAATGAAAATAGCCGTGGTCGCGGCGGCAGGTGCGATTGCCCTTGCCGCAGAAGCGCATGCCGACTCGCAGCCTCTCGATTATGTTCGTGCGACGACGGGTACGATCAATTCGTTCGCGTTGTCGGCGGGCAACGTGTATCCCGCCATCTGCCGTCCGTGGGGCGGTCCCATGTGGGCGCCTGTCACCAAGCCCGGACACAGCGAAGGGTGGTTTTACGACTACACGGGCACGCAGTTCTACGGCATGCGCCTCACGCACCAGCCG
>ONRL01000254.1 GCA_900320225.1 uncultured Lentisphaerota bacterium
GCAGCGAAGTTCGACATCAAGAAGCTCCAGTGGATGAACGGCGAGTACATCCGCCGCGCGCCGAAGGAGACGTACCGCGCGGAGCTGCTCGCGCGCCTCGCGGTCGCAGGCCTCGCCGTGCCCGAGGGCTTCGACCTCGACCTGCTCGTCGACCAGCTGCAGATCCGCACGAAGTTCTGGAACGACATCCCCGACAACTGCTCGTACTTCTTCTCGGACGACTACGCCTTTGACGAGAAGGCCGTGGCGAAACGCCTGAAGAAGGATGGCGTGAAGGACTTGTTGCTTGACCTCGCGGACCGCTTCGAGAAGCTCGAGCCGTTCACGGCGGCGGCGGGCGAGGAGATGGTGAAGGAGCTCTCGCAGGGGCAGGGCATGGGCCCGTGGGTGCACCCGATCCGCGTGGCCGTGAGCGGCCGCGGCGAGGGCATCGGCCTTTTCGAAATGCTCCAGCTCCTCGGCCGCGACCGCACCGTGGCGCGCTTGCGGAAAGCCGCTGAGGTCTGTTGTTCGTGATTCGTGGTTTGCAGTTAAAGATTCGTGATTCGTGGTTTGCAGTTAAAGAAAGGAAAATGAAATGAAGATGTTGAAACGTTCGGCTGCGGTTTGTGCGGCACTCGTTCTTTTCGCCGCCGTTGCGGCCCAGACCGGCTGCACGACGTCCCCATGCACCACCTGCTGCGCGACGGCGCAGGCGCAGACGCGCACGGAGCGCATCCGCGCCAAGCTGCTGTCGAAGGACCGCGACTACGTGTTCGTGGCCATGCACCGCGGCGACTGGCGCAACTTCCCCGAAAACTCGAAGGACGCGATCCTGAGCTGCATCGCGCTCGGCGCGGACATCGTGGAGCTCGACGCGCAGATGACGAAGGACGGCCATTTCATCCTGCTGCACGACGGTTCCCTCGACCGCACGACGACGGGCAAGGGCAAGGTGAAGGATCTCACGCTTGCCGAGATCAAGAAGTTCAAGCTCAAGAGCAACCAGGGCGGCAAGGACGCCAAGGCCACCGACTACGACATCCTCACGCTCGAGGAGGCGCTTGCGCTCGCGAAAGGCAAGATCCTCATCAACATCGACAAGTTCACTGCGCACCCGTACGAGATCCTCCAGGTGGTGGAGAAGGCGGGCGCCATGAAGGACGTGCTCGTGAAGTCCACGCACGGCCCCGCTGAGGCGAAGGCTCTCTTCAAGGAATACTGGAAGTACGTGGAGAGCGGTGAACTGCTCTACATGCCCGTCGTCCAGTTCTGCTGGAAGAAGCACGAGCATGCCGCGAAGATATTGCCGGAATGGATCGCGGAGGAGCCGCGCGCGGCGTCGATGTACGAGGTCTGCATGGACTCCGACGCGGGCGCGGCGCAGCTGGAGAAGGTCCGCACCGCCCTCAACAACGGGCGCGGCGACGTGAAGGGCTTCACCGACCCCGATTCGACCTGGGGCTGGAGCCTGAGCCAGGGCGCGACGATGCTGCAGACCGACTACGGCGCGGAGATGCTCGTGTACCTCAACCGCATCGGGCGGCATTCCCTCTAAGCGCGGAGCGCTGCGATGGGCTTCTTCTCGCCTGCGCCCGCGCGGCCGGTCGCGCTGCCGGCGGCCGAAATCGGATCCCGTTTCCGGTTCATCCGGATCCGGCAGGTTTCGATCATGCTGCTCGGGTACGCGCTCTTCTACGTGTGCCGGCTCGCCTTCTCCGCCACGAAGAAGACGATGATCGAGCAGGGCGCCTACACGGCCAAGGAGATCGGGTACGTCGGGTCGGCGATGCTCATCGCCTACGCGATCGGCAAGTTCGTGTGCGGGTTCCTCGCCGACCGCGCGAACATCCGGCGGATGTTCGCGTTCGGACTCTTCGTCTCGTCCCTCGCGACGATGACGGTGGGCTTCCACGTGCCGGCGGTGATGCTCATGGTCGTCTGGTTCGTGAACGGATTCGCCCAAGGGTCGGGTTCGCCGTGCTGCGTCGTGTCGCTCGCGCGCTGGTGGCCGAACCGCTCGCGCGGCACCTTCTACGGCATCTGGAGCTGTTCGAACAACCTCGGCGAGGCGATCGCCTACGTCGTGACGAGCGTGATCATGGTGCGGGTGGGGCTCGCGTGGGGCGCGGACATGGCCTGGCGCAGCGGCTTCTGGGGCGCGGCCACGTTCGGCTTCATCGGCGTGGCGCTCATTTCGCTTTTCATGCGCGACTCGCCGCAGTCCGAGGGACTTCCCCCCGTAGCCGAATGGGAGGGCGAAATCAAGGGCGAGGAGGCAAAGAAGAACGCGACGGACGTCAAACGCGGACAGAAGATCGCGCTGACGAGCTGGGCCGTGTGGATGGTCGCGCTCTCGGGCGGGTTCTTCTGCATGAGCCGTTACGCGATCATCGACTGGGGCATCTTCTTCCTCGAGGTCAAGAAGGGCTACGCCACGGAGACCGCCGCATGGATCATCACGCTCAACTCGATCGTCGGCGCGGTGTCGAGCGGGCTCTCGGGAATCATCTCGGACCGCGTGTTCAAGGGCAGCCGCAACGAGCTCGCGCTCATCGCGGGCATCCTGAACGTGACGGGGCTCTCGCTGATGATGCTGGTTCCCATGCAGTGCGTCTGGATCGACGTGCTCGCGATGGTCTGCTTCGGACTCGCGGTGGGCGTGCTCCTGACGTTCCTCGGCGGGTTGATGGCGGTCGATCTCGTGCCGCGCGTCGCGGCAGGCGCGGCGCTCGGCATCGCCGGGATGGGGAACTACTTCGGCGCGGGCATCCAGAGCGCCGTGTCGGGCTACCTCGTGGGGCGCGACGCGGCGACGGGCAAGGCGACGCTCCTCGGCCACACCTTCTCGAACGGCTACACGCTCGACTACCTGTCCGTGTTCTGGATCGGCATGGCGCTGCTCTCCGTCCTCTGCGCCCTCTCCGTGTGGAAAGCCCGTCCTCGCCAGTAAAGACGCGCGTTTTCGGTTCACGGGGCGCGGTGGTTTTGGTATAATCTTCGCCACCAAAAAACCCAAAGGAGTTTTCCATGCAGATGAACCGTCGATCCTTCCTTGAAACCCTCGCGGGCGCGGCCGCCGTGACCGGCGCCGGCGCCGCGTTCGGCGCGGGCGCGCCCGCCGCCAAGCTCGGCCGTCCCGCCGTGCAGCTCTACTCGATCCGCGAGTACATCGCCGGCAAGAAGGACGGGTCGCTCAAGGGCGTGGGCCTCGCGAAGGCGCTCGCCGAAGTCAAGCGGATCGGCTACGAGGCCGTCGAGTTCGCCGGCTACTACGGCCACACCGCCAAGGAACTCAAGCAGATGCTCGGCGACAACGGCCTCGTTGCGTGCGGCACGCACGTGGGCCGCGACGTGTTCGCGCCGGACGTGATCCAGAAGACGATCGACTTCAACCTCGAGTACGGCAACACGCACCTCATCTGCCCCGGCGGCGGCATGTGGCCGCCGAAGGGCTGGGCCGAGGGCTACGACGGCTGGTGGAAGAAGATGGTCGAGTTCTACGCCAAGGCGGCGGACACGGCCAACGCGCGCGGCTGCACGCTCGGCTACCACAACCACACCGACGAGTTCGTGGCGCGCACCGCGATGAAGGACGGCACGCTCATGTGGGAGTATTTCTTCGCCAACACGCCGAAGAACGTGTGCATGGAGCTCGACGTGGGCTGGTGCGTGTGCGCCGGCCAGGACCCCTGCTACTGGTTCAAGCGCTTCCCCGGCCGCTCGCCCACGCTCCACGCGAAGGAGAACGGCGGCTACCTCACGCCCAAGCCCGAGCAGAAGCGCTCCTACGCACCCCACTTCGAGGCGATCCTCGGCCAGCCCGCCACGTTCGACGACGGCAAGACCGTGACGCCCGTCGACTGGGACAAGCTCTTCCCCGTCACCGACGCGTGCGGCGTGAAGTGGTACGTGGTGGAGTGCGAGCGCAACGCCGCCAACCTCCGGGCCATCGAAGAGTCCTACAAGTTCCTGAAGGGCAAGGGCCGTTGCTAACACGCCTCACAGTTCGTAACCTGGCCATCGTCGAAGCGGCGGATGTCGCGTTCGGCGAGGGTCTGAACATCATCACCGGCGAAACCGGCGCGGGCAAGAGCGTCCTCATGGGGGCGCTCGAGCTCGTGCTCGGCGCGCGGGCGGACGCCTCCACGGTGCGCGACGGCGCGAAGGAGGCGCGCGTGGAGGCCGAGTTCGCGCTCGCGGGCGAGTCGGTGCGCGCCGAGGTGGCGCGCGTCCTCGACGACGCGGGGCTCCCGCCCTGCGAGGACGGCGCGCTCATCGTGCGGCGCACCGTGTCCGCCGCGGGCGGCGGACGCGTCCACGTGAACGACGCCGCCTCCACCGTGCAGACCCTGCGCGCGCTCGGACGTCTTCTCGTGGACGTCCATGGTCCGAACGACCACCAGTCGCTTCTTGAAGAATCTTTCCAGCGCCGCCTTCTGGATGCCTACGGCAAGGTCGATCTCGCCCCGTATTCGGCGGCGTGGCAGAACCTCTGTGACCTCCGCGACGCGCTTGACGCGCTCCAGGGCGACGCAGGCGACTTCGCGGAGGAGTGCGAACGCCTCCGCTACGCGGTGGACGAGCTCGACGCCGCCCAGCTGTGCGAGGAGGACGAGACGGAGCTGCCCGCCCGCCACGCGGCGGCGGCGCACGCGGCCGAGATCCTCGACTGCGCGAACGCCGCCACGGCCGCGCTCGCCGGCGACGACGCCTCCGCGGCCAACGCCCTCGCGGCGGCCGGCATGCGCCTCGCCGAGATGGCGAAGTACCACGAACCCGCGCAGGAATGGCGCGAGGAACTGGAGTCCGTCGCCGTTCGCGTGCAGGAGCTCGCGCGCAGCGTGGAGGACTCCGTGAGCCGCATCGATGCGGACCCCGACGCGCTTCAGGCGCTCGACGACCGCCTCTCGCTCGTCCAGCGTCTCAAGCGCAAGTACAATTGCCCCACGGTTCCTGCGCTCCTCGAACTGCGCGACGCGCGCGCGGCGCGTCTCGCTGACCTGGAAGGGCGCGACGGGCGCATCCGCGAATTGACGGACGGCGTGGCCGCCGCCTCGGCGGCCGTCGCGAAGGCGGGCGCCGCGCTCGGCGCCGCGCGTCGCAAGGCGGCTGAGCGTTTCGCGAAGGCCGTCACGAAGGAACTGCACGGACTCGGCTTCCTCAAGGCCGGCTTCGGCGTGGGCCTTACGGCGCGCGCGCCCGACGCGAGCGGCTGCGACGCGGTGGAGTTCCGCTTCGAGCCGAACCCCGGCGAGCCGCCGCGTCCGCTCCGCGACATCGCCTCCACGGGCGAGATCGCGCGCGTGATGCTCGCGGTGAAGGCCGTGAGCGCCGAACACGATTCGATTCCCGTGCTCGTGTTCGACGAAATCGATTCCAACATCGGCGGCGAAGTGGGGCGCGCCGTGGGCGAGCGCCTGCGCGCCGTGAGCCGCCACCACCAGGTGATCGCGATCACCCACCTGCCGCAGAGCGCGGTGTGGGGCGACCGCCACCT
>ONRL01000133.1 GCA_900320225.1 uncultured Lentisphaerota bacterium
GGATCGCGCTGACCGAGAAAGGCATCGCGCTCAAGCGCCGCGCAAACGACCTCGTGGACCTTGCCGAGCGGGTGGAGGCCGAGATCAAGGCCTCTGACACGGACGAAATCGTCGGCACGGTCTCCATCGGTGCCGGAGAGACACCTGCATTCCGCTTCGTGGCCCGCGCGGCGGACGAACTTCACCGCACGAATCCGAAACTTTGTTTCTCCGTCTCTTCGGGCAACGGCGAGGATATCGTCGCTCATCTGCGCGAGGGGACATTCGACCTTGGCGTGCTGATCGGCCCCGGACGCTACGACGGCTTCGACTACCTGACGCTGCCCTACGCGCACCATTGGGGGCTTGCCGTCCGAAAGGATTCGTCGCTCGCCGCGAAGAAGCGCATCTCGCCGAAGGATGCGCGAGAGATTCCGCTCATCTGTTCGCGCCAGGCAATGGTGAAGGAGTTTCTCGCCGGATGGTTCGGCTGCCCGTTCGGGAAGCTGGATGTGGTCGCCAACTACAACCTCATCTACAACGCGGCCGTTTTCGTCGAGGCGGGACTCGGCGCGGCGGTCTGCATCGACGGGATGATCCCGCAGGAGTTCGCCGAGCGTGTCGTGTTCCGTCCGTTCGCGCCAGCCCTCGTCAGCGACGTCTATCTCGCCTGGCGCAAGAACGCCGCGCTCTCCCCCGCCGCCACCGCACTCGTCGAGACCGTCCGAAACAGTCAACGTCCCTTGCCGTCCGAAACAGTCAACGTCCCTTGCGTCCGAACACCGCGAAGTAGGCGGGTGGGAACGCGATGCCGACGATGGTGGCGACGAGCATCCCGGTGAAAGTTACGGTGTCGATCGCCTGGCGGCTTTCCGAGTCCGCGTTTCTGTGGTATAATGCCGTCGAACCATTCAACAACACCAGACGTCCAAGCCTTATGAAGAAGATCGTTTTTGCCGCGCTGTCGGCGGCGTGCGCGTTCGGCGGCCTCGGGTTCGACGCGCCGCGCCTCAAGCCGTTCCCCGAGTTCGCGAAGGCCCGCGCCCTCACGTCCGGCCCCCACGACCACTTCCTCGCGAACTACTTCGGGATCAACCCGTGGAGCCCCGACAACCGCTATCTCCTGGTGCTCGAGACCGACATCAAGGACAAGCTGCCCGACGGCGCGCCCTGCACGCTCGGGCTTGTCGACACCGCGGACGGCAACAGGTTCATCCCCGTCACCACGACGCGCTGCTGGAACTTCCAGGAGGCCGCCATGGCGCACTGGCTGCCGTGGGCGAAGGACACGTTCGTGTTCAACGACGTGCGGGACGGCCGGTTCTGCGCGGTCGTCATGAACTGGAAGACGAAGGAGGAGCGCCACTTCCCGCATCCCGTCAGCGCGGTCACCGAGGACGGCGAATGGGCGATCTCCATCAACTACGCGCGCCTCTTCATCACGCGCCCCGACTACGGCTACTGCGGCGACGGACAGGATCCGCGCAAGGGCGTGGCGTTCCCGGAGGACGACGGCCTCTTCCGCGTCAACATGCGCACCGGCGAGGCGAAGCTCATCGTCTCCACGGCCGCCGTGAAGGACATGGTTCCGGAGGTGAAGGGCACGAACGGCATGAGCTACCTCTGCCACACGGTCATCTCGAAGGACAAGAAGCGCATCTACTTCCTCTCCCGCTCGGTCGAGGAGTCGTTCGAGGGCGTGAAGAAGTTCAAGGGCGTGAAGTGGCAGACGACGGCGTTCACCTGCAACGCCGACGGCACGGGCATCCGCCGCTGCTTTCCGGACGGCTGGGGCTCCTCGCACTTCAACTGGAAGCCCGCCCTGTCCGAGCGCGACGGCCGCACGATGGTCGTCACGGCCAAGTTCCAGGACCGTTTCTACACCCACGTGGAGTTCACCGTCGGCGAGGAGGGCCGCGCGCGGCAGCTGGGCGGCAAGGCGATGGACTTCGACGGGCACTGCATCTACACGCCGGACGGCGCGTTCATCTCCGGCGACGGCTACTTCGACAAGCGGGGCTTCCGCCACTGGAAGATGCTGCGCCTCGCCGACGACGCGATCAGGGACCTCGGCGAATGGTGGACGCCCGAGACGTACCGCGACATCTACTGTCGCTGCGACCTCCACCCGCGCTGGCGGCCCGATGGCCTGCAGCTCGGGTTCAACTCCGTGCACGAGGGGTCGCGTCAGGTGTACGTGATGGACGTCGTGGCGAACGTGCCGGCCCGGCGTCCCGCGCTCATGCCCATGCCCCGCCAGGTCGAGTGGAGGCCCGGCACCTGTCCGGCCGCCGCGAAGGCCGTGAAGACGACGGACGCGTCGATCCCCGCCGAGGGCTACCGCCTCGACGTCTCGCCCGACGGGATCCGGATCGCGTCCTCTTCCGACGCCGGCGCGTTCTACGCGGAGAAGACGCTTTCGCAGCTCAAGCTGGCTGGCGGCGCGTACCAGTGCGCCGCGATAACCGACTCGCCCGCGTTCCGCTGGCGCGGCGCGCTGCTCGACGAGGGACGGCACTTCTTCGGCAAGGAGACCGCGAAGCGCATGATCGACCTGCTCGCCGACTACAAGTTCAACGTGTTCCACTGGCACCTCACCGAGGACCAGGGCTGGCGCATCGACGTGCCGGGCCTGCCGGAACTGGCGAAGAACGGCTCGTGGCGCGCCGAGTCGCCGTGCCACGGCGCGTCCCTCCGGAAGATCAGGGACCACGAGTACAGGAGTTCCGCGCTGAACGGCGAGAAGTACGGTCCGTTCTACTACACGGAGGCCGACCTGCGCGAAGTCGTGGCGTACGCCAGGGAGCGGCACGTGACGGTGGTCCCGGAAATCGAGCTGCCGGGCCACGCCCTCGGGGCGCTTGCGGCGTATCCGAACCTCGCGTGCTTCCCGGACCGGATCGGGAAGGGCGCGGCGAGCGACTGGGGGATCTTCCGCGACGTGTTCTGCATCGGCAACGACGAGACGGTCGCCTTTCTGGAGAAGGTGCTCGACTTCGTGTGCGACGTGTTCCCGTCGGAGGTCATACACATCGGCGGCGACGAATGTCCGCGTGTGAACTGGAAGGCGTGCCCGAAGTGCCAGGCGCGCATGAAGGCGGAGGGGCTCAAGACCGAGGGCGAGCTCCAGGCGTGGATCACGCGCAAGATGGCCGCGCACCTCGCGAAGCGGGGCCGCCGCGTGATGGGCTGGGACGAGATCCTCGCCGGCGACGTGCCGAAGACGGCGATCGGCCAGAGCTGGCGCACGAACGCCCGGGAGGGCGCGGGCACGGAGCACGTGTCGGCGGCGGCCGGGGCGATGCGCGGGTACGACATGGTCATGTCGCCCCACAACCTGACCTACTACAGCTGCAAACAGGGCTTCGAGAACGAGCCGTTCCCGCGCGGCGGCGGCGCGATCACGCTTGAAAAGGCGTACGGGTTCGACCCACTCGCGGGCGTCCCCGACCCGGCGAAGCAGCACGTCCTCGGCGGACAGTGCTGCCTGTGGGGCGAGTACCTCTGGAACTTCTACGACCTCAACTGGCGCATGTGGCCGCGCGCGTTCGCCATGTCGGAGATCCTGTGGACGTATCCCGCGAAGCGCGACTTCGGCGAGTTCGCGGAACGCGCGGCCGAGCACCGCCTCCGCCTTGTCCGGCAGGGGATTAACTGCGCCCCGCTGCGCTAGCGCTCGAATACCACGAAGAACGCGGCGGAGTTGTCGTCCTTGCGCGGAAGGGCGAGCAGGCCGTCCTTCCACTCCACGGCGACGGGTTCGAGGTTGCGCGCGTGGTCGAGCACGTGCGCGGAGACCACGCGCGCGCCGTCCATGCCCTTGACGGACGCCGTGAGCGGCCCCTTGCCGCGGTAGTCGCTGATGAGCACGAAACCGCGTTTCTTGTCGGCGGAGAGCCCGGCGAAGGCGGTCACGGAGGGCTTGGCGGATTTTGCGGACACCTTGTCCGCATACTCCGTGACGATGTCGCCGAAGATCTTGAGTGACCAGTACGGCTTGTTGAACCGGCCCATGCCGTCCTTGTAGCCCCAGTTCCCGCGGCAACCGGAGCCGTAGTAGTAGGACTGGTCGAGGCAGGTGTTCTGGAAGCCGGCGAGCACGGCGAGGTTGAACGCGGCGGAGTCGATGCCGTTGTGCGCGGAGGGGCCGGAGTGGGCCTTGCGGATCTTGTCCTGCGAGGAGGCGCCGTGGATGCCGTCCCACGTGACGAGGTAGTGCCACTCGTTGATGATGGTCTTGCAGTTCGGGAAACCGGCCTCGTCGAGGAGCTTGCGCACGCGCGCCGGCTGGGCGACGAGGTCTCTGGGGTTCTGCCCGTAGTAGTGCCAGCTCATGAAGTCGGGCGACACGTTCGCCTTGCGGCAGGCCGCGAGGAGTTCCTTCATGTAGCCGATCGGGCAGCCGGCGAAGGCGGGACCGCCGAAGTTGAGGTTGGGGAATTCCCTCTTCAGACGCTTCAGGCAGGTCACGTAGAGGTCGATGAACTCGGCCTTCGTGCCGCGCCAGCAGGCCCGGACGTTAGGCTCATTGTAGATCTCCCAGTTCGCGATGTCCCACGTGAAGCCGTTGCCCCAGCCCTGCGTGTAGTGGCGTACGATGCCGGCGAGCGACTCGGCATATTGTTCGTGGTTGGTGGGGTTGGCGGCGTTGAAGAACCAGTCGCCAGTGTGCTCGATGGAGGTGCCCATGCGGTAGAAGATCTTCATGCCGATGTTCTGGGCGAGCTCAAGTACGTGGTCGGTGGGCTCGAACACGTAGTTGCGTGGATCCGCGGGATCAAGGTGCGGAAGGGGGAAGAGGTACTGGGTGTCCACGATGCGCTGGCCGTTGTTGATGAGCGCCCAGTCGTGCGTGCGCGCGGCCGTGAGGTGGAGGGCGGCGAGGTCCTTGTCGTCGTTCTCGAGGCTGCGCGGGTACGAACGCGGGCCGTAGCCGGAGCAGTGCAGCCACTTGTTGATGCGCCCCGTGGGGACGGTGAAGTCGATGGCGGCGGTGGTGTCCGCGCCGCAGGCCAGGACACCCGCACACACGAGCGCGCCGATGAGTTTGGTAGCTTTCATGCCACTAGTTTACCGAAATTCGCCCTTGATGTCAAAACGGGAACTGCGCCTCGAGGGGTGGCGGGCAAAGTACGAGATCTCGCACCCCGCTCTGGCTTTTCGGTTTTTTGCACTGAGGTCTGCTTGTGGTATACTATTGCCGCGGTTGAACAAGAAAGGAAATCTCCGATGAAGAAAGTGCTGTTTGTAATCCTGGCCATATCCGGCGTCGTGCTGGGTGCGGACGAGATCTGCGGCGCACCGCGCGTGCAGGCGCGCGCCGAGATCATCTGGACGAAGCCCCTCTGCAAGGAGCCGGGCCGCTACATCGGCTGGCCGACCGTGTGCCGCGCGCAGAACGGCGAACTGATCGCCGTCTTCTCCGGCGACCGCGACGAGCACGTCTGCCCGTTTGGCAAGTCGCAGCTGATCCGCAGTGCGGACGGCGGCCAAACGTGGAGTGCGCCCGTCAACATCTGCAACACGATCCTCGACGACCGCGACTCCGGCATCATCTCGTTGGACGACGGCTCCCTCGTGATGACGTGGTTCACCTCCATCGCCTATCGGTGGCAGATTCGCGACCGCGCCAAGCTGAAGCCCGGTTCGCCGCAGTTTTACTGGTGGCTGCACGACGAGAAGTTGCGTTCGGAAGAGGTCGAGGCGCAGCTGGGCGCGTTCACGCGCCGCTCCACCGACGGCGGCAAGACGTGGGAGCCGGCCGTGCGCACGCCCTGTTCCGCGCCGCACGGACCGATCCAGCTGAAGGACGGACGCCTCCTTTACGTGGGCAAGAGCGGCGACGCCGACCACAAAAACCTCGGCGCGGGCGTCGGCAAGGTCGTGGCCGCCGAGTCCACGGACAGGGGCAGGAGCTGGCGCGTGATCGGCGAGATTCCATTCCCCGCGCAGGTTAACGTCTTGCGCGAATGCCACGAGCCGCATGCCGTCGAGACGACGGACGGACGCATCGTCGCGCAGATTCGCTGCCACAGCAAGTTCAGCGGTTTCGTCGATTCCTCCGTCCAGTCCGAGAGCGCCGACGGCGGCAAGACGTGGACGATGGCCAAGCCGATGGGGCTGGACGGCTATCCGCCGCACCTCATCCGCCTGGCGGACGGCAAGCTGCTCTCCGTCTATGGCCGCCGTCGCGGCAATCTGGGCGAGTTCGCCTGCCTGAGCGACGACCAGGGGCGCACGTGGGACGTGAAGAACGAGATCAAGCTCGCGGGCCACTGGAACGGCGACCTCGGCTATCCGGCGTCCGTCCAGCTGCCCGACGGCACGATCCTCACGGTCTACTACCAGGCCGAGTTCAAGGGTGAGAAGACCTGCCTCATGGGCGCGAAAGATGAAACGGCTGGTGTTGACAATCGGCACGCTGATAGCGCTGTCCGCGAACGCGGAAGACCCATACCTGGCGGACAACCTGACCGTGTGGCTGCGCGCCGACCTGGGGGTGACCGCCGCCGGAGGGGCTTGGTTCATCGTGTTCAAGACGCCTTGCCCGCGCGCCGAGCGCATCAACATGGGCATTACAACGTGGCTACTACACGGTTGAGGTGACAGCCAGCGGCCTGTGCATCAGCATCCGTTAAGCGGACGGCGGTGGAACGCCGTCCCGGCCGGACGTATTAGGCACAAAAATTGCATTTTCATGTTTTTGTGCCAAACACCTTGCGTAACTTCATAATCCGTGATATAATGGCAATGATTTGACCCTTTAGGAGAATTGAAAATGTTTGTTGGCTGCGAAAAGGGACTTGCAGCGCCGCACTTGTTGTTGGACAAGCGTACGTCGTCTTTAGGTGCAGTTGGACAATTTCATCGAGAAGCTGTCCGGCCATTGGAACGGCGACCTTGGGTATCCTGCATCATGATCGGGAGGTGTCCATGGTTTTCGGAGTTGTCAGCAGCCTGTTGATTGGCATAAGCGCACTCGCCGGGTTGCTGACTCGGCACAGGTGTGGAGCAGACGTCAGCATACTCGAATGGGCATGCCGCATCGTGCCCCTTTACTGTATTTTCGCCTCATTCGTTATCTGGGCGACTCACAGCCTTCTCGTGGCCTTGCTTGTGGGAACGGCTCTACTCGGGGGTATTGCGGCCTCCTGTGGGTGGCGCCCTCTTCCGGGAAAAAGTTCGTTCCTGAACGTCATCGCGGGTATGATCGGTGCCTTTCTATCATGCGCGACCTTGTGTTTCCTTTGTGCGAGCATTTGTTTGCCGCTTTCAATGGGACTGAAATTCTCATCTGCGCTTCACGAGCCATTTGTCAAAGGGCCATGGCGTGGCGATGAACCGACGAAGGAGGTCCCGTTTACGGTGGAATTCCGCACGGCGCATGCTTTTCTCGCGGAGTACGACAGGCGTATCGTGTTCAAATCCGGCAAGCACGTCAACTTATGGCCGGACACCGGTGGCGCTGGCAAGTTCGCCCTCTATCGCCTCGCCGACGGGAGCTACTACCTCGTGGACGGCCTGCGGTTCAGTGCCAACCGATGCGAATACCATGTGGATACCTCAGGCGAAAACGTTGACCTAGTGAAGCGCGGATTCTTCTATCGCATTCCCGAACGTGGCATCCTCGCCGGCGTAGGGTGGAGCGATCAAGACAATGACATGATGACGCTTTCAATGGTAGACGAAAATGCAAATGACTTGAATGGAGAATGTGAATACGTGCGTGTCAAGGGCAGAAGTGTTGGAGATGTTCTGACGAAGCGGCGCTTCCTTGGATTTGTTGATACGCACGGGAGTTTTTCTTCGTCGACTGACGATCCCCTGCCATGAACACGAAAGGCATCACCTTAGGCAAACGCTCATTCGCCATGAAAAAGCATTTGATTCTTCTCGTTGCTGTAACGATGTTCACGGATGGCCTCCTTGCGCGCGAGGCGCCGCCGAAGCTGCAGATCGACGTCGACTTCTTCGACAACCTCGAGACGGTGCGCCCCTACTGCGGCTCCAACTGGATCGACCGCTTCTTCGCCGACTGCAAGGCGCACGGCGTGAAGCGCGTACGCCGTGCAGACGATCCGCTCTGCCGCCGACGAGCGTCGCTTCGGCGGCGCGTTCGCGGCGAAGGTGGGCGTGGGACGCCTGCCGCCGGGGAAGGCGTTCGGCGGAATCCGACAGCGGGTCGTGCCGAAGGATGGCGGACGCGCGGGAGCGCGTCCCTCCCGCGAATATTTGTTTCGGGGAATGCTGAGTTCGGATGCCCTGCCGTCCGGCGCGTTTCTTGCGGCGATCGACGCGGCGAGTGGTATCGTGCTCGCGAAGGGCGAGGAGGTGCGGTCGTTCGATATGCGCCGCACGGAGATACTCTTCGCGACCGACAAGCCGTTCGACGTGGGCGTGTTCTCGGCGGGCTCGGACGGCATCCACGTGTTCGTGGCGGACGCCCTCTCCCTGCGCGCGCTCGACGCGCCGGACGCGGAACTGCTCGCGAACGGCGGCATGGAGGAGATCGACGCCTTCCTGGAGCCGGCCGGCTGGACGCAGGACGGCACGTGCTTCGTGACGCTGAACGGCGACGTGATGGCCGTGCCCGAGAAGGAGCGCAAGGCGCGTTTCCCGAACATCCAGGGCTTCAATATCCTCAACCATCCGTACCGCGAGCGCACCGAGCGCATCGTGCGCGCGGCGGAGGACGGCAACTCGCTCGCGCTCGCGGGAAAGGCCGCGAAGAAGTACGGCGTCGAGCTGTACGCCTGGTACGATCCCTTCGACGACGGGCGCAAGTGCCTGCCGCCCGTGAAAGTGTGGGCGGACAAGTTCATGGAGTCGCATCCCGAGTTCCGCTGCACGGACAAGGACGGCCGCGCGCGATGGGGGCTTCTCTGCTTCGCCTGTCCCGAGGTGCGCGCGCACAAGGCGGCCGTCGTCCGCGAGCTCCTCTCCTTCGAGGGCGTCACAGGCGTGGCGCTCAAGACGCACTACCAGCATAACCTGCTGTGGGGGTGGGACAGCAAGGTGCAGACCGACTGCCTGTACCATCCCGCCATCCTTGAACGCTACCATTCGCGTTGGGGCAAGCCGCAGGACGGCGCGTACAGCGCGTTCCGCCTGCGCCAGCTCCACGGCGAGGCGGTGATGGAATGGCTGCGCGAGCTGCGTCCGCTGTTCGCCGCGTCCGGCAAGCGCCTCTGCATGTTCCAGGCCCCGGGCGTCTTCCTCGACCGCACCAATACGTGCGGCTGGTACCTGCCGCCGGAGAAGATCGTGCGGAAGAAGCTGTGCGACGACTTCCTCATCGAGCCGCGTTGGGGCGGCGACCACGTGAAGCGTTTTGCCGAGTCGGCGGCGGTGAACCGTCTCGTGGCGACGTGCCGCGCGGCGGGCGTGGGTGTGGGGTTCGACTTCTACTACGCGAGCGTCGGTCGGGTTCCCGCGATCAAGGACAAGGGCGCGTTTCTCGTCGAGCAGGTGACGGGGCTCGGGCGCGAGGACGTGGACTACATCGGCCTCTACGAGGAAATCTGCCTCCACAACGTCTGGCCGCAGATCGGCCAGGCGGCAAAGTCGCTTGCCGGCGCGCCGCCGCCAACCATCCGTTCGGGCATCCCGTCGGCAGCGGACGGCAAGCTCTCGCTCGCCTCATGCCGCGACGTGACGCTCGACGACGGACGCGGCGGTATCGGCAGCGCCGTTGAACTGGTGAGCGGCGAAGACGCATGGGACGGCCTCTACATGTCGCCCACGAACGCGCAGGCGACCATCCTCTTCAACCAACCGGTGGAACTTTCGGAAGTCCTTCTCTACTCGGGGCACCTCTCATGGGTGAACAAATGCCCGGTGGAAGACTGTACCATCGAGGGATTGCGCGGCGGCGCGTGGCATTCACTCGGTGCGCTGACGAACGCGAATGACTTGAAAGGTAACAATCAAGAAGTCCCAAACGTCTGTCGCTTCGCGCAGCAGACACTTGAGGGTTTGAGGGTGACCGTGACGCGCGGCGGCCATCCGACATGTCTCGTGCTGCGCGCGATACAAGGAAGGTAAGACCAAATGAACAGAAGAGAGTTCTTGGGTGCGGCCGCGCTGGCGGCCACCGCCACCGCAATCGGGAAAGAGGGCGCGGGGGTGTCCGCAACGCAGACCCCCGTCAACACGTTCCCCGTGTTGAACGGATCCGAGTTCAAGGGCATGGAGGGCGCGTTCGTGCCGATCTTCACGCCCTACACGAAGGACGACAAGATCAACGGCGACATGGTCGGCAAGCAGGTGGAGCGTCTGCTCAAGGCCGGCGTGAAGGGCTTCTACGTGGGCGGCGGCACGGGCGAGCACGTGCTCCTCTCGCTCGCGGAGCGCAAGTACCTCGCGGAGGCCGCGATCAGCGCGGTGAACGGGCGCGCGAAGGTGATCATCCACGTGGGCTGCACGTACACGGAGGACTCCGTCCGGCTCGCGAAGCACGCGGAGAAGGCTGGGGCGGACTGGATCGCGACGCTCGGCCCGCTCGTGTTCGGGCAGAACTTCGACGCCTCGTACTACCACTACAGCCGCATCGCGGGCGCATCCGGCCTGCCGCTGATGATCTACTGCTGGTACCGCGACCTCGTGCCGGACCGCGAGCGGAAGTTCTACGAGATCCCCAACCTCAAGGGGCTCAAGTACACGGGGCGCGACTTCTGGTCCGTGCAGGAGATGTGGGCGACGACCCGCACCTCCTGAGCGGGCTTGCGATGAACAAGCTCTTCTCGGGCGGCATCGGCACCACGTACAACTTGATCCCCCAGGACTACGTGGCCATTTGCCGTCTCGCGAAGGAAGGGCGCTTCGCGGAGGCGGCGGCCATCCAGGAACACGCCAACCACATCACCTACTTCTTCTCGAAGTACCCCAACTTCTCCTACCGCAAGGCGGGCATGCGCGTCCTCGGCTACGACTGCGGCTTCGCGCGCTCGCCGTTCGGCCAGCCGATCTCCGAGGCTGACTACGAGGCGTTCGCCGCCGCGCTGAAGCCCTTGTTGGGATAGGGGGACTCGCATGTCCATGAAGTCGGCCGCGTTTGCATTGCTTGTGGGCACCGGCATTGCCTGCGGCGCGGCTGACTTCGTCATCGTTTCGCCGCCCGACCTCCGCGCCGCGTGGGAGGTCTATGCCCAACGGCGGCATGCGTTGCAGCCCGGCCTTGGCATCATCGTGACGGGTACGGACGCCATCTATGCCGCGTACCCGTTCGGTGCCGGTCTCGCCTGCCGCAATGCGGCAGAGTCCGTGCATGCCTTCATCCGCGAGGCGGCACAGGCGGGCACCACGCACTTCCTGCTGGGCGGGATGTGGCTCGATGCACGCGAAGGGACTACCAACGAACTCTCCTTCGCCACGGGCGAGAAACTGTCGCTCTCCAACTGCGTGCCCGGCATCTGCGTCAATCCCTACACGGGCGACAAGGGCGGCGACATCCCGTCGGACATGTTCTACGCCTGCCTCGGCGACGTTACGAACGGCATCGCCCATCCCTGGGATCCCAATGGCGATGGTGTCTATCTGTCCGCCGACGATTTCCCCTCATGCGACTGCGTGCCGGATGTCGCCGTGGGACGTTTTGCGGCCGTCCCCCACTCCTACGGCGGCACCACGAACCTGCTCTCGCCGAGCGAACTCGTGCGGGCCTACGCCGACAAGGTGGCGCGCGGCATGCAGCCGTCGTTTGCCGGTTTGCACCGCGTGGGCGTGGCGAGCGGCGCGATGATGCGCACCTATGCGCCTGGCAGCCGCGAGTTCGGGCGTTCGGGGCAGGACATCTGCTTTTACGACGACGTGCCGAACCTGTGGAGTCCCGCGCACCCCGACCCCGTGGCCGACACCGAGTGCGCCGTCCGCGAGATGTTCCGCACCGTAATCGCACCGAATTGGCCGCTTCTGGAGGTCGAGGCGCTTCACGGCACGGGGTCGGCTTTCGCCGCGCGCCATGGTGACTGGGCCTCTGCTCGTGCGGCCTTCTATGCGAATGACATGCTCTTCGCAACCTGCCGGTCGCATGGCACGGCCACTGCCGCGTCCGGCGTGGACCTCACGCGCAACTTCTACGCGCAGGCGACGGGGTTGACGTTCTTCGGTGACTTCTGCGTGCCGTGCCTCACCGGATCGCTCACCCTAACCCAGCGCAAGAACGGACAGACGGTCGTGATGCCGAGTTTGGGCGTGACGGCGACGTGTTCGCCTGCGGGCGGGCTTCTGGCGGGGGTGTTTAATTCACGGTACGGATGGACGTCGGAAGTCAACAGCACGGCCGTGTCGGACGGCCTCTCGGGCACCCTTGCCCAGAACCTCGCCCGCCGCCTGTTCGTCAGCGGAGACGCCACGTTCGGCCTGGCGCATCTCCACGCGCGCCAGGAATATGTTGCGGCGTATGCGCTTACGGGTACGCGCGTCTATGCGCTTTGCGAGCAAATGCTCTACGGCGACCCCACGCTCGGTTTTCCTGCCGCGGAGAAGGCGCATGCGTGGACAGGCGACGTGTGCGTCACAGGGGATGTGTCGCTGGTGGCGGCAAACTTCACCGGCGATGCGAACGTGTCCGGAACGGGGCGGTTCAAGGTCATGGATTCCCTTGTTTGCAACGGCACGAACCTCTCCTTTTCCGTTCAGGGGGGCATCGGGTGCTCCTTGGCGTTCACGGGCGTGTCGCCTGGAGCCCTCACGTTCTCCGATGCGCCTTTCTACGTGGGTGGGCTCAGCAACTGCGCGTCGGTTGCGATGCAAGGCGGGGGCAAGGTCCTTGACGCCACGCGCAACGGGGGCGCATTCACCACGCTGACGGTCGATGGCCACGGCACGATGGGCGCGACGAACGTCTTGCGCTGTTCGGCGTCCGGCGCACTCTCCGCCCTTGCGACAATCCCCGTGCGTTCGGCGACGCTGGCACTTGAGACGGCGGAGGCCTTTGGCGCAGGAGACGTGCCGCTGGCGGCCGTGACGAACGGCGCGCTGCGCCTGTCGCCCGGGCCGTTGCGGGCCTGGCCGGACGGGACGGAGCATCTGGCACGTCCGGTGCAACTCGCATCGTCGTCGTTGGAGGTGGAAGCGGGGGCGTCGGTGTTTTTCGGGATGCGCGATTCATCGGGGTTGCATCCGTTCCGTCTTGACGTTGACGGGACGTGCGCGTTGGCGTCCGCTTCGTCCGCGGAGGCGTCGGCGGGATTGGTCGGCACCACCACGGTTGCGCTCGCAGAGGGCTCGAGTCTCCGCATGGACCTTGACGTGCGCGATGCCGATGCCGGAGGTCTGGTGTTCGCGGGCCCCGGCACGGCGCATGCGGCGGTGAACGCGCTGGCCGGGTTCGTCGAGGTGCGGCAAGGTGCGGCATTGGAACTGGCGGCAACGCCGTTGCCGGCGGTGACTATGCTTGTGGTACGCGCCGGTTGCACGCTTCGGATTCCCTCCGAGCCGACCGGTCTCCATGCGGTGCTGACGGGTACGGGGCGGTTGGTGGTTGAAGATGGAGCCGTGGTGGAGAACTTGCAGGGAGACGTCTTGGCGGGACACGCGATGAACGGCATGTTCTTCGAGGCGGGTGCGGCGTTGTGCTGGCGTGGCGGCGCGGGGGCGTGGTCTGACGCGGAAGGGTGGTATGACGTCGTGACGGGTAGGACGGGGGCGTGGGTGGTTGGCCGCATCGCGGTGTTCACGGACGTCTCCGACGTGACGAACGACTGCGCAGGCGTGGAGATAAGGGGGTTTGTGCTGCACGGCGACGTGACGTTGCGGGGCGAAGAAATCCACTTGGCGGATTGCTTCATGGATGTTCCGTCCAATCGCACCGTGTCGATCTCCGCACCGATCTCCAGCACGAACGACTTCGTGAAAGCGGGTACGGGTTCGCTGATCCTGCACGGTGCGCAGGCGCTCTCAGGAGGGATCGCCGTGCGCGCGGGCGTGTTGGGGCTGGACGGTGTGACCGCGCCGCTCGTGACGAACATTGCCGCCGAGGTTGGATCGCGTCTTGCGCTGCGCGGGGATTCGTCCTTTGTGCGTGCAACGGCGCATGCGGCGATCGCGGCGGGGGCGTTGTGCCGGATGGCAGATGAACCGACATCGCTGGAGCTGGAAGTTTTCCTTCCCGCCAACCGTTTCGCATTGCCGGACGGAATCACGGTGCGGGCGACGAGCGCGTACGGTCTCTGGAAAATGACTGTGAATGGATGTCTTGAATGTCGCACGCCGCCGGCGATGTGCATCAACTCGTGGATCGACGGCGCGGGCACGGTACGCACGGCGGGGTTGTGGACGGACACGACGGCGTATGCGCGATTCAGCTTCTGCCGCGTGGAGATGGCGCCGGGCGAGTTCCAGGTGATGGGAAATCCCGGAACGGGCGTCATGCGCCGCCAGCCGAAGAACTTCCTCTTTGACGGCGTGACGCTTGCAACGGACGGCGGCGACGTGCATGTGACGAACTCGGACTTGCCGGACGGGCTCGTGACGATGTGCGTCAACACGAACGGTGTCGTGTTCGACACGTCGGACACTATTTTCTTCGACGACCCCTGCGCGACGAACCTCTACTTCCACGGACCGGGCGACGTGACGAAGGTCGGCGCGGGCGCGGTGAGGTTCACGGAGACGTACGACCTTCATGAGGGACGCACGATCGTGGAGGGCGGGACGTACGCCGTGGCGACGTGGTCATGCTCGTCGGGGTTCGTCGTATCCGGCGAGGGGGCGGCGGTGGAGTATTCGGGCGAGGTCTACGAGGGGGCCGTGTCGGTGGGCGCGGGCGGTGTGTTCGACTTGTCGGATCCGGCGGTCAGCGTGGTCGTGGCGACGAACCTCCAGTTGGCGGCGGGTGCCGTGGTGAAGGTCAGCGTAACGCCAGAGGGATGCGACGTGATCGATGCGAGCGAGGGGACGTGCGACCTGCCGGTAGACGGCGACGTGGTACTGGACGTGCGGATCCAACCCAACACGCCACCGGGTCTTTACCCGGTGATCGCCTTCCCCGCGGCGGCGACGGGGCGGTGGTCCGGCCGATTCATGCTTCCTGACGGACAATCGGCCGAACTCGTGTTTTCGAACGACCGCAAGGCGCTGTCCGTACGCGTACGCCGCGCCGCGACGGTGCTCTACATTCGTTGAACCTACTATCCAATGCGGTGTGGTTGGTGCGTGGGTAAGCCTTAGGCGGAGCGATAGCGAAGCCCCTTTTTCGATCAGTTAAATAAACAAGAGAGGCCGCTGCGCGAACGCTAACGCAGATAACGGAGTTCGTAGGAGTCGAGGCGGAGTTTTCCGAAGCGGCCGGTGTCTCCTGTCCCACGCCGAGGTCGTACGGCACGGCGGAAATCGAAGTCGATCGTGCCGTCGGGATTGTCCGTGCGTGCGACGCGACGCGCAAGGGCCTCGTGCTGCCGGTCACGGTGACAGACGCGCAGCATCCCAACCAGCTGGCCCGTTGGCCGGTGGTCATCGACGGCGAAGTGGACGAGAAGGTTTGCGGCCGCGTGCGCGACAACACCATCGTGCTGGACTCCCGCGGCGGCCTGGTCTTCACGATCCGGTAGGGGGAGGGCCGCGCTCCTGCGCGGCCGCGCCGCCAAGATGGCGGCTCCCCATACGGCAGACG
Source organism: uncultured Lentisphaerota bacterium (assembly GCA_900320225.1). Lineage (GTDB taxonomy): Bacteria > Verrucomicrobiota > Kiritimatiellia > RFP12 > UBA1067 > RUG572. The sequence goes on from ONRL01000133.1 coordinate 15,593, forward strand.
GCGTTCCACCGCTGGCCGCGGCTCGGCGGGACGCCTCGCCCTACCCCTGTATGGAGAGCCGCCATCTTGGCGGCGGTCGCAATAAATTGCGACCCTCCCCGCCGCCCCCCCCACAAACCTGCCGATTTGTGATATACTTACTGCCGTGGAAGAACTGTTCACGTCCAGAAGGAGCGAAATATGAAGCAGATGATGCGCGTTGCGGCGGTGGCAATCGCCGGCATGATGGCCTTGTCGGCGGCTGGCGCCGACGCCTACATCGAGTCGTCGGGGGCGCAGGCCATCGACACCGGCTACTACCCGAACCCCAACACGAAGATCGAGGTTGACTTCCAGTTCATGCAGCTGAAGGCGCAGTCCCGCGTTTACGGGACGATGCCGAAAGGCAACAGTACGAGTTACCTCACGTGCTCGCTCTACAACGCGGGGCAGGCGGACGACGCCGGCAACCTTTCGTGGGCGTTCAAGGACGGCGTGGGCAACTGGACCGGGACGGGCTCTTTCGCCCAGAAGACGCGCACGGTGTTCGTGATCGACAGCCCCAACAACTACTATACCGTGGTGACGAACAACTGGACCGGCGAGAAGTTCTGGACCCGCGACTTCGCGAGCATCAACCAGACCCGCACCAAGACGGCCCAGTACTCCCTTGTCCTGTTTGCCGACCATAACGACAAGGGTTTCGCGGCGGATGCACGCTACCATTCCTACATGCGCCTCTACTCGCTCAAGATCTGGGAGTCGGGGCGGCTGGTCCACTACTTTCTCCCGTGGAAGAGCGGCGACGACATCGGCCTCAAGGACGTGATGACGGGCGAGACGTTCACCTCCGCCACCGAGACGCCGTTCACGTGCGGCGGCGACATCACGGACGACCCGCAGGGCGACCCGTTCGTCCTCGGCGAGGACAAGGTCATCGGGCAGGCGGCCGACGCCTCGCTCCGCGAAGGGGCGCGGTCGTTCACGCCGGGCGACGGCGTGGCGCTCTCCGTCCCCGCGTTCGGCGGCGAAGGGAACGTGCTCGTGAACGACGGCTCCGGCGGCATCGTCACGTTCTCGCCCGCCAACTCGTACCTGGGCGACACCTACCTCATGCGCGGCACGCTCGAAGGATCGCGCTTCGTCGCGGACGGCGCGTTCGGCTCGCTCGGCGGCGCCGGCACGTTCCTCATCGGCCCCGGCACGTTCCGCTACACGGGACCGGACGGCGGCGTGTTCAGCCGCGACATCGCGTGCTTCGACACCTGGACGCAGGCGACCACGTTTGACATCCAGAACGACCTCACGCTCACCGGCGAGTTCTTCTGGGAGCAGGGCGGCTTCGTGAAGACGGGTCCCGGCACGCTCACGCTCGACCGCGCGGGCACGCACTGGGTCTCGCGCTACGGCGCGGGCTTCTCGCAGGCGGACGGACGCGGCGTCTACGTGCCGAACGCGAACGGCGACGGCCCGACGAAGGGCGTGACGGGCTTCACGCTGCTCGAAGGCAAGATGGTGGTGAAGTCCGGCACCTGGCACTTCAACGACGGCCTCTCCATCGCCATGCGGATCGGCGGCACGACGGTCGACCCCGCGAACCCGAACGGCGGGCAGGAGAAGAGCGCCGTCTTCCAGGTGGACGGCGGCTCGGTGCATTTCCACAACTGGGCGGCGCTCGGCAACGGCAACGGCTACGAGACGACGACGCCGAACGAGGTGCCGTCCTCGGGCATCATCGTGAACGGCGGCATCCTGCACCTGCACAAGGGCGTCTACTCGGGGCGCAACATCCTTCTTCCGAAGGATTCCGGCGGCAATCCCATCCGGATGCGCACGTGTCCGTTCGTGGAGGTCCACGGCGGCGAGTTGCGGATGTACAAATTTAGCCGCGTCGGCTTCTGCGACGATCCAGGCGCGGACGCGCGTATCTTTGTGGACGGCGGATTGCTCGTTGTCAAGAGCGTCTGCAACACGTCCGGGGACGGCATGGTGTTCGGCAACCAGGCGCACGGCGATCTGTCCGATCCGCGCCATGCCGAGGTAACGGTCTGCTCGAACGGCACGTTCGACGTGACGGAATTCGCCATCTCCGGTAGCAAGACGAACGTGACGGTGAACCTCAACGTGCTCGACGGCGGCATCTACCGCAACAACAGGTTGCGCAAGAACGGCACGGGCGCAGGCTGCGAGATGCACGTCCTCTTCGACGGCGGCATCGCCGAGCATCGCGCGGACGGGAACGTGAACTGGATCCAGTCTGACCTCACCACGGCGTGCATCGGCACGCGCGGGGCTGTCTTCCGCACCGGCAGCGGCGCGACGGCCAACAGGATGCTGACGGTCAGCTGCTCGTTCATGGCCACGAACAGCCATCCGGGCGAGGTGGCGCAGGGCATGACGATCCGCACGATGAACGCCACCAAGAACTCCGGCTTCCGGTTCCTCGCGTCGCAACACTGGGACGGCCCGACGATCATCGAGAACGGCGGCGTGTGCGAGCTCGGCGTCGGGGGCATGTTGCCGATGAGCACCGACCTCATGATCGCGGCCGGCGGACGCCTCGTGCTGGCCAGCGCGAGCCAGTCGGTCGGTTCGCTCACGTTCGGCGTGGGCGGCACGGCCGGCACGGCGACGCTGGACGTCCTCGCGGACAGGACGATCACGGCGGACGAATTCACCCTCGGCGCCGGCACGGCCGTCGCGTTCAACCTCTTCTCGTCGATGACGGCCACGGGGACGGGGCTTGCGACCGGCACGGACCTCGCGGCCGCCGGCACGTATCCGATTCTCATCGGACCCGCCTCCACGGCCGCGGACCTCGCCACCATCGCCTCGCGCGCGACGTGGGCGAACGCGCCGGCGAAGGGCTTCATCTATTCGTTCGACGTGAGGACGGAAGGGGACACGGCGGCGCTCGTGCTGAACGTCAACGACGGCGACGAGGAGGAGCCGAGCGAACAGGTCTCGCCGCTCGACCTCGTGGTGCCCACGGACGCCGGCACGACGGCGATCGTGGGGGCTGAGGACACGGCCGGCAAGCGGTCCGTCACCACGAACCCCACCGACGCCGGCGGCGGCACGGTGGTGCTCGGCGACTCGCTCGCGGGCTTCACCGGCCCGCTCACCGCAGGCAGCGGCCTCACGACGATCTCCGACATCTCCTTCGCGGCGGCGAACCCGACGTGGCTCACGCTCGGCCCCGGCACGCTCCACTACACGGGATCTGACGCGACGCTCGCCGGGCTCTACATCAACGCGGGCGCGGGACACAGCGGCGTGTTGCGGACGGACAACGACATCACGCTGCTCGGCGCCGTGACGGGCGCGGGCGCGATCATGAAGAAGGGCGCGGGCGACCTGATCCTGAAGGGCAACGGCTCGTTCCAGCTCGGAAACGTGGACAACTCCCATACGGGCGCCAACCCCAAGGACGCGCTCGGCGTCGCGGGGCTGTCGAACGGCATCCAGGCGAACGGCGACGGGCCGACGACCGCTCTCAAGAACCTGATGGTGAGCGAGGGCCGCGTGGTGATCGGCACGGTCGGGGACGACGATGACGCGCCGATGGTGACGCTCCCGGCGGGATTCTCGATCGGTCAGCGTTCGGCCGTGACGGAAGGCTCGATGGAGACCGCAGGAGAGATCGTGATGAACAACGGCTCGTTCTACAGCGGATCGGCCCTCTACTTCCCGTTCTACTGCGGCATGCCCGCGTCAACGCCGCCGGAGGGACTTGAGGCGAAACTGACGATCAACGGCGGAACCTTCAGCGTGTCGCAGGTCAACATGGGCCATGACGGGACGTTCGTCCATACGACGTCGGCCTCGCTGACGCTGAACGGCGGCGCGTTCAACTGCCGGGGCGCCTACTACATGGGCTACCAGGCGGTGACGTCGGAAGTTGACGTCGCCTACAGCATCGTCATCAACGGCGGCACGTTCACGGCGAAGGACATCGTCCTGGGCAACCAGGCGGGTTCCGCGCCCGGCGAGATCCACGTCAACAACGGCGGCACGCTCGTCGTCTCCAACACGTTCACCCTCGGCAAGGCGTCGACGGCGCACCCGCAGAAGTTCTTCCTCAACGCGGGCGGCACGCTGAAGACGCTCCGCGAGATCGCGCATGCGACGGGCGAGTCGTACATCTACTTCCGGGGCGGCGTCTGGCAGCCCGGCCTCGGCACGTTCGGCAGCTCCACGGCGGAGAACCGGCACACGGGCGTCTACCTTGGCGCGGGCGGCCTGATCGTCGACCTCGGCGCGTACTGGGTCGAGGCCGGCGAGGACTCGGCGGTGTTCGAGATCCGGCAGCAGCTTCTGCACGACCCCGACTGCGCGGGCGACGACGGCGGCATCACGTTCCGCGGCAAGCGCACGACCATCCTCCGCGAACAGATGAACGGCAGCACGTTCACGGGGCCAGTCACGGCCGAGGAAGGGGCCATCATCGGCGTGGCGAACGGGAGGACGTTCCTCGACAAGACGTTCGTGATGAAGGCCGGAACAGGTTTCCGCGCGTCTGGCGAGCGCATGCACGTCAACCACCTGACGCTCGGCGAGGCGGGCGGCACGGAGCCGTTCACCATCGACTTCTGCGCCGACCGCGCGAATGTCGGCCTCGTCGTCTCGAACGAGCTGTCCGTGCTTTCGCCCGTCACGGTGGCGTTCCACCGTCCGGGCGGTTCCTCGAACATCACCGGCATGCAGACGGGCACGTACCCGGTGCTGATCTACCCTGCGAACCTCGACGACGAGGGACTCCTCGAGAAGTTCGTTCCGAACGCGCGCTTCCCCGAATACGCGATGACGTACGCGAAGGAGAATCTGCCGGCCGACAGCGCGTGGCCGGGCTGGAAGCAGATCACGTTGACCGTGACGGCGGCGGCGGCGACGGCGGGCACGACGTGGCTCGACGGCACGGCGGGCGGCGCGTGGAGCGACGGCACGAAGTGGGACGGCGGCGTGGCGCCGAACGGCACGAACGCGCTTCCCGTGTTCGTGGCGGCGACGGCGGCGGACGTGCCCGTGACGGTCGACGCGGACGTGACGGCGGGCCGCATCACGCTGCAGGGCGCGTCCGAGACGAGCGGCTACGCGCTCTCCGGCGGCACGATCAACCTCCACCACAAGGACTTCAAGACGCCGCCGTCCATCACGGCCCTCACCGGCACGCATACGGTGGACGCGGACGTGACGACGGACGACGAATATGTGCGCAGCAACGAAACGCGGCTACACGGGCGCCGTGGCGTTCTTCGCGCAGTCGAACGCCACGCTCGTGGTCAACGGTGCGGTGACGGTCGACCCGAAGCGTCCCGTCCTCGTCAACCCGTTCGGCGAGGGCGGCGGCACGACGCGGTTCAACGGCACGCTGGGGAGCGGCGCCGGCATCTGGACCCACTCCGGCACGCTGGAGATGGACGACGTGACGACGCTCGACGGCAAGACGCTTACGGTGAAGGACGGCACCTTCCGCTTCACGGGGCATGACGGCTACTCGACCAACGCGTCGATCATCCGCACGGACGGCGACCTCGTGATTGCCGGGCAGGTGGACTCCACGACGGGCGGGTTCGTGAAGCGCGGCGCGGGACGCCTCATCTTCGCCTATCCCGGCGGCGCGTCCGTCACGAACCGCATCGGCCATACCGGCAGCAACGCGAGCTGGAACAAGGAGGGCGCGGACTGGTACTGGCCGGCGAACGGCGACAACACGAAGAAGCAGACGACGGGCTCGTTCGACCTCAACGAGGGCGAGCTGGTGCTGGCGGGCGACAACGCGCTCTACCACATCTCGAACAAGGGCACAGGAAGCGACGTCTTCATCGGCTCGCAGGACCGCGGCTGGGGCTACGCCACGAACTACGCTGCGCTCACGGTCATCGGCGGCACGGTGAAGGCGTCATACGTCGGCCTCGGACACACGTTCAACCGCAAGGAAAACGGCAATCCCGTCCAGACGCGCGCCGACCTGAACGTCTACGGCGGCGACGTGACGTTCCTTGCGCTGTATATGGGCTACGAGCTGACGGCCTACGACTCGCACATCCTCTCGACGGCGAACATCTACGACGGATCCTTCACGATCACCGGCGTGTTCCGCTTCGGCCAGACGTATTGCAAGGCAAACACGGGGCCGGAGCCCCACGCCACGTTCAACCTGTACGGCGGCTCGTTCAGCCATACGGCGACAACGGGCGATTCTGGTACGCGCATGGGCTGGCTCAACAGCAAGGCCGACGGGGACAAGACGCAAGCCCGCGCAAGCGACGCGACGCTCAACATCTACGGCGGCGCGTACAACGAGTCCGAGCGCATCCACATGGGCTGCAACGCCAGCACCTCGCGCATCAACCTGCACGGCGGCGTCCTGAAGGCCGAAAACATCATCCTGAACGACGCCACGAGCAAGACCAAGTATGGCACGGATCGCACGTTCTTCGCGGGCGGTTCGGCCTACATCTACTGGAACGGCGGCACGTACGCGCCCGTGGGCACGACGGCGGCGAACCAGACGCTGACGGGCCTCACCGAGGTGCTCGTCTCCACGAACGGCGCGGTGGTGACGACGGCCGAGCTGGCGGGCGAGAGCTACACGATCGCCCAGCCGCTCCTGCACGATCCCGACCTGGAAGGGACGGACGGCGGCTTCGTGAAGAAGGGCGCGAAGCCCCTCGCCCTGACGGGCGCGAACACCTACACGGGCGACACCGTTATTGAGGAGGGGACGCTCGCGATTCCCGCCGGAGCGGACGCCTCGGCCCTCCCGGCCAATTCGGCGATCGTGGTGGCCGAGGGCGCGACGCTCTCGATGGCGGCCGGCACGGAGGCGCGCGCGGGCGGTCTGCGCGTGGACATGGCGACGCAGTCGGGTACGCTCGCGGGCTTCGCGCCGGCGGCGCAGGGCACGCTCTACGTTGACGGCGTGGGCGATGCGACGCGCAAGGGCCTCGTGCTGCCGGTCACGGTCACGGACGCGCAGGTGAAGCACAACCTCTCCCGTTGGCCGGTGGTCATCGACGGCGAAGTGGACGAGAAGGTCTGCGGCCGCGTGCGCAACAACACCATCCGGCCGCGACAAGCACGGCCGCTGCATTGGTCATTGGCAACATTGACAACTGGCAACATTTCCACATTGGCAACATTCCACAAGCGCGGCCGAGACTATTGATAATCCGGCCGAAAAAATGCTATACTACCCACCGCTTTGAAGGGTAACCAGGTCTCGCATCTGAACAGGAGAAGCAATCCATGAAGAAATTCATCCTCGCCGCGCTTGCGACAACCACAATCGCCGCCGCGCTGCCGACGGTCGCGCTGGCGGACACCGCCTGCACCGTGACGGTCACGAAGTTCCACCAGTCGTATCCCTATTCGGGCAGGGCGACGGTCGAATACACGGTCGGCGGGGCGCTCCCCGTAGGCGCGTTCGCGGAAATCACGATCAACACGGACGGCGCGAGCGCGACCTTCACCCAAAACAACATCGTCGCGGGCGCGAACACGAACGTGATCGACTTCGCCTCGTCCTTCGGCGGCGCGCTCGTCCTCTCCAACGCCTCGTTCACGGTGAGGATCAACCCCGGCGACAACAACCTCGGCGGCGTCCAGCTGTGGGAGAATGGGCCGTATTGGGCGGAGTGCAACGTGGGTGCCTCGGAGCCCGAGGAATGCGGCTACTATTTCTGGTGGGGCGACACGGTGGGCTATACGCGAAGCGGCGGAGTGTGGGATGACGACTATTACCATTATTCTGGGGTAACATGGGTGTCGAGCACGGGCCAGTCCATGAGCAGCAGCCCGTTCGATTGGAATTCTTGTCCGACAATGGGCAAGGACAATTCGACGCTTCAGTCGGAAGGCTACATTGACGCGACTGGCAACCTCGTGGCGGCGCACGACGCGGCGACGGCGCACCTCGGCGCCCCGTGGCGCATGCCGACGGACGCTGAACATGACGACCTCATCAACAACTGCGATTGGACATGGACTGCGAAAAACGGCGTGAACGGCTACGAGTTTCGCGGGCGGGGCGACTACGCCTCTAATAGCATCTTCCTTCCGGCTGCCGGCCACGGTTACGACTCGCGCCTCCGCTTCCCCGGCTCGGACGGCGACTTCTGGTCCTCTACGCCGAATTCGGACGATTCGGACTACGCGTGGCAGATCGACTTCTCTTCGGGCTACTTCTACCGGTACAACGACCGCTACGAACGCCACTTCGGGCAGTCCGTGCGTCCTGTTCGATTTGCCGGATGCAGCGCGGGCGGCGTTGTCACCTTCGATCCCGTGACGATCGTCATCGGAAGCGTGGCCGACTGGGACGCGCTTTCCGCCGCCGTCGCGGGCGGCCTCGAGACGGAGGGGGTGCTCGTCCTTCTCGCGAACGACGTCGGCCCCGTCACGAACATGGTCGGCGACTCCGTCCATCCTTTTGCCGGCGTATTCAACGGCAATGGTCACACGCTCACGGTCGCCATCTCCGGCACGGGGGATTGCGCCGCGCCGTTCAGCGTCATCGACGGCGCGATGATTTCGAACCTCGTCGTGACCGGCACTATCTCGGGCGGCAACCACTCGGCGGGCCTCGTGGGCACCTGCGGCGCGACCGGCCCGAACGTCATCCGCGACTGCACTGTTTCCGTCGCCGTTTCCGGCACGGGCTACCTGGGCGGCATCGTCGGCCACGGCGGGCAGGGGACGCTGTCCTTCGAGGGCTGCGTCTTCAGCGGCGCCGTGAGCGGCTTCACCGCTTTCGCGGGCGGACTGATGGGCTGGAGCAACTCGATGGCGCTGAATGTCACCAACTGCCTCTCCGCGGGCACGTTCGCCCCTGCGGGCGGCGGCACGTACCACCCCATCGCCTGCAAGCGCGCGAACCAGACCGTCACCGCCGCCGTCGCCGACGCCTATTGGATCCACACCGTCGTTCCCACGACGATGGGCGGCTACCTGATCCCCGGCGCAGAGGGCACGCCCGTGAGCGCGACGCTCGTCGCCGGCGGATGGGCGCAGCCCGTCACCGCCGCCGACGGCAACACCTACTACGCCTGGACGCCCGCCCCGGCCGGCCGCCTGCTCGCGCGCTTCTCGTTCGACGACGCCGGAAACGGCGGCCTGAACCTCCTCCACGCCGCAGTCGGACAGGACGCCATCGTCCGCGCCACGCAGACCACGCCCGTCGCGGGCATCGGCGACATCGCCGCCGTCACCGATGCCGCCATCCTCTCCGGCCTCGCCGTCGGCGACGGCGCGGTGGCGGTCACGAACGGCCAGTACCTCGCCGTCCCGATCCCCGCCCCGCTCCTCACCGCCCACGGCCGCCCCTACACCGTCGTGATGAAAATCCGCGTCCCCAACACCAGGGGGTGGCGGAGTCTCGTCAACATGCCGGCCTCGAACGACACCGACGCGATGATCTATCTCCAGGAGAGCACCCGCAACATCTACCTCAAGCAGTTCAACAAGGCATCCGGCTATGGCGTTGGCGCTGCAAACGGGTTCGTCCCGGCCGAACAATGGGCGACCATCACCTTCGCATTCGGCGAAAACGCCACCGACGTCTGGCTCGACGACACGGCCGTCCTCCACCGCACCGACGGCACCCTCGCCGGCAGCTACGCCGACTGCGCCGCCGCCGGCGGCTACATCCTCGTCGGCGCGGACGACAGCGGCGACGACGAACTCTTCCACCTCTCCGAATTCCGCATCTACGAGGGTGCCGCCTCGGCCGCCGTTCACCTCCTCCTCCCCGGCTCCGGCACCCCCGCCGCCCCCTACCTCATCTCCTCCACCGCCGACTGGAACACCTTCGCCTCCAATGTCTGCGTCGGCGTCAATGCCGCCGCCTGCTATCGCCTCACCGCCGACATCACCGTCACCGAAACGGTCGGCACCCAGGACCATCCCTTCCGCGGCACCTTCGACGGTGGCGGGCACACCCTGACCGCGAACCTGAGCGGAACGGACGCCTACCTCGCGCCGTTCTCCGCGCTCGACGGCGCGACGATACTGAACCTGATTGTCAACGGTTGGGTGCGCGGCGGTATGCACTGCGCGGGCCTTGTCGGCGCACTCATCGGCGGCGGCACGAACACGATCGAGAACTGCAAGGTCGCCGCCACCATCATGACCTCGGGAACCCACTGCGGCGGCATCGTCGGACACGGTGGTTCCTCCGCCACGACGATCGCCGGGTGCGTGTTCGCCGGCTGGCTCTACGGCGGTAGCGGCGGCGGTACCCTTTGCGGTTGGGGAGATGGCATGGCCATGACGGTGGTCGACTGCTTCGATGCGAGCATCAGCGAATATCCCATCGGATGCGGCGAAGGCGCCGTGGCGGTCAGCAACACCTATTATTATGTCGCGGGCAAGCACTACTCCTATGAACGCGCATGGGATGGCGCCAATTGCGGCAAGCTCGCCTACAGAGTGATGAACAATGGCGTGGAACTGGACTTCGGCGCGCCCGCGGCGACGTACGCCACGAGCGGCATCACCGCCTACCCGGCGGGCATCAGGTACAACGGCGGCTTCTACGCCGGCGAGGGCGACAGCATCAACATCGCGGTCGCGGGGGGATCCTCGTCGGCGATCGAAGGCATTGGCCTGTGGGCAAGTGAGGGTTCGATCGTGGAGAGCAGCGGCGTCTGGACGCTGACCATGCCCAGCAACCTCGTAACGCTCTCGCCGCTCCGCAAAATCTCGGATGGCGCTGTTCTGTCGGGGGATTTCATCGACGGTCTGCCATTTGGCATCGTCGCCGGAGCCACCGTGACGCTCAGCAACGCCGTCATCGAACCGTCTGGCGGCCCCGGCATCATCTGCCTGGGCGACGCCGTAATCGTCCTGGAGGGGACTAACGTCGCGAGGAGCTTCCCCGAGGACTATCCTGGCTATCCTGGCATACAGGCCGGCCCCACGAACACGACGCTGGAAATCCGCGGCGGCGGTTCGCTGACGGTCGAGGGCGACGAGTTTTCCCCCGGCATCGGCAGCGGCTTCTTCGGCGAGTGTGGCGACATCGTGATTTCCGGCGGCACCATCACCGCCACGGGCGGTCGTGCTGCCGCCGGCATCGGCAGCGGTTTCTTCGGCGAGTGTGGTGACATCACGATCACCGACGGCGTGACGCTACTCACGTCCGTGAGTTCGGAATCACCCAGCAACATCGGCGCGGGGAGATTGGGCGTCTGCGGCACCGTGACCGTGGGCGGCATGGAGATGGGCGAGATCGTCGTCACCCCATACGTCTACCGGCCGTCAGGCGTTCCGTTCACCGTCCACTTCGACGCGAACGGCGGCAGCGGCGCGATGGCCGACCAGTCGTTCGCGGCCGGCATCCCGCAGAATCTCCAGTCCAACGCCTTCACGCGCGCGGGCTTGCTTTTCCACGGGTGGAACACGCGTGCCGACGGCGGCGGCGCGTACTACTACGACAGTCAGCCCGCCACGTTCGGGTCCGACACGACTCTCTACGCGCAGTGGTGCGGCGCCAACGTGACGCTCACGCCGGAGACGGGCGATGTCACGCTGTCTGACGGACAGGTTCTCGCCGGCACGGGCGGCACGAACACGTGCGTCGTCGTCGTCCCTGGCGCGACCGTGACGATCAGCAACGTGACAATCGTCGATTCCTACATGTCGCCGTGTGCGGGCATCACTTGCCTGGGCGACGCCACGATCATACTCGAAGGGGCCAACGTCGTGAGGAGCCTCGCCGATAACTATCCCGGCATTTTGGCTGGCCCCACGAACACGACGCTCGTCATTCGGGGGCCGGGCTCGTTGACTGCGGAAGGTGCTTTCTATGGCAGCGGCATCGGCAGCGGCGGCGACGGGATGGACTGCGGCAACATCGAGATTTCGGGCGGCATGGTCACCGCCACGGGCGGCAACGATGCCGCCGGCATCGGCTCGGGTGCCGCCGGCAGTTGCGGCGACATCACAATCGGCGCCGATGTGTTATTTGTCGTTGCGACCTGTGGCGAGTGGGGCCTCAACCCCATCGGCGCGGGCGCCGCCGGGACCTGCGGCACCGTGACCATCGCCCCTGGCCTGACGGACGAGATGGATGACCAAATGCGCTGGCTCTACCATGGCGTTCCCATGACGGAGCAATCCGGCGAAATCCTGCTGACGGACGGCCAGACGCTCTGGGGCGAGGGCGGCCCGAACACGCACGTCACCATCGCCGACGGCGCGACCGTGGTGCTGGGCGGCTGCTTCTTGGGAGGGGACGACTCGGGCAACCCAAGTACTCCCTGGGCGGGCATCACCTGCCTGGGCGACGCCACGATCATCCTAGTTGGGAATAACGAAGTAAGTGGATTCTGCGAGGGCTATCCCGGCGTCTTCGTTCCGACGAACAAGACGCTCGTCATCCGCGGGACGGGTAGTCTCATGGCCTGGGCCGCCGGTGTCGGCGCGGCGGCCATCGGTGGCGGATACGGGATGGACTGCGGCAACATCGTGATCGAAGGCGGCTGGACATTGGCACGGGGTGGCGACGGCGCGGCGGCCATCGGCGCGGGTGCCGGCGGCAGTTGCGGCGCCGTGACCATTGGCGGCACAACCTACCCGGACGGTATCGCCGACAGGTTTGCCGTGTGTGCCTCGATCGGAACGACCGAGGAATGGGATGTGCTGGTTGAGGAATGGGATGATCTGGCTTCCGCTTACGGAAGGCTGGAGGATGCCCGCGCGTATTTCTGGCTTACCTCCGACGCCGTCAAGGTGTACAGCATGATGGGCTATGAGTACCCGTTCTGTGGCACGTTCGACGGATGCGGCCACACGCTGACCCTGTTGACACAGGACCTCGGCGAAGGCGTCCAGATACCCTCCTTCGCGCCGTTCTACGCCGTCAACGGCGCGACGATCAAGAACGTCAAGGTCGTCGGCGAGGTGTACGGCGCGAATTCCGCCGCCGGACTCGTCGGCTATGTCGCAGGCGGCACGAACCGGATCGAGAACTGCGTCGTCGAGGCGTCCTTCCTCAACGTCTATAGATGCGGTGGCATCGTCTACGATACCGGCGAGCCTCTACGTAAAAGCGTGCCTGGCAGCGGCGACGTTTCCACGACGCTCGCCGGCTGTGTCTTCGACGGATACATCGACCCCTGTTGCGAATCCGTCGGCACGCTCTTCTGGGGAGGACGCAGCGCACTCGTCGATTGCCTCGACTTGAGCGACAGCGAATGGCCGGTTTTCTTAGAAGGGGACGGCGTCGTCAGCAACACGTATTACACCTCCACGAACAAGGTTGACTATTACGGCATGGGAATCCCCGGGGCGAGGGCGACCGCGACGGCCGCGAAGCCGGCGTCCATCGGCGCGGAAGTCACGGACTACGGCTTCGTGAAGGCGTATGCGTTCGGTCTCGAGTACGGCGGGATGTACTACGTCATGGAAGGCGCCGTCGTTGCCGAGGACGGCACTGCCGTGCCGAACGAGTGGCTGGCGCAGTACTATCCCGGGCAGGAGGACAGCTACGCGACGATCGTCAATTCCACCGCCGCGAACGGGCGGAAGGTATGGGCGTGCTACGTGGCCGATCTCGACCCGACCGATCCCGACGACGATCTCGTGGCGGGCATCGACATCTCGGGCGGCAAGGTGCGAGTCTATATCCTGAAGGGCGAAAGTTCCAACCGCTACTACCGCTTCTACGGCCGTGAAACGCTCGACAGCACGCCGGTCGACGTGACATACCGTAGCGGCGACCTTTCCAACACCATCTACCGCTTCTTCCACGTGGAGGTGTCGCTGGATCCCCCGGTGATGATTCCGAAGTGATCCCTTCCCCCGCCCGCCTCTTCCGTCTGCGGGCGGTAGCGCAGTGAGAATGTTGCCAGTGTTGCCAGGAGAATGAAGGGTCAGAGCTTATTGATACAGTAAAATTGAGGTGAATTGACAGGAGAAGAAAAATCGTATAATATACGCATAACAACCCAAGAAAGGTAGAAATCCATGGCAACAGGAAAAGCACTCAATGGAAAGCCGTATGCGGGAAATCCGCACGTACGGTTTGATGAGGGGGAAGTCGCACCGGCGGCAACGCCGAGGCGTGGGTCTCTACTCTACA
>ONRL01000134.1 GCA_900320225.1 uncultured Lentisphaerota bacterium
GACACAAAAACTTGCATACAGTATTTCAAGGACTTGCAATCACTTCTGCAACTTGCGTTTATCCTTTCAGACTTGCGTTTAGTTTTGCGGGCGGCAAAAAAGAAAGAGGCGTGGAGCGGCACGCCTCTTTCCCTCCGCTACGCCTGGATGGCGTCGCGCATCGACTGGTTCTCCATCTGGATCACCGACTGGTAGAGCGAGATGACCTGGTCGATGAGGCTCTGCGCCTTGGCGAACAAGTCCTTCGTCTGGTCGAGCATTTCCTCGTATTTCGTGGACTCCGCCCCCTCGCGCGTCGCGTCGGCCGACCTCATGGCGCTCAGGTTCTGCGCCATGGACTGAAGCACGCCGCCCATCGCCTGGTTGACGTTGCCGATCGTCATCAGCTTGGTCATCCGCGTGTCCAGGGACTTGACGTCCATCCGCCGGTAGGCGCTGTCCGTGGCGAGATCGGCCTTGGCCCGTGCGGCGGACACGAGGTTCGTCTGCTCCGTGGGCGTCATGACGCCGTTCTTGGACAGGAGGTCGGCCTCCACGGCGAACGCCATTTCCATGTCGGCCTTGGCAGCGTCCACGTCGGCCTGGAGCTGCGCCTTGTCCGCGCCTTCCGGCGGGTTGTTGAGGCGGTCGACCGCGTTCTGGTACTTGTCCTGGTAGCTCGAGGCGACTTCGCTCACCGTCTTCTGGTAGTCGCTCCGCGCCTGGGTCTGGGCGGTCTTGGCGTTTGCCAGCTCCTCGTTCGCGAGATTGACGGCGCCCTGCTTGATCTGGACGTCGTTCTGCGCCGTGGTGACGTCCGCCCGCGCCTGGTCGACCGACGCCGTGCGGGCGTCGAACTCGGCCAGACGCGCCGGATCGGCCTCCCGCCCCGCGCTCATCTCGCTGCGGATGTACGCCTGCTTCTCGCCGCTGGCGGCCTGCGCGCTGTTCAGGGCCTGCGTCTTCTGGTCAAGGTTCGCCCGCGCCGTCTGCAGCTCGGCGGTTTTCGCGTCGAGATTCGTCTGCGCATCGTTCACGCAGGTGTCCGCGCGCTGGAGGGCGGTCCGGAGGTCACCGTTGTTGCCGTCGCCGCTCAACTTCGTGTTGAAGTCCTGCTTGACGCGGACGGCCAATTCGTTGCCGAGCTTCTGCGTCGTGCTGTTCAGCTGCGCGGCCGCGTTCTCCGGGGTGTCGGTGTTCTGGAGCATGGAGACGTGCATCTTCGCCGAATCCGCCCCGGACTGGCTGACGATCTTCGCCTGCTGGCTCGCGGTGGCGCCCTGGGCGATCATCACGCCAATCGAAGCGGCCGCCGAGGCCACGCCGCAGCCGATGCCGAGCCACATGCCGAGGTTGGCCGCGTCGCGCTGGCTGTCGGCCTGGTCCTGGATCGCCTTCTGGACGTTCAGGTTCTCGGCCGTGCGGATCTCGCGCTGCGCGTCGCGCTGCGACTGGGCCACGTCGATCATCAGCGCCAGCAGCGCGTACAGGTTGAACATGGCGTTGTTCGTCTTGGCCGCGGAACCGGGTGCGACCCCGTTCGCGGCGCCCGCCATCGCCCCATAGGCCTTGACGATCGCGTCCTTGATCTGGACGATCTGCGCGTCGGAGAATTTGACCCCCGATGCCGACAGCTTGTCCACGAGGCTCTGGAGCGAGGTGCTGTCGACGGTGTCCGGGAGTTCCAGGTCGTCGGGGATGTTGACGGTGAGCGAGCTCGGCACCCCGCCTTCCTTGACCCTAATGGTGAACGTCTCCTTGCCGTCGACGCTGTTCGCCTTCTGCACATCGCCGATGGACGAGAGGATCTGCTCCCAGTTCACCGACTTGGCGTTCGCTGTATTGACTTGAATGCTCATTGGTTGGTTCCTTTCTTCGGCTGATTCACCCTGTTTACACGTCACGCGCAAAAAGGTTACGCCATGGCACCCAGATTTCTTGAAATCTCGTCGCTCGTGTCCGTCGCCGAGCCGATCATCTGGGCGATCGTGCTGACGCCGGCCTCGATCTGCTGGAGAAGCTGCTGGAGTTCCTCCTCGGTCTCGTTGAGACGCTGCTGGAGCTGCGTGATGAACTTCTCCAGCTCCTTGGTGTCGGCCTTCGCGTCCTCGGACCGCTTGGTGAAGTAGGTGCTGACGCCGCCGGTCGCGAGGGAGGCCGCGCCGACGCCGGTGCTGGCGACGGTCATGGCCGTGTGCACCGTCTTCGCCGTCTGCTCCGAGATGAGTGCCGCCTTCTGCGCCGTGGCCGCGACCTCCGCCGCGGTAGCGGCCGCCGAGGCCGCGCCCGACACCATGCTGCCGATGCCGCATCCAAGCGAAGCGACGCAGAGCGTGAGGTTGCAGATCAGCGAGGCGGCGAGCTTGGCGTCGCTCCTGCTCATGCCATGGGCCGACTTCATGTGGTCGGCCAGCGCATTAACGATCTTGTCCATCGCGCCGGTCTCGTTCAAGAGGAGCGACGAGACCGCAATGGCCGCGCCGGCGATCGCGAATCCTGCGGCGAGGCCGCCCGTCACCACCGTGAGCACCGCGGCCGCGACGACGGCGACGATTGCGCCGATCCAGCTGAAGGCGCGGCTCCAGATCGAGGCCTTCTCGGCGTCCTTCATCTTTTTAATGGACTTGTCGATCTGCTCCATGCGGTCCTTGTGCTCGGCGTCGAGGTTGCCTTTCTGCATCTCGAGGCGGTCCTTGGCCATCTCCGTCTGCCGGTCCTGGTTGTCGAGCTGCAGATACGAGACGAGCTTCTCGAGGTTGGCCGCGACCTGCTGCGCATCGCCCGGATCGTCGAGCGCGGGCACGTTCGTGCCGCCCGTCGTCTTCCTCTCGGCCGCGCCGGTGGCGCCGGACGAGTCGGCCTTCGTCACGCTGAGATTGGCCCCGGCAAGGACCTCCATCGCCTTGCTGATGACTGCCTTCGCGTTCGTCGAGTCGCCCGCGAGCTTCGCCGCCTGATCAAGCACAGTTCCCTGAATCTGCGGCCGCGACGCGTTGATGTTGCCTATGTTTGCCATTGTCTTTTCCTCCTTGGGAGTCTCGCCGGAACACTAGTCCTTCTAGCCTTTCCAGAACATCTAGCTTTCCGGTTCGCCCTGTTTACACGCGGGGGGGTGCTAAAGGTTACGACTTTTTTTCGTCTTCTTTCGCGAGCTCCGCAAACGCCTCTTCGCCCACGATTTCGCGGAGCTTCGCGGCCTTGGCGCGGTATTCGCGGCCGATCTCGGTGTCTTTCGGGCAGTACTCGTTCAGGGCGTAGAGCGCGCTGGCGGCCTTGACCTTGTCGCCCATCGCGAGGAAGCACTCCGCCGCGTGAAGCTGCGGCTTCGGGTTGTCGAGCTTCAGGAACGAGCAGTAACCGTATGAGACCACGGCGTTCGAGTAGTCCTTCAGGACCTGCTGCACCGCGCCGAGGCCCATCCAGTACTTGGCGTTGAGGTGGTCGAACATGACGAGGAACTGGAAGAGCTTCAGCGCCTCGTCGAACTTGCCCGTGCGGTAATAGCCGAACGCGAGCGTGTACACGGCCTCCAGCTCGGCGTTCGTGATGCCCTTCATCTGCTTGAGGGTCGAGCGCCTCTCAATGAGCTCCTTGACGCCATTGGCGATTTTCGCGGTGTCGATCTTCTGCATTTTTCGTTCTCCTTGTAGAGTTTGAAAGTTTGATGGTTTGATGGTTTGGTGGCTACGCCTCGACTTTCATCTGGGATTCGTCAAGCACCTTGCGGATCTGCGCGTCGATCTTGTCGAGCGACTCCCGGATGACGTTCCCGATGTCGGTCTCCTCGGCCTTCTTCTCCTGCTTCACGCGTTCGGCGTTGCTCTCAGCCCCGTCATCCACGGATGGCGGCGAAGAGGTCTTCTCGTTCGCCGCGAAGCGCAGCGCGCTCGCGACCTCGTTCAGGGTGGTCTTGGCGATCGCCTGGGAACATTCCGCGATCTTGACGTCGATCCCGGAGATCTTGGCGTTCGCGGACGCGATGGCGTCGTTGATCTCGTCGAGCTTCGCCTGCTCATCGGCGCGCTGCGCCTTCAGCTTGGCCACCTGCTCGCGGTGGTCGACGCCGTCCTGCACGGCACGCTCGATGGCCTTCTCAAGCGCCGAGATCTGCAGGTCGAGCGCGGTGATGCGCCCCTCGGACGCCGTCTTCTCGGACAGATAGCCGGCAAGCTTGTTCTCGGCTTCGGATTTCTGCAAGTTGAGTTTTTCGATCTCCAGGAGGCTGTTTCGCTCGCTTTCCGAAATGCGGTCGGCCATGGAGTCCAGGACCGTCGCGAGGATCGAGATGCGCTGCTGCGCCAAGCTCATCTTGGTGTCGTCGGTCTCGGCCTTCAGCCGCGCGACGAGCTTTTCGAGGTCGGACATCGTGCCGGACGTGACCTTGACGTTCTCGCCGCCGAGAACGGGGGTCAGTTTCGCCTCCTGCATCACAGGGGCGTCGTTCTGGGTCGTCGCCGCCGTTGTCTGCGACGCGATCCGCGTGGTGTCAAGTTCAATAGCCATAATTGGTGTTCCTTTCTTCCTTGACTACACGTCAGATTTGAAAAGGTTTCATCATCATGCCAAATTTTCGCTGACGATTCGCAAGTTCGGCGTCGGAAGCCGTCCCGACATCGGCATCCGGCAACCGGCTTTCTTCTTCCGGCGCGGGACGCTCGACTTCCGACCACCACTCCAGCGGATCCAGCCCCCTTCGCTTGAGCTCCGCGTCCACCGCCCTCTTCTGCGCGTCCGAGAACTGCATCGCCATCACCTGCTCGCGCGTCAGGCCCTGCCGCTCCAGCATGCGGTCGGTCTCGGCGATTCGGAGCTCGGCCTGCGCGACCATGTTCTTGCTGTCCGCAATCGTCTTGCGAATGCGGGCGAGGTATGTTCGTACGTCTTCTTTGAGTTCGGCCATGTCAGAACTGCTCCTTTTCTAAAGGCAAGGCAGTATAACATAATCCCAGCAGGGATGCAACGCGTAAACCAGCTGGAGCGGGGTCAGCGACTGACATGAATTTCCAGTTTTCACTGATATACTTTTTAGAGTTTTGCTGATACAGACTCTTTCTCAACTGATATGGTTTATCATAGGGAAAGCTCTGCCCCCTGTGGGCTTGCCACATCATGCACACCAAGCGCCGCCACATTCAGCGGTACGACAACAGCGCTTTTCTCCGTAATCTTGCGGGGGTAATCCCGTCTAGACCGCAGTCCCTTTCAACATGTACGGCAACACGAAGGATGTCAAGAAAGCGCGCGGGCGGCGATGATGGCACGGAGCGCGCGCTCATGATCTGCGGGACTTGGCTTTGACGCAAGTATCTGCCGAATCGAAGATTCGTGTTCCGGATCGGGCACTCGCGCAAGGCGCGTGAAATCCGCTTTCGCGCCAGTCACGATGCCCTGCCAGCGCACGACGCCGAGTGCCGAAAGCCGATCAACCGCCTCGACGCGGATTTCCGGGAAACGAGAATAGATGAAATCGCCGAGAGCTTCCCGCGCGACCACCGGTGACCTGCCGGGCATCTGGACAAAATAAGCGAGCGCCGCGCGTGCAATCCGGATACGCCCACCTCTCAGCGCCGCGCCCCTCACGGCATTCGCGTTTTCCGGCCCAAACATGGCGCAGTCGGCAAGACAGCCAATTGCGCATTCGCCGATTCCAGGACGGAAGTCCTTTTCCAGGGCATTCAGATAGACCGTTTTGCGAAATGCCGTGTCGGACGACCAGCGCAACGTGCGCAGAGCTATTTTCGCAACCGGTATCGACGCATGAGCTGCAAGCTTGCATACGGCTCCATCGTCGCATGTCCGGCTCAAGTTCTGTTCTGCAAGTCCTTCCCATGTGGCAAGCCAGTCGCCGGACAAGTCCCCGCCTCTCGCCTTGGTCATGTAGTAGCCGCCGTATCCCGCCCTAAAACAGGGTTTCAGCGGGCGCACGGACTCGTCGTTCGCCTCCCAGAGGAAGAGGTGGCGTTTCGCGCGGCTCATCGCGACGTACAGGAGCCGCCGCGCTTCGTCTGGATCGGACAGCGGGAAATCCACGACATCCTTGACATTGGGAATGAACACGGCGTCAAATTGCCGTCCCTTCGCCTTGTGGATCGTCGAGATCACGATCTTCTCGTCGCCCACAAGGAGATCGGCCTCCTTCAGCCTCGACACCCGATTCCAATCCTCGGCAAGCCGTTGTCCCAAGGATCGGTTATCGTCGGCATAGACATGGTCCATGTACCTGAGGAACTTCTCTATCCGCTCCTTGGCCTGGACAATCGCAGCTTCATAAGTGACCTCTTGTTGCGGGACGCCGTCTTTCTGGCGGCCTCCGGGGATGAGTTCGTCCAAGGCATACATCATTGGCCGATTTCCAAGGGCCGCGTCTGCGAAGAGGGAAAAGACATCCCGGAACGAGCAGCTTCCGCCGAGCCGCGCCCGCACGGCGCGAACCGCAGGGCGAAGCGCCGCGCGCAAGGCCACAAGCGGACGACGGTGCCACCAGGCCCAGCGAACCGCACGCGAACGGACGGCGGGCAACAGCCCGATGGGATCGTTTTCGTCAAACAGCGTGCGCGGATCCCATCCTGACGCAAACATCGCACGTACGAAGTACCGCGCGGAAGTCCGCGAACGAACCTTTCCGCCGAAACGGTACAGGAGCGTAGTCCAGGCAGTCATCGGCACATTCTCCGCGAATAGCGACACGAATGCCATGAAGTCGCGCATCGGCGCGTATGAGAAGAGGTCGGTTCCGGAAACTTTTGCATATCTGTAGCCGAGCGGCTTGACGCATTCCTCGCAGATGTCCGCCGCCGAGTTTGTGCGAACGAGAATGGCGACGTTTTCCGCAATACCAGCGGACAGCAGTTCGACCGCCTTTCGCATGACAGGGGCGAAGTCGAAATCCTCGTTGATTCCGCGCTCCTCACCTTCCAACCGCGCCTCTGATAATTCCAACACGCCGTTGGCGGCATGCGGATCAGCGGGAGCAGGCAGGAATTCCCAGTCAGATCCGAGCGTTTCAAGCGAATAGCGCATCAGTATCTCGAGAAGCAGCGGCGTCGCGCGGAAGTTCGTTCTGAAACAGTGGCGGGTACAATCGGCGGTCGCGGCGGCAAAACTCGTCGCCGACGCACCGAGAAACGAGAATATGGCCTGTTCCGGGTCTCCAAAGTAAACGCTCACGCCCCGTTCAGCGGTCAGGCTCTTGACGATGCTCCATTGGAGCGGATTCAGATCCTGCACTTCGTCGATTTGAACCCAGTTAAAACGCCGTTCTTCCGGCAGCGGATGCTCCTCCTGAAAAAGATACGTCTCGTTCAGCAAGTCGTCGAAGTCAACACAACGGAATTTCCGCTTGAGCCCCGCATACGCGCGCGCCACCGCATCGATAACTCCTTCTGCGACGAGACTGACGACCTGATGCGGCAATGGTCGGGTCAAGGTGGACGGAATGCCGATCCTGCGCTGGTGGGCCACGAGCACCCCCGCGAGGATTTCCGCATCCGGGTCCCGTCCGCCCTTGAGCGCATCGGCAATGTAGTTTTCAAGTACGTCGTGCAGATAGGCAACCCGTTGCGGATTGAACTCGTGCAGCCCGCGCCGACTGTCATCAGGGGACGGACCGCACACGCCGCGGATGCCGCGCAAGACGGTCACGCCGTGCGTCCGCCCGATATCGGCTGGTGCGCCTGTGCGCAGTTCAGCCCGGAGCACGTTCAGAACCTCATGTACGAATTCCGACTGTTGCACTTCGTCTATCACATGCTTTCCAGAATGCATCCGCCCGACCGAGACTAGAAATGAATGGCAGAAGTGGTGGATGTTCCCGACGTCGGGGAGACGCAGGTTGTCCGCCTCGCGTGCCACCCTTTCCCGCATTTCAAACGCGGCCCGATTCGTAAACGTCGCGCACAGCATCCGGTTGGGATCGACTCCCCTCCGAATGGCGGAAAAGATGCGGCGGGAAAGCATTTCCGTCTTGCCCGATCCGGGCGGGGCAAGCACGAGATGGCGTCCAGACGCGAGCGCCACGACCTCCGCCTGCTCTTCCGTAAGCTGCATGGGGAGTCAGGCCTCCAGAATCGCTTGTTGAGCCTTCGGCGAGAGCTTTTTGTGTGAAACTCCCGTGCCGCGCCTGTTCTTCCAATTGGTAGCAGTCACGCCTTCCTCCCTGCTGATCTTCGCAAGCACGATTCGGCTTGCCTTGTCCGGACACCCCGCGACGGGATTGTAATTGGGACTACCGCCGTATTCATCGCCAAGAACCTGCCGCAGCAGCACTTTCGTCACCGGATGCGTCGGCTGCTTGAGAAAGTACAAAGAACCTCCCCGGCCGACGCGGTACGTGTCCACTACTCCCGCCGCATACAGAAAGCGCAAGTGGTGGTATGTCGATTTCACGATGGTGCCGGCCGCGCGCTCGAGCTCGGAGAGAGTTGCCTCGCCCTTCGCCAGCCGGAGGATGATCGCCAGCCGGTTGAAATGGGTAAAACCCTTGAAAATGCGGACCAAGGCGTCCTCCCATCCGTCTGGGAGGTTGCCGCGCATGTACGTGGCGAGGGCCTTCTGCAGCTCGGCGGCCTGGGGCAGGGACCGGTCGCGGTTGAGATTGTAGAAAACCTTGATGTGTTCGCGACTCACGCCAAGAAGCCCGCGCGCGTTCATCTGCCTGAGGTAGACGGACGCGACGTCGTCCTGCAAACCCAGAAGGCGCGCGTACTGCCTCACCGAAAAGCACCCCTCGTGTTCGACGACGGCCTTAAAGAGACGGAGTCGGTCTTCGTTAGCCAGCGCGCGGCATGTGCGCCAGTATGTCGGTTTAAGCTTCACGTCAGACATGTCATTGTCTTTCTCAAGTTTCGATTTGGAAATTATACCAGAACGCAAACGTGGCTTTCAATGTTTTATAAAACTTTATTTTGTTTTTAACGTTTTATAAAACGTGAATTTATTTTTAATGTTTTATAAAACTTCTAAAGCTCACGCATGAGCATGACATGCTGACCTAATGTACACGCGAGGCAGTTGCAAAACCCCAACACTCTGGGCTGGTGTTACAGCGCCAGCCGCGGACGGCGATGGAACGCCGTCCCTACCAAGTTTTGCAACCACCGCACACATCAAAGGTGTTACGATCACCGCAAGTCAGGAGGGCGAATACATGTACATTCAACCTCAGGAACAACGAAATGGCTCGGATGGCTGGACTCGAACCAGCAACGGCCGCATTAACGGTGCGGTGCCCTACCAT
>ONRL01000137.1 GCA_900320225.1 uncultured Lentisphaerota bacterium
GCGCCCGAACTCCAGCTGCACCCAACCGGTCTTCTCGCCGAGGATCCAGCTATGCGGATTTCCGTTCGCCCCGTCGTTGAGGTTTTCGATCCGATGCGGTGCGACATGGAGGGAGGACGAAGCGCGCGGCGTCACGCCCGGGCGCAGGGCCACGTTCTCGAGACCCTGCCCGTCCGTCCGCGCGACGCCGCCCATGGTGCAGATGCCCGGCAGCGACGCCGGCACGTCAATCAGCTCGCGGGAATCGGCAAGGTACGGTTCGTCGACCGGAATCGCCTGCGCCGCAAACACCATTGACAGGACACCGGCGAAGACTGCGGCACGCGCCACAGACAGAAATCCAGATTTGACATTCTTCCATGACATCCTGGTTGTCACTTCCCGACCGACGAGGAGGTGGCCAAGATGGCTACGAGGAACGAGCGGGGCGGCAGCTCGGAGGGGAATGACACGGTCGCATCAGTACGATCCTTGTCGGTGATGCGGCAGGCGGCGACGGCGCGTCCCTGGAAATCGCACGCGAGCGGAATCGCCTTGTCGGAGTCGTTCGACATCATCACGGCGGCGTCCTTCTCGCCCTTCGCCGCCGCCACCCACAGGTTCTTGTCGCCGGTTACCTGCACAGCGACCGACGTGCCGCGGTCGCGCAGCTCCTTGAACGCGGTGAAGGCGTAGTACGCTTTGTGCGGCTTGTAGGTGAGCGGGTTGAAGAGGGGCGAGTAGTAGCCTACGCCGCAGCGCGCGTCGTAGATGCACGCCACGTCGCAGGGTCCGTTCTGGAGTCCGATCAGCTCGGCGGCGACGCCGGCCGCCTGGAGCGCCGAGCCGAGGTTCTGGTGTCCCACGTAGGGCAGCCACTCGTCGAAGATGCGCTCGCACTTGTCGGGAGTGAAGCCGTACTGGCTGAGATGTTCGTCGGCGAAGCGCACCTGACGCAGGGCCTCTGCAGGCACCGAGTAGGAATGGTAGGAGAAGAAGTCGAGCGGCCACTTGTTGTCGCGTACGGCAGCGAGGAATTCATGGGAGCATTTCAGCCAGATTTCCCTGGTCTTCGCCATTTTTGTTTTGGGCGCGGGAATGCCGTCCGACCCAACGCCCGCGTAGTAGCCGCAGCTGCCGTAGCCGCCGATCTTGAGGTGCGGGAACTTGGACTTCAGATGCGTCGCCGTGACGCCGTAGAGGCGGATGTAGTCGGAGAACTTCCCGCGGAACATCGGGTTGCGCGGGTTGCCGGTGTAGTTCTCCGGTTCGTTCCAGATTTCCCAATAGGTGATCTTCATCTTGAACCCGTCCGCCCAGCCCTCGGTGTAGTGGCGGATCACGTGCTCGCAGATGCGCGCCCACTTCGCGAAATCCTTGGGCGGGTAGATGTTCACCGCCGGGAAGCCGTGCGACACGAAGTTCTCGATCGTCACGCCGAGACGGAAGAAAGGCTCGGCGCCGTTCGTGTCGAGCGCCTTCAGGAGCGAATCCGTGTAGGCGAAACGGTAGCTCTTCGGGTCGTTCTCGTCGGCGTCGAAGTTCGGGAAGAGGTTGGGGATGTCCACGAACAGACCGCCGCCAAGCCAGCCGCCGACGTCGTGTAGGCGCGAATACGGAATCCCCGCCTCCTTGAGATAGTGCATCATCGACCAGTCGCGCAGCATACCGATCATCGGCGGCTGCCCCACGCCGTTGACGCGCTTCACGGACCCGACGGTCTTGCCGAAGTCAACCTTCACCTCCGCCGCGTATGCGCAGAAGGCCACGGCCAGCATTCCCAAGAGACAGAATCCTATTGCTTTTTTCATGCCTGCTCCTTCGCCTCTGTCAGAGGCTGCGCGTATTATACAACATAACCGTGCATCCGTAAACCAACGTGCCAAACGGCACCCATGCCACCTCCTCACCTAAACTGCAAATGCAAAATAAGTGAATGAAAAATGGAGATGCGCCCCGGTGAGCCGCTAGCGGACAGCCGTGGCGGCGGCGACGGACGAATTGCCCACGTAGATGGAGAACGTGCCCGTGCCCGTCACCTGAACATGGCTACCAAAAACGAACGGGGCGGCAGCTCGGAGGGGAATGACACGGTCGCATCAGTACGATCCTTGTCGGTGATGCGGCAGGCGGCAACGGCGCGTCCCTGGAAATCGCACACAAGCGGAATCGCCTTGTCGGAGTCGTTCGACATCATCACGGCGGCGTCCTTCTCGCCCTTCGCCGCCGCTACCCACAGGTTCTTGTCGCCGACAGTCTGCACGGCGACGGCAGTACCGCACTTGCGCAGCTCGTTGAACGCGGTGAAGGCGTAGTACGCCTTGTGCGGCTTGTAGGTGAGTGGGTTGAAGAGAGGCGAGTAGTTGCCCACGCCGCAGCGCGCGTCGTAGATGCACGCCACGTCGCAGGGTCCGTTCTGGAGTCCGATCAGCTCGGCGGCGACGCCGGCGGCCTGAAGGGCCGAGCCGAGGTTCTTGTGGTTCACGTATGGCAGCCACTCGTTGAAGATGCGTTCGCACTTGTCGGCGGTGAAGCCGTACTGGTTGAGGTGTTCGTCGGCGAAGCGGACCTGGCGCAGCGCCTCGGTCGGCGAGGAGTAGGAGTGGTAGGAGAAGAAGTCGAGCGGCCACTTGTTGTCACGTGCGGCGGCGAGGAACTTGTGCGAGCATTCCACGAAGTATTTCGTGCGCGGCGTGGAGTTGGCGGCGGGGATGTGGTCGGAGCCGACGCCGGCGTAGAAACCGCAGTGCCCGTAGGCGCCGATCTTGAGGTGCGGGAACTTGGCCTTCAGGTAGGGCGCCACCGTGCCGTAGAGCTTCATGTACTCGGCAAAGGGTCCGCGGAACATCGGGTTGCGGTTGTCGTCCGGATGGTTCTCCGGCTCGTTCCAGATCTCCCAGTAGGTGATTTTCATCTTGAAGCCGTCCGCCCAGCCTTCGGTGTAGTGGCGGATCACGTGTTCGCAGATGCACCCCCACTTCGCGTAGTCCTTGGGCGGCAGAATGTTCATGGGCGGATAGCCGCTCGAGACGAAGTTCTCGATTGTCACGCCCAGACGGAAGAACGGCTCCACGCCGTTCTGGTCGAGCGCCTTCAGGAGCGAGTCCGTGTAGGCGAAGCGGTAGCTCTTCGGGTCGTTCTCATCGGCGTCGAAATTCGGGAAAAGGTTGGGGATGTCCACGAACAGACCGCCGCCGAGCCAGCCACCGACGTCGTGGAGACGCGAGTAGGGGATGCCGGCCTCCTTGAGATAGTGGAACATCGGCCAACCCGCGAGCTTGCCGACAAGAGGCGGCTGCCCCACGCCGTTGACGCGCTTCACGGGTCCGACGGCCTTGCCGAAATCAACCTTCACCTCCGCCGCAGGGACATTGAGCGCGACCACTGCCAACAACGCGAAAAAGATTCGTTTCATTGAATGACCTTTCTTTGATGATTGTCCACAGTATAAAATCCGCAGCGGAGTCTGTCAAGCGCCTAGTCTCACGGTCCGACCTCGGGCAACGAAAGGTCTAGACGAATCGCGCCGGCACGCGGTTGGAAGGTGAAGCCGTTGTCCGTGGGCGAGACGGCTGCCGCGCACCCCACCTCGTAACGGAAACCCTGGAACGTGAACGACAAGTTCCTCCCGCGAAGATTTATCGTCTGGCGAAACGCCGGTGCGTAGGCCGCAGAGAGCGTGGCACCCTCGACGCGGATGCCACGCTCGTCGAAGACGACCTTTACCTTTGAACCATCCGTGCGCGTCGCGACGACGGCGAGCGTGTCGTTGGCGCCTGCCGAGGCGTCCAGACGCGCGAAGGCGCCGTCCAACGCCAGGACGCCGGAGACGCCGTTCGTCCTGAACAGGAACTCGTCGACCACCGGCGGCGTGAAGTAGTTCGCCTGCCATCCCGTGCAGACCTTGTCCAGGAACGGTTCCTCGAACGCGTCGCACATCTTGTGGATGTCGCGGAAGTAGACCCGCTCGCCGTCGCGGAAGAGGTTCGCGCGGTAGAAGCGGCTGTTGTACCAGACGCTGTTGCGTCCGGCGGGGGACCAGTCCTCAAGCGCCACCTGGGTCTGCGGACAGTTCTGCGGATGGTCGGCCTTGAAGCGCCGGGCCGTCTCGCCCATGGTCTCCACCGTGAGGACGCCGGCGTCGCGCAGGGCGGCGATGCGTTCGCACTGGTAGGGCAGGCCCTTCTTGATCGCGTTCCAGCCAAAACTGTTCTCCTGGCCTGTCTGCATGTAGGAGAGGTTGAGCAATCCGGGCGCCGAGGTGTAGATGCGGAAGTACCAGTCGACGATCGACTTGACGTTGCCGCCGGCCCAGACGGGCTCAAGCGTGGGGCACCCGCTCTTGAACGGGTAGTCGGGAAAGCGGGCCTTCGGGTTCGCGTAGTTGTAGATCGGATCGGGCGTCAGCATCTTGAAGACGGGCGCCTGGACGGCGTTGGACATGTCGACGGCCGCGGACAGCATGTTGCGCCGCGAGGGATAGTACGCGCCGTTCGAGTAGCCGCCGCGCAGGCCGTAGGCGTCGGTGTTGTCCTGCTCGCGGCAGATGCAGAAAGCGTCCACGCCGTAGGCCTTGACCATGTAGTCCATCGACCAGGCGTCGAGCAGCCACGACCCCACCACCTTCGGGTAGGCGCCGAAATCCGCCTTGAACCGCGCGAATGCCGCGTCGATGAGCGCCTTCCGCTCGGCGTGCGTGTAGGCCATGAGGAAGCCGGGGTTGATGAACCAGTCCCAGTCCCACGAGGGATCGTGCTTCGGCCGCCAGGGGAGGCCGGCCGCCTCGTTGAGCGGACGCGACATCTCGAACCACAGGCCGAATTCCGTCAGCGTCGGATCCGATTTCGCCGCCTCCGCGCGCAGTTCCGGGTCGATCAGCGCGTCGTACTGGAAGAGGATCGTGTTCTTGAACTTGTACTTGCGGTTGAGCGCCACCTCCTCGCGCAGTGCCTCCCCGTGCCACGAACGCGGGTGGCGTGGATCGAGCGACCGCACGAAGTTCACGACGTTCATGACGACGCGCGGCGCCCGTGCGGGATTTTGCTCGCCCACCGGAGGCGGAGCGTCGAAGTGTTTCGTCTTGAATGCCTCGAGGCGGTCGGAGATCCACTCCACGCCCTGTCCCTTTTCGCAGTTGAGGCCGACGTTCCAGTGTATCGTGTTCATGAACAAGCGCGCATCGTGGGAAACGCCGGCTGCCGTCAGTCTGTTCGTGAGCGAAACGAAGTTCGAGACCGGCACGAGAAGGTCCGTCGAGCCGGGAGACACCTTTGCATCCAAACAGGCGTAGGCGAGGATCGCCGGGCATGACGACGGCTTCACGAGAGTTATCGGCGCCCACTTCCGGAGAGCCGCCCTTGCGGCGTCGCCTTTCATGTGGGCCAAGTCCGTATCGGTGAGCCAGCACACGAGCCTCCTCATGCTCTGTGCCTGCGGGACCGGAATCATCCCTCCGAAGCGGGACAAGAGAACCGTGGCAAGCGTCCCCTGCGCGAGATCGGTCGGACCAACAGATGACATCACGCAGGAGATGCGGAGGTCATGGCGGAGCTGAACCTCCGACAGGCCGGGCTTGTCTTGATCCCAGGCGTAGCACATCGCGAGATGCCCGCCCGCCGAGTCGCCGCCGATCACGATCTTGTCCGTCGGCAGCCCCGCCGCCGGAAGCGCCGTCTTGAGATAGGTGATCATCGTGTCCACGTCCGCGAGCATGTCGGCGAATGTCGCATGCTCGCGTTTCGCCTTCGCGCCGCCCATGGTGGCGTCGTTCTGGAGTTGGTAGTCCATCGTGATGACGAAATACCCCTTCGCGGCGATGCGTCTGAGAAGTTCGATGCAGTACCCGTCCTTGTCGAACGACTGCGACCAGGTGCCGCCGTGCATGTAGACGAAGACCGGCATCTTCGCGCGCATCTCCGCGGAGGCAAAGGGCGCGTCTGCAACATAGACGTCGAAGTACGTGCCGGAACGATGGCGGCCACCCCATTGGGTCTTGGACACATTTCCTTTCCCCTCGGTCGGAAGGTCGTCGCGCGTCGAGTACGCGAGATCGCGGTAGACGCGCACCTGCGTGCCGAGGACGGTATCGACGCGGAATGGATACTCGCCGAGCCTCGCGAGGTCCGTCACCTTGAGTGCGGCGGAAGCAGCTGCCGCATGCCCGCACGCGGCGACAATTACGGCACACGTTCCCGCCAGCAGCAAAGATCTCAGTCTTCTCATGTCATTCCTTTCTCGTCAATCGAAGGTCCGCAGAACCGTTGCCTGAACACCCGTAGATTATAGCAGATTTTCACGCGACTGTCTGGAACCCGCGAAAACGACGTCCGCGCGACGCGAGGCGGGAGTGACGACAAGGTCCTTCACCACCCCGTTCTCCACGCGGCCCTCCACGGTCGTGCTGTATGGCGCATGGAGCTTGAACGAACAGTTCCAGTCCTTCGGCCAGGCCGGCAGAAGGAATATCCGCCTGCCCTCGACCTGCATGAGCATCGACTGGATCGTGTTCTGGTAGATGCCGCCCTCGTCCTGGTCCGGACACCAGTCGAAGTTCGGCCCCCAATAGGCCGGCCAGCGGTAGATCTTCTTGGAGTGCGTGAGCGCGCGGTCCGCGATGTGCTCCCGCGCCTCCTCCGTCAAACCCAGATACGCGGCGTTCATCTCGTCCTGGGACCAGCCGCGGTAGAGCCTGTGGAACCGTCCGTCACGGTACGTGCGCCGCCCGATCTCCACGTTCGGCTTCTCGAACGCACAGAGGCGGAACGGGAACACGCAGTAGAGTTCCGGCGTTTCGCAGTTGCGGTGCTGCTCGAACTTCTCCCCCGGCGCGAACACCCGGCCGCCGTCCCCGAGCTCCCGCACGGGCAGGTCGGGCACGCGTGCGCGGATCTTGGCGAAGAGCGCACGGTCTTCAGGCGACAGGACGCCATCCGGCAAGGCGAGAAGCAAATCGGTCACGCGCATGAGACCGGCAACCTCCGTCATCGGGTTCGTACAGTTCCACCAGGTCTCCGCCGCCTGCGCGGGACACATGAGGTAACGTCCCTTCGCGTCAAGGCCGTAGTGCTCGTCGAAATAACGCACGTATTCGCGGATGGCCGGCAGCGCCTTTTCCCTGAACCAGGCGTCGTCGCCGGTATACGCCCGATAGGTAAGCAGCATGAGTGACAGTTCCAGCTGGCAGAGCCATTCATACTTGTGGTAGCCGTGCGCCTGAAGTTTGTCGGGACGGTCCTTCCATGCGCAGATCGGCCCATACGAGCCGATGAAGTGGTCGCCCCAGGGCTGAATGCACTCCGGGATGTAGGCGCCGCCGTGGTTCAGGTACTTGCGCGTGCGCTTCATGCTGAAATCGAGAAGTCCGAGATGCAGCCGGAAAAGCGGATGCAACTGGTCAAGGTCGCCGGCGGCGAACATCGGGTAATACGGCAGGCGCGTGTTCTGCCACCAGTAGCCGCTGCCCCAGCGGCGGTAATCGGGGTCGCCTTTGTACGAGATGGTGAAGAGAGACCCGTTGAAACGGATCGGCAGGCGCCCGCGTCCCGCGCAGGCGGTGAGATAGCGCTGCGCGGCGTAGGCGGCCGTGACGGCGGCGCACTCCTCGGCCACGTTCTCGCAGCCAAGGTCAATTGCCTCGATCGTGCCGTCCACCACGATTTTCGCGCCGCCCTGCCGCGGCACGACGACCTCGAGCGCGACTTCCCTTCCGGCAGGCAATTTCGTCGGATGCGTGAAAGTATGTCCTCCGGCGATGAAGCGCACCTGGCCCTTGTACGCGTCAACGAGGAAACCGTCGCCTCGCCCCGGTGTGATGTTGTCGAGCAGGCGCTGCGGCTTCTCAAGCCTGTCCGTCGTGAACCGGCAGGCGAAGCGGAATACATTGCCCTCCGTTGGGAGAACGGGCGTCCCGCCCATTGCGATCACCTCGCCCGCTTTCGGGACGCCAGAGTAGACGACGTGGCCGTTGAACTCGACTTCCGCGAACGCGAACGTGCCGAGAAAGCGGTTGTGTCCCTTGGAATCGACGCCGAAGCTCAGCGGCAGTTTGTCGTTCGTCGGGAAAACGACGTCCTTGCGCGGCTTGGACGCGGCGTCCGCCGCAGGAGTCACGTCGATGTGGCCGCGGTCCCAGAACTTCATCCACGCCGCCACGTGCTCGGCGCGCTTCGCATCCTCTTCTGCGAGACTCCATCCGTCCTTGTCGAGCATCCCGTTCGTGCGGCGCAGCCATTCCGCCTCGTTCGCGCAGGGATGCAGACAAGTGACCGCCGTGAGGAACAGCACGCGCGCCCCCGTCATTTTCCGCGTCACTCCGCCGAAGACACGGTTGGAGAGCAGGTCCGGCTTGCCCAAGTCGCCCGTCGCCTGATAGTAGTCGTACACCTTCATCATCTCCGCGACCGTCCCGTTGCGGTTCACGTGGCACCAGCCGCCCGGCACGAGGCGGTCGGCGTTGACGGTGAACTTCATGCCGGACACGTTCTTCTGGAACGCCCCCTCGCAGAACCTGTTGCCGAGCTCGTATTCGCCCACCCCGAATTCCCTCGTGCCGCCGGGATAGAGACGCCAGTTCACGACCTTGGCCTCGACGTTTGAGGCACCGCAGACGTCGCACACGGCGATGGAGTCCGTGCCCTGCTGGATACGGTAACGGAGCGACACCGCCCGGTCCCCGCTCTTCCACGACGCCTCGAATTCGCCCCGCGCAAGTGACAGCTCCTGACGATACGTCCCGACATCGACGGGGGACTTCGTCTCGTAGTCGATGGCGCCGGTCTTGACGTGGCGTCCGCCCTCGTTCCAGCTGTCCGAGTTCTGGAGCACGGTGTGGAGCGTGCCGTCCGCGCCAAGCCACGCCGTCGCGCCCAGCTCGCCGTTTCCGAGAACCATCACGCCCTTCTCGTCTTCCGCAGGCGTGTTGAAGACGATTGATGCCGGCACATGTTCCGCCGCACCCCATGCGACGGCAGTTGCCGCCATGCACAAGGTCGTGGCAACCGATAGTCTCACGTTCATGGTCTGTCGGACGTGGTAGGAGGAGGTATGGCCGACCAGCCGTTCCAGGCGTTCATCGCCGCCTGGGGCGTGGTGGAGATGATCGCCGCCGCCGCCTTCACGGCCGCCGGCACGACCTGATCCATCACCGCGGCCCACGCGCAGACGCGTGAACGCCGGCGTCCCCACGCGCTCGATGATGCTCTTGAGGCCGTTGTGTCCGCCCGCGCTCCCGCCCACGCGGACGCGCAGACGCCCCACGGGCAAGTCGATATCGTCCGAAATCACGAGCAAATCCGCCGGCGTCGCGTTGTGGTAGCGCACGACGGGCGCCACGGAGTCGCCCGAGAGGTTCATGTACGTCATGGGCTTCAGGAGCAACACCTTCTGCCCCGCGAACATGCCCGTGGCGAGCTCGCCCTTGAACGACGCCGACGCCTTCCACTCCGCGCCGATCTCGCGCGCAATGGCATCCACCACCTCAAATCCGATCGAGTGCGGCGTGTTCGCGTACTGCGCGCCCGGATTGCCCAATCCTGCAATGACTTTCATTTCCCTTCCTTTCTCCAGCCGAACACGGCACTGCCGCTGCCGGACATCTGGACGTTCTCCAAACCCTTCGCCTCCATCTCCGCGATGGTTTCGGCGATGATTGGATAGAGGCGGCACGCCGCCGGCTGCAGGTCGTTGCGGAACTTCCCGCGATCCTCCGTGCGGAACTCCGCATACACGCGCGCAGTGGAGGCGTTGACAGGCGGAATGCGCAAAACGAAGCGCGACCATTCCGATTCGGTCGCGCAGGAGCGCGACCCTCCCATGGTAGGGCACGCGCTCTGCGCGCGCCGCACTCTCTCCCCACGCCCTTCCATCAGCACGGTGCCGCCCAGCACGAGCGCGGGCACGTCCGACCCGACCTCAGCGCCGATGGCGCACAGTCTCTCCTTCGGCAGGTTGAGACCCCACATCTCGTTCAGTCCGTTCAGCACGGCGGCGGCATCCGCCGACCCGCCGCCCAATCCCGCGCCGACGGGAATGCGCTTGACGATGCGGATGTGCACGCCGCGCGCCACGCTGCACGCCTCCTGCAACGCGCGCGCCGAGCGTACGGCGAGGTTCGCCTCGCACGGTACGCGCGGCACGTCCAGTCCGTCGCCCGCCATCTCCACCGTCACCTCGCCCGCCGGCGCGTCTGCGAGCTCCACGTCGTCGTGGAGCGGGATCTCCGCCACGACGCTCCGCAGGTCGTGGTAGCCGTCGGGACGCGTCCCGAGAACCTCCAGCGTGAGGTTGATCTTGGCGTGGGCGGCGAGGCGCATGGCGCGGCTAGAGGAGTTCGCTGTGCGGCAGCGGGCCCACGATCGGGCGCGCGTAGGCGAGGAACGCCTTCGTCACGTCGTGTCCGTTTGGCGCGATGAACGCGTCCGGCACGCTACGCGTGTACTTCGCGGCGTTTGCGACGGGCTGGGCCTCGAACGTGACGGCGTACTTCGCGCCCGGCTTGCGCACGATGGCGATCGTGCCCTTCGTGAGCTTGCCCTTCAGCGCGGCCTTCACGGCGGCGGCGCCGGCGGCGCGCGCCTCCTTCTGGTCCGTCTTCGAAGCGATGCCCGGGAACGAGCGCTGGAGGTAGCCGAAGGTGTCCGCGCGCACGCGCGAGACGCCCGCCTCGGCCTTCAGGTGCTTCGCGAGGAAGTCGCCGAGCGCGCCGGTGCCGGAGAGCTGGAGGTTGCCGTGGGAATCGCGTTCGCCGCCCGCGAACTTCTTCGCGAAGAGTTCGCCCTGCGCGTCGCGGATGCCCTCCGAGACGGCCACCACGCAGCGGCCCTCCTTCTTCATCACGCCCTGCACGTCCTTCACGAACCCGTCGAGCGAGAACGGACGCTCCGGCAGGTAGATGAGGTGCGGGCCGTCCCCGCGGTTCTCGCGCGCGAGCGCGGACGCCGCCGTGAGGAACCCCGCGTCGCGACCCATGATCACGTCGATCTTCACGCCGCCGAGCGCCCGGTTGTCGAGGTCGTCGCCCTTGAGCGCGCACGCCACGAACCGCGCGGCCGAGCCGAAGCCCGGCGTATGGTCGCAGCTGCGCAGATCGTTGTCAATCGTCTTGGGGATGTGGTAGCAGACGAGCGGGTAGCCCGCCTTCTCCGCCTCCTCCGCAACGATGCGCGCGGCGTCGGCGGAGTCGTTCCCGCCAATGTAGAAGAAGTAGCCGACCTTCCGGCGGCGGAATGCCTCGAAAATCTTGCGGCAGTCGTCGGCCGACGGCTTGAGCCGGCAGCTGCCGAGCGCGGAGCTCGGCGTCTCGGCGACGGCGTTCAGTTTTTCAGCGGACGGCTTGCGCAGGTCCACGTAGTCGCCGGCGAGGATGCCGGCGATGCCGTGGCGCGCGCCGAGGATCTTGCCGATGCCCTTCGCGGCGCGGGCGGCGAGCACCGCGCCGACGAGGGACTGGTTGATCACCATGGAGGGACCGCCCGACTGGGCGATCACCATGTTCGCAGCGGACTTCGCCTTCACGTCTCACTCCCACTCGATCGTGGCCGGGGGCTTCGGCGTGATGTCCCACACCACGCGGTTGGCGCCCTTGACCTTCGTGGCGATCTTCTCGGCCACCTTCGTGACGAACGCGAACGGCAGCGGCACCACGCCGGCCTTCACGAACTGGCTCGTGGAGATCGCGCGGATGGCGATCACGTAGCCGAACGTGCGCGCGCCGTTCTTCACGCCGACGGACTTCACGTTCGTGTTGATCGCGAAGAACTGCTGGGCCTTCTTGTCGAGGCCGGCCTTCTTCATCTCGTCGCGGAAGATGAAGTCCGCCTGGCGCAGGATGTCGAGCTTCTCCTTCGTGAGCTCGCCGATGCAGCGCACCGCGAGGCCCGGGCCCGGGAACGGCTGGCGCATGACCATCTCGTCGGGGATGCCGAGCGCTTTGCCCACCTTGCGAACCTCGTCCTTGTAGAGGTACTTGACGGGCTCGACAAGCCCCTTGAAGATGATGTCCTTGGGAAGGCCGCCCACGTTGTGGTGCGCCTTCACGGCCTTGTTGCCGCCCACGCCGGACTCGATGATGTCGGGGTAGATCGTGCCCTGGCCGAGGAACTCGATGTCGCCGAGCTTCTTCTTGAGGTCGCGCGCGACGTCGGCGAACACCTGGATGAACTCGCCGCCGATGCACTTGCGCTTGAGTTCGGGGTCTGTGATGCCCTTCGCCTTGTCGAGGAAGCGCTTCTCGGCGTCGATCTGGATGAGGTTGATGCCGAACTTGCCCTTGAAGACCTTCTTGACCTCCTTCGCCTCGTTGAGGCGCATGCAGCCGTGGTCCACGAACACGCACGTGAGGTTCTTTCCGATGGCCTTGTGGAGCAGCACCGCGCACACGGAGCTGTCGACGCCGCCGGACATCGCCAACAGCACCTTCTTGTCGCCCACCTGGGCGCGGATCGCCTCGATCTCGGCCTTGATGTAGGCCTTGACGTTCAGCTTCTTGCCGACTTTCGCGGCGCGTTCCTTTTCTGCCTG
>ONRL01000140.1 GCA_900320225.1 uncultured Lentisphaerota bacterium
TTTCACACGGGAAGCCGTGTGCGGGAAATCCGCACGCACGGTTTGAAGAGGGGGCTTCCGCACCGGAAACACCGAGGCGGAATGCCCTACTCCACAAAACAAGAAATGTAATGGTCTTTGCCCTGGTGGCGGTTGCCCTCGTAGCGGGGACGGCTTTCGCGGAGTTCAAGGCTGGTTTCGCACGGGTGGACGCCACGCCGCCGCTTGGAATCCCGATCGTCGGATATTTCCACAAACGCATCGCCGACGGGGTGCTGGATCCGCTCTACCTTGACTGCGTGGCGGTTTCGGACGGCACGAACAACGCGCTCATCTACTGCGTCAGCAGCCTGGGTCTGGGCAAGGCCTTCATGGGGAAGGCCGCGCCGGCCCTCACGGCGGCGACGGGCGTTCCGCGCGAGCGGATCTACGTGCACGCGACGCATACCCACACCGGGCCCGCAACCTGGACGAGGTCCAGCTTCACGAAAGAGGAGAACCGCCTCGTGGCGGGCTATGTGGACACGTGCATCGCCAAGATGTCCGAAGCCGGACGGCTCGCGCTTGCCGACATGGCCCCCGCGCGGATCGGCGTCGCCAAGACCGTCTGCCGCAACGTCTCGTTCATCCGCCGGTACCGCATGAAGGACGGTTCCGTTCGTACCAACCCGGGGATCACGAACCCGAACGTGAAGGAGCCGCTCGGCACGCCCGACGAAACGCTGCAGCTCGTCCGCTTCCGCCGCACGGGGGCGCCCGACATCGCCATCGTCAACTTCGGCACGCACCCCGACTGCATCGGCGGGACGAAGTACTCCGCCGACTGGCCGGGGGTCGTCCGCGACACGTTCGAGGCGGCTGTCGGCGACGGCGTGAAGTGCCTCTTTCTCAACGCCGCGCAGGGCGACGTGAACTGCAGCCAGCGCTTCCCGCCGCCTGGGCGCGCCGCACTCAACGCCGAGCGCAAGACGCGCCCCAAGGCCGTCTCTCTCTATGTGGGCAGGGCGGTGGCCGGGGCGGCGCTGTCGGTGTGGGACGTGTGCGAGGAGATCCCGTCCGGCCCCGTCCGCGGCATCGTCGCCAAGCACGCGATGCCGGCGAACAAGCCGACCGCCGACGAGATCAAGTGGGTGGAGCTGTTCGACGCCGGCCGCAAGAACGAGATCCCGTTGGGCCGGATGGAGATCACCACGCTGACCAGCCCCAGCTCGCGCGTGCGCAAGCTGAAAGCGGACCACATCCAACTCTTCGTGTCCTCGCTGGCCATCGGTGACAACCTCGCGTTCGCGGGTCTGCCGTGCGAGCCTTTCGTCGACATCGGCCGCGCGATCAAGAAGCGCTCGCCGTTCCGCACGACGATCATCACGTGCCTCACCAACGACAGTGTGGGCTACATCGCGTCGACCAAGGCCCATGCCGATGGCGGTTACGAGGGACTGTCGTCGTGGCTCGCGGCCCCCACGGGCGATCTCCTCGTGGACGCCCAGGTCAAACAGCTGACGGCCCTGAAGGAAAACTCAAAAGACGAAACACCGAGCAAGTCCGCCGCCGCCAAACCCTGATAAGGTTAATATGAAAAATATAATCTCTCCAACACTTCGCCTTTCGCGGCGGATCGCGTTTCTCGCATCGCTGGCTGGCGCGCTTCACGTCGGCGCGGCGCCATTCGTCATCGCGCAGCGGGGCCAACCCGCGAACTGCGTGATCGTGCTGCCGGCCGCGCCGTCCGAAGCGGAGAGCTACGCGGCACAGGAACTCCAGCAATTCACGAAGCGCATGACCGGCGTTGAACTGCCCGTCGCGTCCGCACCGGCCGACGGGAAAAACGCCGTCGTACTCTCGAAGACTCGGAAGGACCTTCCGCGCGACGCCTTCCATCTCGTCGTGAAGGGAAACCGTCTGCTGGTGGAGGCGGGAAGCGACAGCGGCGTCCTGTACGGCGTCTATGAATTGCTGGAACGGCACGGCGGGTGCCGCTGGTATTCCAGTTGGTGCGAGAAGGTGCCGTCTGTTAAGATATTCTCCGTGCCGGCAACCCTCAACGACACGCAGAAACCCGCCTTCCTGATGCGTGAGCCGTTCTGGGCGGACATGATCCGCAACCCGGACTTCGCCTGCCGCAACCGCGTGAACGGCGGCGAGTGGATGTCGTTCAAGGCGAAGCACGGCGGCACGCCGTACCGCTACGGAGGCGGCCTCCATTCCTGCCACACGTTCAACATGCTCTGTCCGCCCGACAAGTATTTCGACCAGCACCCCGAATACTTCAGCGAGGTGAACGGAAAACGCCTGAAGGATCACACACAGCTCTGCCTCACGAATCCGGACGTCCTGCGCATCGTCACCTCCAACGTGCTGGAGCGCATCCGCAAGGACCCCGGCGCCGCCTTCTACGGCATCAGCCAGAACGACTGGTACAACTTCTGCACCTGTCCGAAGTGCAAGGAGATCGACGACCGCGAGGAGTCGCACGCGGGCACGATGATCACTTTCATCAACCAGATCGCCGAAGCCGTCGAGAAGGAGTTTCCCGGCGCGATCGTCGAGACGCTCGCCTACCAGTACACGCGCAAGCCGCCGAAGCACATCAAGCCGCGTGCGAACGTGATGCCGTGCCTCTGCACCATCGAGTGCGACTTCTCGCACGCGATCCCGAAGAGCGCCTACAGGGAAAACGTCAAGTTCATGGACGACATCAAGGGCTGGGGGGCGATCTGCAAGCAGGTGTACATCTGGGACTACTGCACGGACTTCGCCCACTACGCGGCCCCGTTCCCCAACGTGCTGGGTCTGCAGGACAACCTCCGCTTCTTCCGCGAGAACCAGGTGAACTACATCTACGAAGAGGGCGCCTACCAGGGGCAGCACGCCGAGTTCGCCGAACTCAAGGCGTGGCTCCAGGCGAAGTGGATGTGGAACACCGAACTGCCGCAGGAAGAGCTGCTGCAGGACTTCTTCTCCGGCTTCTACGGCAAAGGCGCGCCGTACGTGCGCCTGTACTTCGACGCGCTCCATTCGTTCTACCGCGATCCGGCGAAACATCCGCTCGGCTGTTTCGCCAACGTGGCGAGCAAGGTGATCCCCGACGAGTTCTACGTCCGTGCGCAGCTGCTGTGGGACCTCGCGGAGGACGCCGTGAAGGACGAGCCCGAGATGATCCGGCGGAACGTGCGGATCGGACGCTTCCCGGTGCTGTACGCCCAGTTCATGCGGAAGCGCGGCGGCCGGCCCGTGGCGTGTGTCGCCCGCGACGTGGCGCCGGCGTTGGTTGAGGTCACGGCCAAGCGGGAATTGGCGAAGCGCTTGATCGAGCTGGACGCCTTCGCGGGCGGTATTCGTCTGGCGGAGGGCGAGTCGACCTCGCAGAAACGCAAGAAGGAATGGCACGATCTCGCCGACGCCGAGCTTCCGATGCCGAAGCCGGCGGATTCCGCGATCATCGAGGAGGCGCAGCTGGGCTTGGCGAATCCCGGCAAGTGGGGCGAACGGATCAAGGATCCGCAGGCGGGCGACGGCTGGACGTACAAGCTCTTCCCGTCACATTACGAATGGTGTGTGATGCTCGACATGTCGTCCATCGCCTACGACCCCGGCGCAAAGTACCGGGTCAGCGCGCGGGTACGCGTGGAGAAGAAGAAGGACGGCAAGGGGCAGGCGTTCTGGTCAGGCGTGTACGACTACAAGCACAAGCGCGATGCCGGTCCCGGCTACGCCCCGCAGGTTTCAGCCGTGAAGAATGGTTACCAGTGGTATCCGATCACCACGTGGTGTCCGGCGGAAGGCCACACCTTCTGGTTCGGCCCCGGCACGTACGACAAGAAGAAAATGTCACAATCGCCCGCCCACGACGGCGTCTACCTCGACTGCATCAAGATCGAGCGGGAGGAAAGGAGATGATAATGAAAAAAGCACTGGTCGTTTTTGCGTTCGCCGGTGTCGCACTTGGCGCGCAGGTGGCCGTGGCGGATTCGTTCACGGGGTGGCCGGTGGACTGCCGTCCGTCGGACGTGAGTCGCCGCATCGCGCGGCAGTTCCTCTCCACGTCGCCCGACTACTATTGCCCCACCAACGGCTACCGCGGGAACCGCGGCTACGGGTTCGGCAAGGAGATCCAATACTCCGTGGTGAGCCTCTGGATCAACGCGATGGAATGCGCGCGCATCATCGGCGACGCGGAGCTGGAGAAGCAGCTCGTCGCCGCGTTCGAGCCCTACTACGGCCCGAAGAGGCACGTGCTGCCGAAGTTCAAGCACGTCGACTTCACCATCGTGGGCGCGGTGCCGCTCGAGATCGCCATCCTCACGGGCGAGAAGCGCGCGCGCGACCTTGGCCTCGCGTACGCGGACATGCAGTGGGAGGAGCCGAAGCCGGACGATCCCCCGCCGTGGTACAACAAGACGCCCTACGAGACGCGCCTTTCCTGGTGGAAGCAGGGCTATACCGACCAGACGCGCCTCTGGATCGACGACGCCTACATGATCGCCGCACTCCAGACGCAGGCGTACCGCCTCACGGGCGACCGCAAGTACATCGACCGCACCGCGAAGGAGCTCGTCCTCTACCTCGACAAGCTGCAGCTTCCGAACGGTCTCTTCTACCACACGCCGGACGTGCCGTTCGTGTGGGGACGCGGCGACGGCTGGATGGCCGCCGCGATGCCGATGACGCTCAAGTACCTCCCCGCCGACAGCGAGTACCGTCCGCGCATCCTCGAAGGCTACCGCAAGATGATGAAGACGCTCCTCGAGAAGCAGCGAGAGGACGGCATGTGGGCGCAGCTCGTGGGCGAACCGGACGCCTGGGCGGAGAGTTCCTGCACGGCGATGTTCGCCTACGCCTTCGCGGAGGGCGTGAAGAACGGCTGGCTCGACGAGAAGCCGTACGGCCGCGCCTTCCGTCGCGCCTTCCTTGCGCTCGTGGCGCGCATGGACGAGTACGGCAACCTCTCGAACGTCTGCGAGGGGACGGGCGCGCGGAACGACCGCCCCTACTACCTCGCCCGCCGGCGCGTGAACGGCGATTCGCACGGACAGGCCGCGATGCTCTGGCTCTGCCGCGCGATCCTCGAGAAGGCGAAGGGACACACGGTGGAGGCGACCGGATCCCGGCTGACGAAGGACGGCTTCCACAGGGCGCGTCCGCAGGACGACGGACGCATGGCCGAGCCCGAGCTGCTGAACCGCAAGGCGTCGGGCTTCCGCGGCATCTGGTACTTCAACCAGCCCTCGCACGACGAGTACGTCTACAAGTACTCCGGCGGACTCGGCACCTACTGCGCGGGACACATCCCGATGGCCGTGTATTCCAAAGAGGCGGACAAGACCTTCTTCACGTTCGGCGGCACGGACGAACGCAACTCGACGCTTCTGCAGTCGGTCTCCTACTTCGACCACAAGACGAAGAAACTCGCCCGCCCGACGGTCGTCTTCGACAAGCACACGACGGACGCGCACGACAACGCCGTCATCGGTCTCGACGACAAGGGCTACATCTACATTTTCTCCTCGAGCCATGGGCAGAGCCGCCCCTCGCGCATCGCGCGCAGCGAGAAGCCGTACGACATCTCGTCGTTCAAGGTGGTCTGGAAGGGCAACTTCTCCTACCCGCAGCCGTTCTTCGTGCCCGGCCACGGTTTTCTCTTCCTGCACGCGTCCTACCTGAAAGGGAAGATGTCGGGCCGCTCCAACTGCTTCATGACGAGCAACGCGGACGGAACCGAATGGTCGGACCGCACCCTCCTCGCGTTCTTCAACGACGGCCACTACCAGCGTTCCTGGCCGTTCGGGCAGAAGATCGGCGTCGCCTTCGACCAGCACCCGAAGGGCAGGGGCCTCAACTGGCGCACGGACATCTTCTATATGGAGACGTCCGACTTCGGCAAGACCTGGCAGAACGCGAAGGGCGAGACGCTGGCGCTTCCGCTCGACAAGCGCGAAAATCCCGCGCTCGCCCTGTCCTACGCCGACAAGAAGCGCAACGTCTACATCAAGGGGGTGAAGTTCGACTCGAAGGGCCGCCCCGTGATCCTCTCAACGGTCAGCAAGGGCTACCGCGCGGGGCCGGTGGACGGTCCGCGCGAGTGGAAGCTCGCCAAGTGGACGGGCGAGGCGTGGCGCGAGATCGACACAGGCATCCGCAGCGACAACAACTACGACTTCGCCGAGCTGTACATCGACACGGATTCCGACTGGCGTCTCATCGGCGCATCCGAGAAAGGTCCCCAGCCGTTCAACCCTGGCGGCGAGATCGCCGCGTGGATCTCGCACGACGCGGGCGAGACGTGGACGATGGAGAAGAAGCTCACGTCCGGCAGCGAACGCAACCAGAACTACCCGCGCCAGCCGATCGGCGTTCAGCCCGGCTTCTACGCCTTCTGGGCGGACGGACACGGCCGCCAGCCGTCCGTCTCGCGCCTCTACTTCTGCGACAAGTCGCTCAACGTCTACATGATGCCGCTCACCTTCGACGGCGACTTCGCCGACCCGATCCCCTACGCGCCCGGTGCGTGTCCTACCAGGTGATGGACTTGCCGGCGGTGCCGACTTCGCCGAGGTCGATCATGCGGATGTCCTTTTCGCTGTGGATCCGTACGCGCATGCGGCGCGTCTTCGGCATACCCTTGAACGAACCCTTGCGCGCGCCGACCGTGAACTTCACGCCTGCGGCGGTCTTCTCGAGCGTGAGCGGCGTGAGGGCGAACTCGCCTTTGCGGTAGCCAAGGGAAATGCCGTCATCCTCGTACAGCTCGGCCGTGCCGCTGGCCGTCGGCCACACCTCGAACACGACATCCTCGTTCCATCCTTTCTCGATGTACTGCTTTACCGGCCAGGTGGGGATGATCGCGCCGGCCTTCACGTAGAGGGCGCCGCCCCAGCTCGGCGTCACGTCGATTGGCTTCTTGCACGGACCTTCAACCGTTGCGGTCGCGCAGGAGCACGACCCTCCCGTTGCGTCCGTGCGCCATTCGTGCCACAGACCCTGCGGGATCGTCACTTCCTTCGCGTACACGCCCACGAGCAGGTTGTCGCCCAGGTAGTACGTGCCCGTGCAGGTGTCGTATTCCTTCACGTCGGGATGTACGAGCGGCAGCGCGCGGACCATCGGCAAGCCCGTGCGTGCGGCGTTCGCCGCCGTACCGTACAGGTACGGCACGAGGCGGTAGCGCAGGTTGGCGTAGGCGCGGAACACGTCGACCTTCTCCTTCGTGTTCACCCACGGGATGTCCCAGTAGTCCCAGTTGTTCTGCTGCGCCCAGGGCGCGAGGAAGCCGAAGTGGAGGCCGCTGACCGCGTTGCCCCGCACAGTCATGTCGCAGCTCTGGTTCGAGTGTCCGCTCATGCCGAGGTTGAGAACCGAAATGAGCGGCTTGACGCCGCCGCCGGTGTCGCCCGCCCACGTGGCGACGTACTGTTGCACGCCCGCGTATCCGCCCGCCGAGTTCACCATTGCGCGGCGGCCGGTGTAGTCCTCGAATCCCCGCGCCATCTGCTTCGCGTAGATGAGCGGGTAGAGGTTGTGCGCCTCGGCGTCCTTCATCCCGTTCGACCACGTGCGGTTCGGCACGCCGTTCCAGTCCGTCACCTGATAGGCGCCGTCGAGCTTGAACGCCTCCGCGCCCTGGTCCACGAACTGACGGAGATGCTCAAACCACGGACGCGTCCCCTCGGGGTGCTTGTAGGGCTCCGGATCGCCCGCATATCCGCCGGGGACGAGCGCGCGCGGTGGCTTCTCGGCGGCATTTTTCTTGTCCTTCTTCGCCCCCTCGATGTGCTCGTCGTGCCACGTTTCCGAATTGCCGCCGGCGACGGCCTTGCCATCCTTTCCGGCTGCTTTCCCGGTGACCAGCTCCTCCTCGTAACGGAAGAGGTCGTAGTTGCAGCACAGCCAGAGACTCAGCTTCATGCCCATGCGGCGCATTGCGCCGGTGAAGGTGTGCGCTCCCTTCGGGCTCCAGTACGGGAAGTAGAAGCGCCGCGAGTCCCAGCGCTTGCGCGTGGAGGAGTCGTAGAACTTCTCCATCCACCCCGGCTCCAGGCCGATCACGTCGCACGGGATTTCGTGGTCGCGGAACCCCATCGTCTCGTTAAGGAGCTCGAACTGGTCGACCCACTGGTTCGCGACGAAAGTGAAGCCGAAGTTCCACACGGGCGGCAGCGCGGGGCGTCCGGTGAGGCGCGTGTACGTGTCAAGCATCGCGCGGTGGCTTGCGCCGGTGAAGAGGTAGAAGTCGGCCTCGCCCTCCTTCGCCGTGCAGACGATCGCGTTGGGGTCCGCCTTGCCCACATCGATCGTGTGCCGCCACGACGAGTTCACGAGGAAGCCCCATCCCTCGCTCGTGAACGCCACGGGCATCGGGATGTAGCTGTAGACGTTCTTGACGTAGATCTCGTACGTGCCGGGACGGCGCTGGATGTTGTCGCGCGAGACGTCGCCCAGGCCGTAGACGCGCGTCTCCTTCTTGAGCGGGAAGCGGATCTCGAAGCCTGCGCCCACGTGCTTCACCTCGGGCTTCACCTTCAGTCCGTCAAGCGACGCGGATGTCTCCCGCGCGGGCAGGTCGGCGAACACACCGTAGCGGTTCATGCCGGACTCCGGCCACTGCGCGGCGCCGTCCCGTTTCAGGCGCACGCGCCAGAGGTCGTTACCGAGCTTCTCGACTTTCAGTTCCGCCGCGCCGACGCCGCACGACAGGCCGAAGGACAACGCCACCGCGATCATCTTGATCTTCATCTTCGTGAACTCCTTTTCTCGTTACTCTGCTGGACAAGGTGCGAAGATT
Source organism: uncultured Lentisphaerota bacterium (assembly GCA_900320225.1). GTDB lineage: Bacteria > Verrucomicrobiota > Kiritimatiellia > RFP12 > UBA1067 > RUG572. The sequence continues at coordinate 8,759 of ONRL01000140.1, forward strand.
ATACCATGTCTGCGATGTGCTGTGGTAGGTCATTTTATGCTATACTTTGTGCGATGAGAAATTGTGCTTTGATTGTTGGCGCCTGCGCGGCTGCTTGGATGGCCGGGGCGGGAGAGATTCATGTGTCGCCGAAGGGCGATGACGCAGGTGCGGGCACTGCCGCCGCGCCGCTCCGGACGCTGTCCGCCGCCGCAGCGCGCGCCCGCGCCGCCGGCGGTGCGCGGATCGTGCTGGCCGACGGCACGTACGAAACCGCCGAGCCGTTCGTCCTCACGGCGGCGGACCGTCATCTTGTCTTCGAGGCCGCGCCGGGGGCGTTGCCCGTCGTGAGCGCCGGACGGCGAATCGCGGACTGGACCGTCGACGCGAAGGGCTGGTGGCGCGCGCGCGTGTCGGTTGGCGCGCGGTTTGCGCAATTCTACGTGGACGGACAGCGTCGGACGCGTCCGTTCTTGCCGCGCACAGGCTACTACTTCGTTGAAACCGCCGGCGGGGCGGACCCCGCCACGGGACGCGAACGCTTCATCTGCCGGAAGGGCGAGTTCCCGACGGGGGATAATCCGGACATGGAGGTGTGCGTGTTCCACATCTGGTCGATCACGCGCGCGAAGGTCGCCGCGTGGGAGCCGGATCTCCGCCGCGTCACGCTCGACTCGGCCCATCTCACGCGCGACTACGAGGCGATGAACAACGACCGCTGGTACCGCTTCGACAACGTGCGCACCGCGCTCGGCGAGCCCGGCGACTGGTACCTCGACTCCGCGAAGGGCGAGATCGTCTACGTGCCGATGCCCGGCGAGACGCCCGGCACCTGCGAGACGGTCGCCGCCTGGCACCGACACGCCGTCCGCGTCGACGGCGCCGCGGACGTCGTGTTCCGCGGCATCACGTTCGCGTACGCCGACTTCGGCGTGCAGGCCGGTGGCAACCACGTGGCGCAGGCGGCGGCCGACCAGCCGGGCGCGGTGCATGTCGAAGGTGCGCGCGGCGTGCGCCTCGAGAACTGCGCCGTGGCGCACACGGGCGCGTATGGCGCGGTGTTCACGCGCGGCTCGGAACGCTGCGCCGCCGTGGGCTGCGAGTTCTTCGACCTCGGCGCCGGTGGCGTGCGGATCGGCGACGGGTGGGAGAAGACGCGCAAGCCCGTCCTTTCCAAGGACTGCACGGTGGAGGAGTGCCTCGTGGAGGAGGGCGGACGCGTGGATCCTGCCGGCGTGGGCGTGTGGGTGGGGCACGGCGCCGGCACGCAGATCGCACACAACACGATCCGCAACATGTACTATTCCGGCGTATCGGTGGGCTGGAACTGGGCCATCGTGACCACGGCGCGCGACAACGTGATCGAGTGGAACCACATCTACGACATCGGGCAGCACGTCCTTTCGGACATGGGCGGCATCTACCTTCTCGGCGCGCAGCCCGGCACCGTGGAGCGCTACAACCACATCCACCACGTGACGCGCTCGCGCAACTGCGGCTTCGGCGTGTACTTCGACTCCGGCACGGCGTTCGTGACCGTTACGAACAACGTGACTGCAACTTCTTCTGCGCGTGCATCTCGGCCTCGAACCGCGTGGAGAACAACGTCTTCGCGTATGGTCCGCGCTACCAGCTGAGCAACCCGTCGCGTGCGCCGGCGCCGTCCTGCGCGTCGCTGTTCGCGCGCAACGTGGTCCTTTGCGACGATCCCGGGAAGTTGATCGCCGTGCAGCCCGACGAACGCGCCATGACGTACACCAACAACATCGCCTGGTGCGGCGGCGCGCCGATCCCGGACCGCGTGCGCGGCTTCACGTCGCGCGACCCCGGCTTCGGACTTCCGCGTTCGGGACGACGTGGCCGTCCGGTCGATCGGCTTCGTGCCGTTCTCGATCGAGGGGTGCGGACGGCGCGCGCCGTGTAGGTTCGCGGCCGCCGCGAAGCCCGTTCCTGCCGTGTTCTTCCCTGCCCCGGAGAAACTTTCCTTCCCCGTCGCGGAGGATTCGGAGAGCGTTCCCGTCGGGGCGTGCTGGCCGAACTGGAAACTCCATCCCAAGGACGGCGTCAAGTACATCCACGTCACCGACAAGGTTGCGGCGCATGGCGCGCGTTCGCTTGAGGTGGTCGACGCCCTGCCCGACTGGCCGCCCCACATGTACCTTGACGTGTCGCGCACGAAGCCGGGTCCGTGCCGGATCTCGTTCGCGCTCAGGCTGGAGAAGGGGGCTCGGCCCGAGTTCGAGGTGCGGGAGGAGTATTGCCGCTGGGCGTTGACCCCGGGGCCGAAGATCGACGTGTCCGCCGACGGCTGGCTGTGCGCGCGAGGGCGTCGGCTCGTGCAGGTGCCGTTCGACGCCTGGTTCAAGGTGGAGCTGGCGTTCGAACTGGGCGCTGAAAGGAAGGATCATGTCTACACGGTGTCGGTCGCGCTGCCGGGCGAGTCCGCGCCGCGTGTCTTCACGGGCAACCCGATGCACAAGGGCTTCCGCGAGCTCCGCTGGATCGGCTTCCAGAGCCTTGCCAACAACGGCGCGAGGTACTGGATCGACGATTTCTCGTTGTAAGGTCTCGCGGCGGGGTTAGCCCTTGAAGAATCCCTTGAAGGTGCCGGTCATGTCAAGGCCGGTCTCCGCTCGGTCCTTTGCGACGGCCTTGAACAATTCCGCGCACGCCCCGCAGTTTCGGCAGTTGTCGGCGTGGGCGCAGTCACGGACGTGCGGCCACAGCGGGGAGGCGCCCAGGGATTTGTTGTCGATGGACTTCGGGAACCGGTAGAAGGGATCCATGATTTCGGCGAGGTCGCCGTCGTATGAACACGTGGCATACGCCGCAAGGATCTTGTCGGGATGGGGGTGGCGCCGTGTCGCCAGCTTCACGACGTTGACGTAAGGCTCGTAGAGTGGCAGGTCCTCGGGCCGTATCCATATCGCCCGCATGAACTCTTCGTATTTTCCGCGCTCAAACACGGAGCGGCACAGGAAGTTGGTGAAGCCGAATTTCTCCGCCGCCGCGGACTGCCCCACGCGGTTGTGGCCGTGGAGGTTGTTGTGGAACGTGTGGAACGGACAGTTGCGCAGACAGCCGGGATTCGCCTGGATCCCCATCACCTTCCCGTGTGCCTTGGCCCAGCTCGACATCTCCTTGACGTAGTCGAGTCTTCTGTGGGTGTTGCGTCCGGCGTAGAAGGAGTCGAACAAATCCTCGACGTAGCCAAGCGCGGCGGGCGTCGCGATGTCCATGTTGATGCTGAACCTGATCTTGATGGACGGGAACCGCAACCGGACGATCTTGGCGATGAACGGCGAGGTCGTGGTGAGGTGGTCGGGGAACAGGCCGTGCGCATCCATGTCATGCAGTTTTTCCGTCACGAAATCGGCCAGTTCCTCCGTCATCGCAATGTCGCCGTAGCAGTTGGCGTTGAAGATCGTATCCAGTTCGACCTTGTTTTCCCTGGCCCACTGCAGATCGGAGATGATTTGCGCCCGACGCTCCGCAGTCCAATCGTCCATTGGCCGCGAGGCGGTCACGCCCGGCCATGCGAAGAACACTTCCTTGAGTCTCTCCAGGTATGGCGCGCACACATGCTGGAACGGCATGTTGTCGAACCACCCTACTGCAATTTTTCTATCGGACATCGTTTATCTCCTTCTGTTAAATCAATTAAATAAACGCCGCAACGGGCGATAGGGTTCACGCGGTCATATTTTCGCTTTTCACCACTTCCAGCCAGACGGCCCTCGCCCGCACCACTGCAAGCGCCGATTACGGTGCGTATGAAATCTTGTATGGGGGTTGAGTTACGTGGTGGATGGGGGACATGATGGAGGTGTGGAGGGGGGCGAAGGGTGGGTGATACGGAGGCTGTTGGGGAATTACGGATGCCCGGTTCACACTTTCGTGCTTTACGGCGGGACGGGGGAATGGTAGAATGACCGTAACTCTGAAAGGAAAAACAGATGAAGAAGATCTTGTTGACGGTGGCGGCCGCGCTGTTCGCGGCGGCGGAGTGCGCGGCGGCGGTGACGATGCCGCACGTGTTCGGGGACAACATGGTGCTCCAGCAGGGGCAGCGCGTGCCCGTGTGGGGCAAGGCCGCGCCCGGCGAGAAGGTGACCGTGTCGTTCGCCGGGCAGACGGCCACGGCCACGGCCGACGCACAGGGACGCTGGAAGACCGCGCTCGCGCCGCTCAAGGCGTGCGCCGAGGGTGGCGAGTTCCGCGTGGCGGGCGAGAACGCGCTCACGTTCAAGAACGTGGTCGTGGGCGAGGTGTGGTTCTGCTCGGGGCAGAGCAACATGGAGTTCACCATGAGCTCGCGGCGCAAGGTGAAGGACTGGGAGAAGGAAGTGGCCGCGGCGAACTGGCCGCTCATCCGTCACTTCAACGTGGCGCACAAGGTCTCCCGCGAGCCGCTCGACGACGTGGAGGCCGTGTGGGAGGTGACGACGCCCCAGACGATCCCGCCGCAGAGCGCCGTGGCGTTCTTCTTCGGCGAAACGATCCACAAGACGCTCAACGTGCCCGTGGGCCTCATCAATTCCTCGTGGGGCGGAACCGGCATCGAGCCGTGGACGCCGGCCGGGCACCCGGACGACCTGTGGATGCTGCAGAACTTCGGCACGTGGCGCCGTCCGCAGGACGTCCCCACCGTGCTCTGGAACGGCATGGTGGCGGGCCTCGTGCCGTTCGCCATCAAGGGCGCGATCTGGTACCAGGGCTGCCACAACATGCGCGACGGCGCGGTCTACCTCGACAAGACGGTATCGCTCGTGCGCGGCTGGCGTCGCGAGTGGGGACAGGGCGACTTCCCGTACTTCCTCGTGCAGCTCGCGCCGTACAAGTACAACAACGCGAAGGACACGGCCCTGCCCCTCTTCCAGGAGGCGCAGGCGCGCGTGCAGGAGAAGGTGCCCAACAGCGGCTACACGGTGATCAACGACGTGGGCGCCGTGAACGACATCCATCCCACCGACAAGCGCACCGTCGGCATGCGCATGGCCGACCAGGCGCTCGACCGCGTCTATGGGAAGTTCACGCGTCCGTGGCGCACGCCCACGCTGAAGGGGTACAAGGTAGAGGGGAACGCGCTACGCGTGTCGCTTGCCGACGCGGACGGACTCAAGACGCGCGACGGCCTGCCACCCAACGAGTTCGAGCTGCGCGGCATCTGCGGCGCGTGGGTGCCCGCGCAGGCGAAGATCGAGGGAACGGACGTGGTGCTCACGGCCGCCGGCGTGGAGGAGCCGCTCGCGATGCGCTTCGCCCCCTACAACGGCTCCACGCCGAACCTCGTGAACGGCGCGGGCCTCCCCGTGGGCCCGTTCCGCTGCGGCGCGCCCGTGCCGATGGGCGCTGCGGAGAAGTTGCCCGAGCTGAAGGACATGACGTGCGTGCAGCGCTACGATATCCCGGAGAAATGTGACTTCACGCGCCATGCGCCGAAGACGCTCGCCTCGAAGGACGGCGTGACGCGCGTGGCCTACCTCCTCGAGCTCCAGGACAAGAACGGCGATACGGCATTCGCGTTCGCGTCAATGGACGCCTTTGCGCCGAAGAGCGACGACCTCGTCCTCTCGGCCAAGCCCGGCGCGCGCCGTTACCGCCAGCCGGTCGCCAACCTCGTCGTGCGCACGAACACGTCAGCCGTGAAGCCCCTGACGAACTCTGCAGACGGCTTCATTGAGTTCTACAACAGCTCCTACACGGCGAAGCGGTCGGCCAAACCGGCGGGCGGCGACGACAAGCTGTTCGACTTCAACGACACGCCCACCAACCCGTCGAAGTTCGGCTACGGCTGCCTGCAGGTGCACGATCTCGCGGCGAAAAAGACGATCTTCTCCTTCAATCACTTCAACAACGTGAAGGTGGCGTGCGACGTGGGGATCGGCTCCGCGTCGACGGACAATCCCGACTGGACGTTCTCCGCGAACGCCGGGCAGTACAAGGCCCGCCGCATTTCCGTGTGGGTGAAGTGAGTCTTTAAGGAAGTTGCCATGGACATCACCAGAAGAGGATTCTGTCTCGGCGCGACGGCCGCGTTCGCCGCTGCGGCCACGGCGCGTGCCGGCACGGCGACCGTCGGCACGCTCGACCCCGAGGCGATCGGGTTCATCTCCGACATCCACGTGGGCCTGCCCCTCGCGCGCCAGAAATACAAGACGATGCGCGACTACCCGCACCAGCCCGCCGCCTCGCAGGCGCTCGTACGCGAGATCCTCGCGTTGCCGCATCCGCCGGCGAACGTGCTCTGCCTGGGCGACATCTCGCTCGCGTTCGGCGAGACGGAGGACTACGCGATTGCCGCCGAGACGCTCAAGCCGCTCATGGACGCGGGCATTAAGGTGACGTGCGCGATGGGCAACCACGACATCCGCGCCGAGTTCCTCAAGTACTTCCCCGGCTATGACAAGACGACGCGGGTGTCCGGTCGGTTCGTCTCGGTGGTGAACACGCCGCACGCCGATTTCGTCCTGCTCGATTCCCTCGTTGAACCGAAGGTGCGCGGCAGCTACGGCGCCTGCACGAAGAAGGGCCTCGGCAAGGAACAGCTCGAATGGCTGGTTGAAACGGTCGCCGCTGCCACGCGTCCCGTCTTCCTGTGCGCCCACCATCCGGCCCACGGACTCGGCATCCCCATGTCCGTTTTCAAGAACCGGATCGTGCCCGGCTATCTGCACGGACACACGCACCAGTGGACGACGGGCTACCTGCGCGGCGATCTCGACGACAACGCGCGCATGCTGCGGGAGGTCGGCATTCCCACGCTCGGCTTCGAGTGGGACGTGGGCTGGGGACTCATGCGCACGACGGCCAAGGGCGCCTCGCTCCATTGCAACGCCTGCGACTTCTACTACCCGCTTCCCAAGCCGAAGGCTGAGCGCCCGCCCGAATGGGACATGCATATCCGCGACTGGGCCGATCGCGAGATCGGCTTCTCGTTCGAGGTTTAGCGGGCTCCGGGCCGCGTGGCGCGGTCGAGCCAGAGGAGGTCTTCGGCCGAGAGGTCGTAGATCGCCGAGGTGCGGTACACGCCGCCCCACGCGGTGCAGAGGTCGTTGAGGTGCCCGCGCTTGCGTTCGCCTGTGCGGTACTTGCTCCAGTACGTCTGGAAGTACGCCTCGTTCTTCGCGCCCGGCGGACGTTCCAGCGCGTGCCAGATCCTACGCGTCTCGGTGGGGAAGCCCTGCGTGGCGTTGCGCCAGATGAGCGCCGCCACGTCGCGCCAGAGCGGATTGCCGTCGAGGCGCGAGAGTGTGAAGAGGTCCGCCACGAGCACGCAGCCGTAGTCGTCGAGCGCGGGGTGTTCCGTGCCGACGATGGTGGCGCCGGCGGGCTTCCAGTTGTACTTCGCGAAGTCGGTCTCGGGTCCGTAGACGCCGTTGTGGCAGTAGAGCCAGGAGAGGAAGTACCAGCCGGCCTTCTGCGCGAGCTTGCGGTACCACTTCTCGTCCGTGCTGTCGGCCATGATCACGGCGGCGGTGAGGAAGGGGTGGATGCCTTCGCGGTCGATGCTGGAGCAATCCATCGCGCCGCCCTTGCACTCGAAGTGGTTGATGTCGTTCTCCGCGATTAGCCACTTCGAGCCGAGGTTGCCATCGCGGCGCTGGACGCGCAGGATCGCGTCGGCCTGGCGCTTCGCTGAATCCTCGAATTCGGCGCAGGGCATGTTGTGCACCTTGAGGAGAATGCAGAGACGCGAGAGCTCGGCGAGCGCCCAGCCGACTTCGGAGGCGTCCTTCCACTTGAGCGTCTTCCACTTGGAGCCGAAGTGTCCGCTCGGCTTCTGTCGCACGCGGATCCAGCTGCGGAACACCTCCAGTCCGAAGTCTATGTCCTTTTGGCTGTTGTTCCGCAGCCCGTATTCCACGGAGAGGCGCGCCAGCTGGAAGCTCTGAGCGGAGAAGCCGATGCCGCTGCCG